>JADJBK010000006.1:2192904-2506177 GCA_016703745.1 Nitrosomonas sp. | reverse complement strand
CAAATGCCATGCATTGCCAGTGGAGTTTTATTATTCTGCGGTATCTTTACTCAAAAAATCAGCATTACTGTAAATTTGGCATAATCAGATCAGTAATAACTGTGACTAGACCTCAAGTCCAGATTCTGCAGATTACTTATTTCTATATTGAGCTCATTAATACTTTTAATCGACTGATTATCCAAACTATTTTGAATAATAGAACCGATAACTGATCCGGACCAAATCTGCCCCCAAGTTTCCACTTCCATTTTGGATCAACACACCGTCTATCGGGAATTGTATAAATGAGGAAGCCGTTTCAATTCCATTCAGAAAATCAGTCTTTCCAGACTTATATTAACAACCATTCCATTTTGGCAGGGTAAAGCCGCCTCTTTGCTGGGCCAACTCATCATCAGTCGCGCGTATCAATTGGCTGTATGGGTCACTAAAAAATATCGTCAGCATATCCAGCATCTGCCAGCGTATCTCGGGCAACAGCAAGATTTACCAAGAAAGTCAGCAACAACACCAACTGCAAAATTTTATGCTTGATCATATCGTTGCAAGTAAACATGCCAGACACCCAATATAGTTAAAAATCCAAAGGACCTGTCACCTGTCCGCGTATCAGCACGAAATATTCGCTTAAACTTAACTGGTCAACCGCACCCCTAACGGAGCCAAATGGGTATGCCATTCTTCTTGCTTGCGATGCTTCTGTCTGAATACCACCGTTATCATGGACCATAAATAAAATACGCTCACCCACATCTTTTCAAATTCATCGCGAGGAATAATTTTGACACCTACCGCAGGATCACCAACCAGGACTTTTTGCTCGGTTACACCCTTGATAATAACGAAATGTAAATAGCCATTAAGATCAATAATTGTAATTGCCGGACTATTGAATTCGCGCAATTTATCCAGGTTTATCTTAAATCCATCCGAACCGTAACCATGCCGCCCCAGATAGTTTTTCATATCGAGCATTGAAAAACCTTGATCCTTAATTTTTTCCTGATCGCCATGCTCATACATTTCTAGAAATACGGTCTTTTCGCTCACCACATTACCGTAATGAAACGTGAGCAGACTAGCCAACGCTGCAGAGCCGCAACTAAAATCAAATTCTTGTTTATAAACCGTATCAAACTTCATCTCGGCAAAACTTTTGTCGAGACAAGATAATTCCACCTCCCGCCATTCCATTCAGATCCAGCGCAACGAGATGGCTACTCACCAACATCGTCATAGCGGTCAAAAACAATTTATGCAAGAAGTTTTTCATAACAAAATCAATTCACTATGGTGACATTTACAATGGTTGAATCTTGAATAACCACATTGTTACCACTATTTTGAATAACCGAAAACATGCCGTTGGCTCCAGAAAAAGCGCTGGTATCAATTATGTTTGTGCCGGTGACATTGTTAGTTGCCGTGTTACCCGTCAATGTTGCCTTAACATTCATAGTATTCAGCACGGTGCTATCCACCCCACCCATTCCTCGTACCTCGTCAAGTTCATCCAGCGAAACAATCCCAGTTGAAGGAAAGCCCGCAGTTATCGAATCATTTGCAAGCTGATCGGAAGAAGCATTAACGGTACAAACAGGCAATATCAGGGCAAAGAGAAAAGACACATTACCTTTTAATATTGGCTTCATTCTGTTCTCCAGAGTTTATAACTTCGTTATTTGGTGGAAGTTGCCGACAGGACCACCTTCCCCATCGGCAACTCTTCACTGACTAAAGTTCAGCTAAACACCGAACGATTAGTGAACGAAATTACTGGTTAACATTCACGTTACCCTGAAAAGACACTTGTTGCTGTGTCAACGCATTGGCAGCATGATTTTGTACAACCTGGTTGATACCAGCAGCACCGTTGAATGCAGCGCTAATAGTATTGTCAGCAGCATAAGCAGCATCAGCTGAACCTGAAGCTACGGATACACCTGATCCCGCACCTTCGCCTGTTACCGCACCGCTCAAGTCTGAGTTATTGACTGAGTAGGTGGCAGAAGCATTGCCGGTTTGTGCTGCAGCAGACCCATTACCATTTGCCGCTGTTTGGCTGTTGTCGCTGTTATTGGTGTTATCAACAGAAGCGGTACTGCCATTGTTGGCGGCAGCACTGCCAGAACCAGCATCTGCAAAACTGTTATCGCTGTTATCACTGTTATCCACGGTAGCAGTGCTGCCGTTGTTGGCAGCGGCACTAGCTGAACCTGCATCTGCGGAACTGTTATCGCTGTTGTCGTTGTTGTCCACGGTAGCAGTGCTACCGTTGTTAGCGGCGGCGCTAGCTGAACCTGCATCTGCAAAGCTGTTGTCGGAACGATCAGAAGTAGCGGTACTGCTATTGTTGGCTGCAGCATCTACACCAGTAGCCGAGCTGTTGTCGCTGTTGTCGCTGTTGTCGCTGTTGTCGCTGTTGTCGCTGTTGTTACTGTTGTCAGTATGATCATCAGTAGTAGCCACTTGGCTGTTGTTGCTGTTGTCGCTGTTGTTGCTGTTGTCGCTGTTGTCGCTGTTGTTGCTGTTGTCGCTGTTGTCGCTGTTGTCAGTATGGTCATCCGTTGCATTCGCCACGCTGTTATTGGTATTGTCATATGCGGTTGAATATTCGTTCGCAGCAATGCCAGCACTGTTTTGATCACTGGTTGCAGTTGCAGTTTGATCGTTTACGGTTTCAGCGGTATTCGTCGGATTGGCCCAAGCGTTACCCGCAACACCAAAGCAAGTACCATACTCGCAACCAACACTTTTTTTATTAAATTGATTCATGTTTTTCTCCTTGATTAGATATTTCTTAATATGCTCAACTCAGATTACTGAGCATTAACATTTACGTTGCCTTGGAAAGACACTTGTTGCTGTGTCAAGGCATTGGCGCCGTGATTTTGGACAACCTGGTTAATTCCAGCCGCCCCGTTAAAAGATTCCGAGATGGAATTGCTGGCTGTCAGAGTTGCAGCACCTTCTCCGTCACCAGAAGTGACAACTGCACCAACACCCGCTCCCGTCACCGTACCACTAAGCGCAGAGTTATTAACCGAATAGGTCGCGGTTGCATCACCATTTTAGCCGCTGCCGACCCGGTTCCGTCTGCTGTTGTATAGCTGTTATCAGAGTTATCGGTGTTGTCTACTGTTGAAGTACTCTGATTATTGGCTGATGCCGAACCTTCCGATGCAGTTGCATAGCTGTTGTCGCTGTTGTCGCTGTTGTCTGCGGAGGAAGTGCTGTTATTGTTTGCGGACGCAGAACCTTCAGAAGCATCAGCATAACTGTTGTCACTGTTGTCACTGTTATCTGCTGTTGAAGTGCTCTGATTATTAGCTGATGCTGAGCCATCTGAACCAATTGCATAGCTGTTATCAGAACGATCAGAAGTAGCGGTACTACCATTATTAGCAGCAGCATCGTCTGCACTGGCAAAACTGTTGTCGCTATTGTTGCTGTTGTCGCTGTTATTACTGTTGTCACTGTTGTCACTGTTGTTGCTGTTGTTATCAGTGGTATTCAGCACGCTGTTATCACTGTTGTTGCTGTTATCGCTATTGTTGCTGTTGTCGCTGTTGTCGCTGTTGTCGCTGTTGTTGCTGTTGTTGCTGTTGTTATCAGTCGATGTTGTCTGACTGTTGTTTGTATTGTCATATGCTTCTGAAAATTCATTCGCTGCGATACCTGCTCCGCTCTGGTTGCTGTCCGCAGTCGCTGTTTGATTTCCGGCAACTTCAGTCGCTGTATTAGTCGGATTCGCCCAGGCACTGCCTGCAGCGCCAAAAGCAAGCACAATACTCGCCACCATAACTTTCTGTTTAAATTGACTCATTTTTAATTCCTCTTAAGTTGAGAATCATAGGTTTTGAATTACGAGGTTACAACCCAATCATTTGAATCGCAGTCGGGTTATGAAACATTATCCGGCCACAACAAGAAAAGGAAATAAGCAGATTATTTATTTTGATATAAAGAAATTCTTTAAATTAATTGTATGGAGCCCGTACTGACGCAGATATCGATAGCTGCAATGAAGGCACTGATGCAGAGGCAAGGGCAGACTGAGGGTCTAGCAAAAATTGACAGCTGGTAATTTTTCAGCAATATCTCCCAGAAACAGGAGTTCAGAAAAAATACGAATTAAAAAAACCCAAAAACTGTGGCTATACGCGGATTAACCCACAATCAATCGCCAGCCGTACGAGTTGAACAGTATTCTGAAGCCCCAGTTTTCTCATGATGCTGGCATGATGAACACCGACTGTCTTGGGGCTGATGGAAATGATTTCTGCAATTTGCAGGACTGAATTACCCTCAGCAAGCAGTGTAAATATCTGAAATTCTCTTTGTGAAAGAATATGCAGGGGATGCTTATCACCATCGCCCTGCATGCCGTCGTTCAGCATATTTGACGCTAGTTTGGCATCAATATATGGTTTTCCCTGGCTTATCCGGTTAACTGCTTCCAGCAACTGTTCAGGGGTACATTGTTTGGTAAGGTACCCTGTCGCCCCCATATCGAGCACCCGCTTTACCATAATCTCACTACTATGCATACTCAACGCAAGTATGTTCGCTGCCGGATTTTTTGATTTGATACGATGAATGGTTTCCAGACCACCAATACCCGGCATATTGATGTCGATAATCACCATGTCTGGTTGATATTCCTGATAAAGAACACAGCCGGTTTCACCATCGCCAGCCTCCGCCAACACCATAATCTCTTTAGTACTTTCGAGAAAGTAGCGATACCCGGCCCGCACGACAGGGTGATCATCTATCAGAACGAGGGTAATCAGCTTGGCACTCACGTCAGTTAACTGTGCGACTCAAGCGGTAATCTGACAGCAATCTGAACGCCGTTGCCGGGTGAACTTTGCAGCAAAAATTCGCCACCGGCAGCAATAACTCTTTCACGCATGCCAAGCAATCCCAAACCTACAGATTTTTGCTCAATATCAAAGCCGATTCCATCATCCTCCACACTCAAAAGCAAAGTATCAGGGAGTATAGGCGAGTTCTTTTCTCGACCCAATTGCACCACCACCTTCCTGGCTCGCGCATGCTTGCAAACGTTATTGAACGCTTCCTGAATCAAACGATAGATTGTAATAGAAACTATTTTGTCAAATGCGCCTGCGCCACCAATACTGTCCGATATCATCAGCTCAAAATTGATATGTGGATGGTGTCTACACCAGTCATTCTGTAATTCACGAAGACTATCGACCAGCCCCAGCTTATCGAGCATTACTGGCCGCAATTCCTGCAACATGTCATGAACGACGCCATGCATGGTATTTGCAATTTCTTTAATCGACTGGACACGCTCATAAATGGCGGAATCCCGCTCAACGTGCCCAATAACCACCTGCAATTCAGCGCGTAATGCCGTTAGCCACTGACCTAACTCATCATGCAATTCTCGCGCAATATGATGACGCTCGTCTTCCTGAATCTCATAGAGTCGACGGGTCAGCAATCTGTTTTCTGCCAAAAGTCTATAGTTATCCTCAGATGTTCTAGCTATGTCTAAACTGGCCTCTGTCAGCCTGCTGATATCGCTGCTAACCCCAACCAAACCAGCGATCTGGCCACTATTATCATAAAAAGGAGCGAGCTCAGTCGAAAAATGAACCTGCTGTCCATTCTTTTGGGTAATGCTGTAACTTAAGTCGGTAACAGATTCACCAGAATCAAGCGTATAGCGATATTTTTCCTGGAGATTTGTCGCCAGACCGGGGGGGAACAATTCAAAAACTGTTTTACCTATCACCTCACTGATCGTTAATCCGACACTTCTGGCAAACGCGAGACTGACACTGGTATAGCGCAAATCCGTATCAAGATAGAAAATGGCAATCGGGATTTCTTTGAGTAGCGCATCTCGCTCAGCACGCAATCGCTCAGCGTTCAAATCGGCACTGCGCCGACCGGGATTTTCTCTTTTCTGGAAAAGACTATTCAGCAACTCGATCTTGATATTATTTTTGATGCTGCTGACTTTGCCAACATCTAGTTTGTAACTCATGATACCTCCTCGATCAATACCTGCCGGAACCTACAGATTTCGCCTGGATAACTCGTTAAAGAAAAAATTTGTAACATGCTGGGGTGAAGCGATAACACCGGTCACAAACCAGGTTTATTCGTCTTTATAATGATCTTATATTCTATATACAGCACAATTCATGCCATTAATTTTATACACTATTTTTCAGGATGTTAAATAATGCACATTTAATTGGCCTTTCAAAGTGTAAAAATTTCCGACAAAGTAACCCTATTTAGCGCGCCTCTCTTTTTTATCAAAAAAAATTTGATCAGGAATGTGAAAAAGATATTAGCTCCAGCCCTCTTCAATAGAAGCCAACCACTAACTATGGGCAATCCAATGCAAATTCAACAGCATCTCGTCAAGATGAACGACCCTGGCATCAACACCAAGAATATCTTAATGATCGGGCAGGCTTGTTAATGTGGCATTTCGCACAATTGAACATGTGGCACAAGTCTACCCTGCCATAGGGCAGCGAAATGGATTTATCAACTACACAAACTGATGGAGGTTGACGATACTTGAATAAGTTGTCACCACGGTGAAAATCAAGATCGCAGCATTGAAAGGAAAAAACCCAACACGCGTAGCAATTGATAACCAAAGCAAATGAACCACGGCTCATCACCTTGTAACCAATCTCGACGACTACTCATAAAACAGCAGAAAAATTCGTTTGATATTATTTCTGCCCAGCTCATTTGACGGGCACCCGTCTCTAAAAATTTTTTGAGGGGTAAATAAGACGAGGTGCAGATTCTTTAGAGATGCCGTTGACCAATGGGATTATTCATCACCAAAAGACTTACTCATCAACGCCTTTTATAACATCCCGATATTGCTGGAAATGACTTGTATTACAAAAATACTTTCCCTGACTGGCGATACTCTCACTTTTTGGCAGATGTACCCCGCAATGGGCGCAACAGACCATGTCTTCAATTGCGGTACGGTGATTATTATCTTGCTGATTAGTTTGTCGCACCTGTTTAACAAACCAGTAAATCAACACTCCTAGTACAATCAAAGCTATCCATTTCAATATCATTGTTTGTCCATAATCGCAATCCACATATAACATTGCAACAATTGCCTTGCAGCCATACGCCTATTATCTTAGCTCCTGCGCCAGCACGCGGAAAAATAATTCATTTTGACGAATCATGCCCAATTCACTGCGGGCGAGTTCCTCGATAGCATCCAACCCCACCTTTAGATTATCAACCTCAGCTTCCAGGATAGTATTTTCTTGCAGCAAGAGCTGATTGCTTTCCTGCAGGGCAATTACCTCCTGCTTCATCTGCATTATTTCCAGCCAGCCGCCCTTGCCATACCACAACGGATATTGAGCTAGCACAATCAGAGCAATCAGTACGACAGCCAAAGCTTTCATTACATTTCTACAACTTTAACTGATAAAAGGCCGAGCGTCCGGCATAACGGGCCAATTCACCCAGGTCTTCTTCAATTCGAATCAGCTGGTTGTATTTTGCCAGTCTGTCAGATCGGGACAAAGAACCCGTTTTGATCTGCAGGGCATTGGTGGCAACAGCAATATCAGCAATAGTGGTATCCTCTGTTTCTCCCGATCGATGCGAAACTATCGCAGTATATCCAGCACATTTCGCCGCTTCGATGGCATCCAGCGTTTCAGTCAATGTACCAATCTGGTTGACTTTGATCAGAATAGAATTAGCAATATTTTGCTTAATTCCCTCTTTTAAAATTTTTGTGTTGGTCACAAAAATATCATCACCCACCAATTGCACATTTTTACCCAGGCTTTCAGTCAACAGTTTCCAGCCATCCCAGTCCTGTTCACTCATGCCATCTTCGATACTGATGATCGGGTACTTGTCCACCCAACCTGCCAGATAATCGACAAACTGAGCCGAAGTGAGCTGCAGTCCTTCCGAGGAAAGATGATACCTGCCGTCGCGATAAAACTCGGAGCTGGCGCAGTCTACTCCGATGGCCACATCGGAACCCGGCAGATAGCCCGCTTCATCGATCGCCTGGACAATTAGCGCAAGCGCTTCCTCATTACGGGCAAAATTTGGCGCAAATCCCCCTTCATCTCCAACTGTGGTCGCCATGTTTCTTTTATGGAGCAGTAATTTGATCTTGTTGAAAATTTCTGCGCCACAGCGCACTGCTTCACGAAAACTCGGCATTCCTAGCGGGATGACCATAAATTCCTGAATATCAAGGCTGTTATTGGCATGCGCGCCGCCATTAATCAGATTCATCATTGGTACGGGCAACCACTTGGCATTAACGCCACCCAGATACCGATAAAGCGGCAGACCGGATTCTTCCGCCGAAGCTTTGGCCACCGCAAGGGATACAGCCAGAATAGCATTCGCGCCAAGCCTGGATTTGTTATCACTCCCATCCAGCGAAATCAGGGTTTGATCGATAAAACACTGTTCGGCAGCATCCAGTCCCATAATCGCTTCAGCAATCTCAGTATTGACATGTTCTACCGCTTTCAACACCCCTTTCCCGTTAAAACGATCTGCATCCTCATCACGCAACTCAACCGCTTCCCGCGTGCCCACGGAGGCGCCGGACGGTACCGATGCACGACCCAGAACGCCCGACTCCAGCAATACATCGGCTTCTATGGTTGGATTGCCACGGGAATCCATAATTTCACGGGCGATGACATCTACGATTGCACTCATGCGACTTTCCTTGTGTTATTCATTTGTATTATCTAATTAAATTAAATGGGTCGTTATTTTTTAAAAAATCTGATGGCTCGCCAATCAGCTCGCCAACACATCAATATTTTGAGATTTCTTTGACTCAGATTTAGCGGCAAATTTAATTGCCGCCTTAATGTAGTGATTAAACAATGGATGACCATTACGGGGCGTTGAGGTAAATTCCGGGTGAAATTGGCAGGCCACAAACCAGGGATGCACGGATTGTGGCAATTCAATCATTTCACACAAATCTCCTTCACCGGATAACCCACTGATTAACATACCCGCTTCTTCCAGCTTCGGAATATATTTGGCGTTTACCTCATAACGATGGCGATGCCGTTCAATAATTTTGTCAGCACTATAAATTTTACTCGCTAGAGACCCCTCTTTTAGCAAACACTCCTGTCCACCAAGACGCATGGTGCCTCCGAGTTCAGTTTTGGCAGAACGTTTTTCAATTTGACCATGACGATCACGCCATTCAGTAATAAGCCCCAACACCGGATAGGGGGTATCAGGATCAAACTCGGTGCTATGCGCTTTTTTTAACCGCAGCTGGTTGCGTGCAAACTCTATGACCGCCAGCTGCATCCCCAGACATATCCCCAGATAAGGCACCTGGTGCATGCGGGCATAATTGATCGCCATAATTTTTCCTTCGACCCCACGCTTGCCAAACCCACCTGGTACCAGAATCGCGTGCTTGTCCTTGAGGCAGTCCGCTCCCTGCTGTTCGATATCTTCTGAATCAACATAATGAATGTCTATCCGGCAGCGAGTATGAATACCCGCATGAATCAACGCTTCAGTCAGCGATTTGTAAGATTCGGTTAAATCAACATATTTCCCCACCAGAGCAACCGATACCCTATGCTCAGGATGCTCCAGCGCCTCCACCAGTTTCTTCCAGGCGGATAATTTTGCCGCTTTTGCCAGTATGTTCAGTTTGTGGCAGACAATTTCATCCAGCATTTGCTCGTGCAGCAAAGCAGGAATCTTATAAATACTGTCGACATCGACCGCACTGATGACTGCTTCCTCACGTACATTGGTAAATAATGCGATTTTGCGACGCTCTTCCAGAGGCAGTGAACGGTCCGAGCGACAAAGCAACACATCCGGCTGTATGCCAATTTCGCGGAGCTCCTTGACGGAATGCTGTGTCGGTTTGGTTTTAAGTTCCCCCGCCGAGGCAATATAGGGTAATAACGTCAGGTGAATGAAGCAGGTGTCCTCGCGCGGCAACTGTACCGACATTTGCCGAATAGCTTCCAGAAAAGGCAGGGATTCAATATCGCCGACTGTTCCGCCGATTTCTACGATTGCAACCTGCGCATCCCCTACCCCATTACGAATAAACAGTTTAATCTCATCGGTAATATGCGGAATAACCTGAACCGTTCCGCCTAAATACTCTCCCCTGCGCTCTTTACGGATAACACTTTCATAAATCTGTCCGGTCGTAAAATTATTGCGACGCGTCATCTTGGTACTGATAAACCGCTCGTAATGTCCCAGATCAAGATCCGTCTCTGCGCCATCCTCCGTAACAAAAACCTCTCCATGCTGGAATGGATTCATGGTACCCGGATCAACGTTGATGTAGGGATCGAGCTTGAGCATGGTCACTTTAATTCCACGGGTTTCCAGCAATGCCGCCAACGAAGCCGCAGCAATACCTTTACCAAGAGATGAAACAACTCCACCTGTCACAAAAACGTATTTGGTCATGTAAGGATAGGTTTTAACAAAATAAAATTATTGGGTTCACGTTGTACAAAAAGCTCACGGGCAGACCACTCCAGACAAAGTTGATGAGCCGATGTGAGAGAATTGGACTAAAATACCAGTCAAATAATAAAGCACCGGCGCAGTTACCGTTCCTAAACAACTCGGGATGACTTTTATGGAAGCGCATTTTCCAAAAAAAAAGGGGCCGAAATATCTTGATCTGCTGCGCATCAGGCAGCCACTGCCCGCCATTGTCTCCATTCTGCACCGCATCAGCGGGATACTGCTATTCTTTCCCGGGATACCACTGATACTGTATGCGTTGCAAACGGCATTGTACTCCCCAGAAGGCTTCGCTCATTTACTGTTCAATCTTGAGCACCCAATAGCCAAATTATTACTGTTACTGGCAGCCTGGTTCTATCTACACCATCTATGCGCAGGGGTTCGTCATCTTGCTCTTGACCTGCATTTGGGCTTATCCCTGCCACAAGCGCGCTTCAGTAGTAAGCTAGCGCTATTCTCGGGCATTATTTTAACAGCATTGGTCGGAGTATGGTTATGGTAAGGCGATCAAACCGAGTGGTGACTGGAGCACATTTTGGCTTGCGCGACTGGTTGACACAACGTGTAACTGCAGTGTTGATGGTACTTTATACCGCATTTATTGCCATATTTGTAATTTCGCGCCACCCCATCGATTACGGTGAAATCAGATCGTTATTCAACAACCAGTGGATGCAAATAGCATCTTTGCTGTTTTTTCTCGCATTATGCTGGCATGCGTGGGTAGGTGTGCGCAATGTGTTAATGGATTACATTCATCCAATGGCTGTTCGCTTAACAATCCAGATCATAGTGATTACTGCACTCTTATTCTATTTTGCTTGGTTTGTATACATTCTGTGGGGCTAGCGTGGCAATAAATACAAGAAAATTTGATGTTGTAATTGTCGGTGCCGGAGGTGCTGGCATGCGCGCTGCCTTACAGCTGTCCGAAGCGGGTCTCAAGGTAGCAGTGTTATCCAAAGTATTCCCCACACGCTCGCATACGGTGGCTGCACAGGGCGGAATTGCCGCATCGCTCGGTAATGTCAGCGAGGACAACTGGCACTGGCATATGTACGACACGGTTAAAGGCTCCGATTACCTTGGCGACCAGGATGCCATCGAATACATGTGCCGCAAGGCGCCGGAAATTGTCTACGAGCTCGAGCACTTTGGCATGCCGTTCGATCGACTGAAAAACGGCAAAATTTACCAGCGGCCATTTGGTGGACAATCCCAGCATTTTGGCGGCGCCCAGGCTACTCGTTCCTGCGCGGTGGCAGACCGGACCGGACATGCCATGCTGCACACCCTTTATCAGCGTAATGTCAGCGCCAATACCCAGTTTTTCGTCGAGTGGCTGGGACTGGATTTAGTGCGCAATCAACAAGGGGATGTCCTGGGAGTTACTGCGCTGGAGATGGAAACCGGTGAAACCATGCTGCTGCAGGCACGTGCAACCCTACTGGCCACAGGTGGTGCAGGCCAGATTTTTGAAGCCAGTACTAACGCTTTTATCAATACTGGTGATGGGTTGGGTATGGTAGCCCGTGCCGGCATACCGCTGGAAGATATGGAATTCTGGCAATTTCACCCAACCGGCGTTTATGGCGCAGGCGTGCTCATCAGCGAGGCAGTACGCGGTGAAGGAGGTTATCTACTCAACAATGCAGGCGAGCGCTTCATGGAGCGGTATGCGCCAAATGCAAAGGATCTTGCCAGCCGCGATGTGGTATCACGTGCACTAACGACCGAAATTCTGCAAGGCCGTGGCTGTGGACCGAATCATGATCATCTGTTATTGAAACTCGATCACCTTGGTGCAGAAATGATCAAATCCAAGCTACCAGGTATCCGCGACATTGCCCTGAAATTCGCACACGTCGATCCAATCGATCAGCCCATACCGGTGGTTCCAACTGCGCACTACATGATGGGTGGCATACCTACCAATTTTCATGGCCAGGTTGTTGCCCCTTACAAAACCGGACCAGAAGAAGTAGTGACTGGTTTGTATGCGGTCGGCGAATGCGCCTGCGTATCTGTACACGGTGCTAACCGCCTGGGCACCAACTCCCTGCTGGATATCGTTGTATTCGGTCGTGCGGCAGGTGAGCAGATTATTGAGGACCTCAAAAACAGTCATCACCATCAACTGTTACCCGAAGATGCCGCCGAACTCACCCTGTCGCGCCTATCTCGCCTCGAAACACAGAAAGATGGCACTTCTGTTGCGAAAACTGGTGCGGTGCTGCGTAAAACTATGCAGCACTACTGCGGTGTGTTTCGCTTCCCAGATCTATTGACACAAGGGGTCAGCAAAATCAATGAAACTGCTCAACAGGTCAGACAAACCGAAATCCGTGATAAAAGCCGCATATTCAATACAGCCCGGATAGAAGCGCTGGAACTGGATAATCTGATCGAAGTAGCAATTGCCACTATGGTTTCGGCTCAGGCCAGACTGGAAAGCCGAGGTGCACATGCACGTGATGACTATCCTGAGCGGGATGATCGTAACTGGCTAAAACACACATTATTTTTCAGTCAGGATCAGCGGCTTGATTATAAACCGGTGAGACTGAAACCACTTACGGTAGAATCTTTCCCTCCTAAACCAAGAACCTACTAACCAGCCTATCGGACATTACTTTATCCGCTAATTAAAAAACAACCCAATACGAAGCTTATGAAAACACGATTACTTGCCCGGCTCGGGCACCAAAAAAAACACTACTTATCCGCTCTCGTCCTATTGTTCATATTACAGATTCCAACGTTATATGCAAATAATGAGCAAGATTTTCTCAAGGCCGCTTTAACCGGCGATACGGCCACAGTCACGAAACTGATCGATGAAAATATTAAAATTGATCTGCAAAATCCGGATGGATTTTCTGCACTATCCGTTGCCGCCCAGAATGGCCATGAAGAAATCGTTACCCTGTTATTGAAACACAAGGCATCTGTAGATCTTGCTAATATCCAAAAAGGCACTCCGCTCCTGCTGGCAGTTAAGAATCTCCATTTACCTATCGTTGAAATATTACTCACAAACAAGGCCAATCCGGATCTGCAGGACAAGAACGGCCTGTCACCGCTAATGCTGGCAGCCGTTAAAGGTAACATTAAGATGGTAAACCTATTATTGAAATACAAGGCCAAACCTGATTTAAAGAGTGAAAACCAGGTTACGGCGTTACACCTGGCCGCACAGAACGGCCATCTTAACGTTGTCAAAGCGTTATTAGCCAACGGGGCAAAACCTAACCTGCAGGATGAAAACGGTGCTTCCGCACTTTTCCTGGCATCACTTTCAGGTTATTCAGATGTTGTCGAAGCCCTCCTGGCTCACGGCGCTTTGCCCGATCTCAAGGCGACTAACGACTTCACCGCACTGATTCTAGCCGCGCAGAATGGCCATAACGCGGTTATCGAGCTTTTACTCGCCAAAGGTGCCAACATAAACCAGCAGAATCAGGATGGTGTGACTGCATTAATGTGGGCGGCCCTGCATGAGAACGCACAAACCGTTCAATTATTACTCGAACGGGGTGCTGATCCCACCATTATTACGACCAGTGGAAAAATCGCAATGGATATGGCTAAAGACCCCGTTATTATCGAACTACTCAAGAACGTCGCCCAATAGTATTTCTCTACAAAATATGCAAATGCTTATGGCAAAAATAAGAATAACGGGATTAAAACCGGCTTAACAAACGTTATGCTTAACAAAGCAAAGTATTATGATGACATCACGTAATTGATGTTCTCCTTTTATTGACGAGGCCTTTACCCTGCCCTTTCGGCAGGGTTTTTTTTGAGCCATCCCATTAAACATCAAAAATTTTTTAGTTGTTTGAAACATCATGACCAGATGCACGGCCATGAATATCTCTGCTTTTCTGCCAGAAAGAAATAAAGCGATCCAAAATACCGAATAGATAGAAGCAGACAGGATCAATCGGCAGGCTATCGATCAATTTTACTACCTGATCTCAACATAGCCGTCCTGATGAGCCAGGCCACTGATCACACGTCCTGTGGAATTGCGTATCTGTACCAATTCACCTGCTGCAGCATTCGTTAGGGCACTACCCTCAGTACTGACGCTAAAACCTTTCCCTGTTGCCATTAACCGCACTTTTTGGCCACGTGTAATGACGTGTGGGGCGCGTAACTGGATCTGGCGGATGGGTTGACCTGCTGCGACAGAGGTGGCCGTCATTTTCCCGATTACTTGCCGGAAATCGAGAAGCACATCCCTTGAGTAGCGGGTCAGATCAACTTCCTTCATTACCATATCCTGTGCCAATAGTTGTTTGCCGCTAGAAATTGTATGCGTAGTATGAACAACTTGTGCAATAACAGCTATCTCAACCGGCACATAAAGTATCCAGCCATTTGCTCCGTGGCAACGCACTCCAATCGAGAATCTTCCCCATATACTTGCACCCTCAGGCAAAAATGCTTCCATGTGCTCACAAGGCTGGCGGGCCAAGTGGGAATTCGGCACACTGGATTTAATGATGATATTACCTGGAAGGTTTCGGGTTTCCCGCACAACAAAATTTTCAATTGCCTCAACGATTATATTGGACGCTGTTAACTCTGCTGCTGTACTCAGGGTGGAGAGCACACAGCAGAAAAACCCGATCAGTTTGAATTTCATGATTTGCGTTGAAAAGAATTCAGATCAAAAGGAAAAGTAACGGCAGCGCTATTACTGTCAGTCTCCCACGTTGGACTGCAACACCAGGGTGAACATTAGTGGCCTTTCTGCCAAAACGATTGATTAAACAGCAACCCATTAATAGTGTTATTCGATTACATCCTGCTTCCGTTTTTTTCTATATTGTTTACTCTGCGCACATCAGAATAACCAGCATTGATAAGCGCTGTTTAAATCAGCTTGATGGAGACAAGACCACGATGGCTTAACTATTTAGTAGTATTCAAAATTGGTTCGGGTTAGAATCGTCTCTGAATGACGACGGCATCACCATGCAGTGAAAAATACTGGTAATGCTGATATCGACTTTAAATATAATTCAGAAAAGGTGGCCTCAGGTACTTGATAATCAGGTTCACGAGACTGAATAAAGGTAGTTTATGAGAAGACGTTTGATCATGATCCTGAGGCTTCTGACTACTTGCCTGATACTACAGGGATCTTGCTTACTGGCAGACGACTGGATTTATACCGTGCGGCCAGGTGACAATCTATGGAATCTCGCTGAACAGCACCTGATAAGTTTCAAGTATGTCAAACAGTTGCAACAACTCAATGGCGTGCAGAATCCTTATCACCTTCCACCCGGGAAAAAAATTCGTA
Source organism: Nitrosomonas sp. (assembly GCA_016703745.1). Lineage (NCBI taxonomy): Bacteria > Pseudomonadati > Pseudomonadota > Betaproteobacteria > Nitrosomonadales > Nitrosomonadaceae > Nitrosomonas > Nitrosomonas sp. The sequence continues at coordinate 2,490,288 of JADJBK010000006.1, read as the reverse complement.
TTCCACTGGCGTGGACCACCCGACAATCTGCCAGCGCGCGTATTGTCAGTCTTCATGGCAAAGTAATAGTCAAGCGCGGCAACTCTCAAAAAATTTTGCAGGCAGCACCCGATTTACAGCTTTTTGTCGGCGATGCAATTCTGAGTGAGGTAGACAGCTTTGTCACTATCGAGTTTTCCGATGGTTCACGTTTACGACTTCAGGAAAATAGCAGCATCCGTCTGAATAATCTGAAAATTCTCGGTAACGCTGGCCTGATAAAAACCGCTGTCGAACTCAACTATGGACGGGTTGAAAGTGTGGTTCCAGAAAACCCCAGGTCAAACTCACGTTTCAGCATCAAAACACCTTCCGCAATCAGCTCGGTAAGAGGTACTAAATTCCGGGTTGGTGTCCTGCAGGATAATGCCACCGCCAGCGAAGTATTAACTGGTGCGCTGAAAGTGAGCGGAGAAAAACAGGCCGTCAATGTTGACAAGGGGTATGGCTCGGTCACTTTAAGGGGGATGCCGCCTTTGCTCCCGGTAAGGCTCTTGCCGGCGCCTGATCTGTCAACCACCCCTGCGTTACTTGAGCGACTTCCACTTATTATTCCCGTCGGAGCTGTTGCCGGTGCACAGGCCTATCGCGTACAAATTGCAAAGGATAGCGAATTTCAGCATATGCTGACTGAGTTCGTAACCACTACGCTTCCTTTTCGTGAAGGCGATCTCCCAGACGGAAACTACTGGTTGCGAGTGCGTGCAATCGATAAGTCCGGCCTTGAAGGATATGATGCGATCAAAGCAGTAACGATCAACGCCCGACCAGAACCTCCTTTTGTGATTACACCCCAGCCCGACACCATCCTGCTTGGCGAGCGACCCGTATTAAAGTGGGCAGCACACTCAGCCGCATCGCGTTACCTGGTTGAAATCAGCCGCGAGTCAAATTTTCTGCCACCACTACTATTTAGCGATGAAGTGGCGGAAACCAGCCTGCAGTTGCAGAATGATCTGACCCCAGGCAACTATTTCTGGCGAATTGCTTCTGTTGTTGCTGCTGAAGAAGGTACAGGGCCATTCAGTGATTCTATGAAATTCCGGGTACCTGTTCCAGGGCCCTCTCTGGAAAAACTGGAAGTAGACAAATCCAGTATCACTTTTTCGTGGCGCACTGCAACTGAAGGACAGAAATTTCATGTTCAGCTGGCACGTGATAAGGAATTCAGCCAGGTATTACTGGATCAGGAAACAGCAAATGCCTTCATCACGCTGCCGCGACCGCAAGGCGGCAAGTATTTTCTACGAACCAGAACAATCGAGACAGATGGTTTTGAAGGGCCTTATGGTGCTGCGCAATCCATTGATATTCCGCATGCCACACCTTATTGGCTGATAATTTTACTGCTACCGCTACTGGTGCTGTTGTGATATTTCCCGTGGATCGCTTCTTGCTCCCCAAACCTTTGGTGTGGCGTGCGCTGCTACTGCTGGCAATTGTCTGGCTGTTGTCTTTTTCTGAAGCGTTGCAGCGGCTGGATTGGTTCGTTTACGACACCTTCATTTCTCTCAAAAAAACTGTTCCAGATAATGAAATCGTGATTGTCACCATCGACGAAAAAAGCCTGCAAGCTCTCGGTCACTGGCCATGGTCACGTGAAATCCATGCTGAATTGATCAATCGGCTTACGCAGGCAGGTAACAATATCGTGCTGCTGGATGTGCTGTTTGCTGAGCCGGAATCTCATAATCCGTTGGCCGATGAACTGCTGGCGTCCGCTATTGCCACACATGGCTCAGTGATTTTACCGGTTGTGCCGGCGTCGGATCCCGTGACAAAGCGACTCTACACTATCGAACCGCTAACGGCTTTCCGTGCCGGCGCTACGCTCGGGCATGCGGATATTGAACTGGATCGTGATGGCGTGGCAAGACGGGTTTTTTTATATGCCGGGATTAACACTCCCCAGTGGCCAGCTATGGGTCTGGCTTTGCTGCACAAGGCCAGACACCACGCAGACAACCATCCAGCAACAAATTCGGACGTAAAATCACTACAAAATATCGGTAGATGGATTCGTTCACAAGAAACATTGATACCCTACGCCGGGCCGCCAGGAACGTTTCAGCAGTTTTCTTACGCACAGGTATTCTACGACGCATCTCTTCTCAAGCAACTTGAGAATAAAATTATTCTTGTCGGTGTAACGGCGACCGGGCTGGGATCAAGATTTGCCACACCGGTTTCATCTGACAGCCATCAGCCGATGAGCGGCGTGGAGTGGCATGCAAACGTCTTTGAAATGCTGCGGCATGATCGAATGGTATATCCGGTATCTCGTACTGTTTCCAGTTCTATTTCGGTCGTATGGGTGCTGGCCATGCTCATATTAGCCGTACTGTTGAGCAGTTTCTTCTCACTACCGCTACTGCTGGTGATGCTTGCGGGTAGCCTTGCTATTGTCGGGGTGATACTTGACTGGCTGCAGATATGGATTCCTCCCGCGCCCGCTTTGCTGGGCATGCTGGCAATTTATCCGCTATGGAACTGGCAACGCTTCAACGAGTATATGCGCTCGTTATTCGCCGTCAACGTATACGCCGATACTGCTCTGGAATCGGTTAATGATGGTGTAATTACTACGGATATCAATAACCGTATTGTTACGGTGAATAGCAGTATGGAAAGAATTCTGGGGATCAAACAAAAATTGTTGTTGGGAAAATCTTTACAACAAGCGCTTAAATTAAAAGTCGCAGGCAAAACTGACGTGGAAGAATTGGGTAACAACAGTTTTATATCTGATTCACCGGATAAATTGGCCACACAGGGTTCTCTGGAAACAGCAACCGGTCAGAAACGGATGGTGCGCCTGACTCGTCAACCGATACACAACGAACAAAACAATCTGATGGGATTTGTGGTTTCCATCAACGATATGACTGATAACGTCGAACTGACTCAGAAAGTGACCCATCTGGGAAACTATGATCTGCTAACCGGGTTACCAAACCGACTGCTGCTGCTGGACCAGTTTGATGAGCTGGAGCTGGCAGCAAAAGCTCGTGGTGAAGGTATTATCATACTGTTCATGGCGCTGGATAATTTCAAAAAAATTAATAATGCGCTTGGTCACCGCGCAGGAGATGTATTGTTGCGCAAGGTAGCGCAGCGAATACAGGAAATACCCAATCATTCGAATTACCTCGCACGCTGGAGCGGTGATGAATTCGTAGCACTCGTGAGTTGTCAGCAAACCAGTACGGGGGTCGCAATGCAACTGGCGCAGCAGTTGCTGGAAGTGATCCGGCAACCGTTTTCAGTTGTCGATCAAGATGTTTTTGTAACGGCCAGTATAGGAGTCAGTTTTTACCCCCAGAATGGCGATGAAAGTGAAACGTTATTGAAACATGCCGCAACCGCTATGTATCATTCCAAACACGCCGGTGGAGATAATTTCAGTTTTTATTCACCGGAATTATCGGTTGTCTGGACGCGTGATCGGCTTGCGTTTGAGAAGGAATTACGAACCGCACTGGATAATGACCAGCTACAAGTTTTTTATCAACCCATTGTAGATGTCAGGCAACAGAACCTACTGCGTATCGAAGCTCTGGTTCGCTGGTCACATCCGGAGCGTGGATTTTTGACTCCTGGAGATTTTGTACCTTTCGCGGAACAAATTGGTGTCATTGAGCAGCTAGGAGAAAAGGTATTATTGGCTGCGTGTCTTACTGCCCACAACTTGTCACAGTCTCTGGACAGATCGATCTGTATCTCGGTCAACGTCAATCCGCGTCAATTACTTTTTGGAGGCTTTGTGCAGGTGGTTTCTCATGCTTTGCAGCAGACTGGATTACCCGCGAGCTCGTTGATTCTGGAAATTACCGAAGATGCAATCGTCAACAATATTCCACTCGCCCGGGAGGTTCTTGGCAAAATCAAAAAACTGGGTGTGGCAATTGCGCTGGATGACTTTGGCACGGGTTATTCGTCGCTCAGCCTGCTGCGGGATCTGCCCATCGATACCCTAAAAATCGACAAATCCTTCATTCGTGCATTGGGCCAGAACTCGCATGATCTCATGATCACACAAGCAATCATAGGATTAGGAGAAAATCTCAATTTGGCAATCATTGCGGAAGGCGTAGAAACAAAACAACAAATGCAAATCCTGCACGATCATCATTGCCATTTGCAACAGGGATATTATTTCAGCCGTCCGATACCCTATCCAGCACTTATAAAATGGATACACAACCCAACTTATACGCACCTTTAACAATTCGGATCGCCAAAGGACGTCTCTAAAAACTCAGAAGTTTAAACTGATATTGCGCTAGCAAACTCTATCCGCTTTCTGTTCTGACCATATCAACATATATTTGATTGCATTCGGTATAAATCCTGAATATGATGAGCGCCTAAGTCGCTGAAGGAAAATACAAGCATCTATTTATTAATTTTTTATAAAAGGAACCTGACATGAGAAGTTTGGGCGCAATCGGTCTGACCACAATGATTCTTTTTCTGATCACCTTTTCCAGTGGACTATTGGCCGAAACGGGTACAGCTGTTTATTACAGCGATAAATTTCAGGGCAGAAAAACGGCCAGTGGTGAAATTTTTGATCAGAATCAACTAACCGCCGCTCACAAAAAATTACCTTTCGGCACAAAGGTAAAGGTGATCAATCTAGAAAATGATCGCAGTGTAATTGTCAAAATAAATGACAGAATGGCAACAAAAAACAGCAATCTCATTGATCTGACTCGTCAAGCTGCAAAAGAGCTCGATTTCTTGAAGCAGGGAAAAGCACGCGTCAACCTTGAAGTAGTGGATTGACCCCGCTTGACTATATTCATCGTGACAGTACAAAGTACTGTCCGATAATTTACCCTTAATTCCCTGTCTGCAATAAATACCTTGCTGGGTTAAAATAGCCGCTTTGCTATAAAAGGTTATTTTTGGAGTAATCATGCAACATCTGGAAGAAGTCAGGAATATATTGGGTGACGTGCTCAGTCTGGGCGACAGAATGCAGACTCTCGGGGAAGATTCGGTCTTGCTCGGCAATCTGCCCGAGTTAGATTCGATGGCGGTAATCAATATAATTACTGCATTGGAGGATTACTACGATTTTTCAGTGGATGATGACGAAATCAGTGCCCAGACTTTTGAAACATTGGGCAGCCTGACACGATTCGTCGAGCAAAAACTCGCTGGATAATCAGTATAGTTTAATGGACAGCCCGCCTGCTGATCCCTTTTTTCTAGATGCTTTTCCGGGAAAGCGTTTTTGCTTGTACCACCCACCCGCTAAGGTATTTTATCGGGGTGATGCCATTCTCTATCTTCATCCCTTTGCTGAAGAAATGAATAAATCCAGGCGCATGGCTGCGTTGCAGTCGCGAGCATTCGCTGCGGCTGGGCTGGGGGTACTGCAAATCGATCTGTATGGCTGCGGAGACAGTGAGGGAGATTTCTCCGATGCTGCCTGGGAAATATGGAAACAGGATATTGCCTGCGCGAGACAATGGCTGATACAGCAAGGGTTTATTTCAATTCATATCTGGGGGTTACGGTTAGGCGCACTGTTAGCACTGGATTATGCAAAGGAGGCTGCACAAGATTTTGTGCAGTTTGTTTTATGGCAACCCGTCCTTAATGGACATTCGTTTTTAACCCAGTTTTTACGCTTGCGATTGGGAAACGAACTGATTGCTACTGATAGCAGCGTGACATCCAATGTTAAACAGTTGCGCGAGCAGCTTTGGGCCGGAAATTCTCTTGAAATAGCAGGTTACACCCTCTCGCCCACACTGGCGATCACTATTGATAACCTGAAAATCAATCAACTGGCAGTGGCTAATCAACCAATTCACTGGTTTGAAATTGTTGCGCAGGCAGGGCGCGAACAGCCTCCCGCAAGTCAAGCAATGATTCAATCATGGCAACAAGCAGGGGTGATTACCCAGGTAACTGTGCTACCAGGTTCACCATTCTGGTCAACGCAGGAAATCAGTGAATGCCCTGAATTGATTATTGCGACGACCAGACTTTTTCCCCGCTCGAAATCATGAATTACCATGAACAGGCGATACGTATTTATTGTGGATCACGCTGGCTTTATGGTGTTCTGAGCCTGCCAGATATCCCATGCTCACGCGGCGTACTGGTTGCAGTTGGGGGCCCGCAGTATCGTGCAGGCAGTCATCGCCAGTTTGTGTTACTCACCCGTGAGCTGGCACGACAGAATATTGCATGTCTACGCTTTGATTTTCGTGGCATGGGGGATAGTGAAGGTGATATACGCAGCTTTGAAGCTGTGGACGAAGATATTGCCAGTGCGGTTAATTTTTTCCTTACGGAATGTTCGTTCTTGCAGGATGTGGTGATCTGGGGATTATGTGATGCCGCCTCTGCAGCCATGTTTTATGCGCATCAGGATACGCGCATCAGTGGACTGGTATTACTGAACCCATGGGTACGGACCGAAGAAGGAATCGCCAAAGTGTATCTGCGTCACCACTATCTGGCGCGGCTATTTCAGGTTGAATTCTGGAAAAAACTAATTAGTGGACAATTCAATCCAATTGCTTCGGTACGCTCGCTTTATACGCTTATCAACAGTCTGTCACGTGCTGGCAACACCTCAACCGCATCGAAAAACCCTGGCTACTCGTGTAGTCAGTTATCTTTGCCAGAGCGTATGTTTAACGGTTTACAAAATTTTCAGGGTAAAGTTCTGATTATTACTAGCGGCAAGGATGTGACTGCACGTGAGTTTCTTGATCTGGTCAATACTTCAGTCGACTGGCAGAATACATTCAAAACCAAACAAGTCAAACTATCCCATCTAGCAACAGCTAACCATACTTTTTCTACTCGCGAGTGGCGTGACCAGGTGGCACAATTAACTGGAAACTGGTTGCGATCATGGTGAAGCGCGTTCTCATGATTGCCTATCATTTCCCCCCATTGGGAGGTAGCAGCGGGGTCCAGCGTACACTTCGCTTCTCACAATATCTCCCTGACCATGGATGGGAACCGATTGTGCTCAGTGCTCATCCACGCGCCTTTCAGCAGATCGATAAAAGCCAGCTGACAGATATTCCGGATACAGTTCGAGTACAGCATGCTTTTGCGCTGGACACTGCCAAGCACCTATCCATCAAGGGGCGTTACCCACGCATACTGTCTCTGCCGGATCGCTGGGCAAGCTGGTGGTTAGGAGCTGTTCCGGCAGGATTAAAGCTAATCAGGCAATATCGACCAGACATAATTTGGTCCACTTATCCCATAGCAACCGCTCATCTGATTGGATTAACCCTAAGCCGCCTTACAAACATTCCCTGGGTAGCCGATTTCAGGGATCCAATGGTGCAACCTGATTATCCACGGAACCCATCCACTTATCGCGCCTATCAATGGATAGAAAATAAGACGATGAAACATTGTGCGGCAGCAATTTTTACCACCCCTGGCACACTTACGGATTATCAGACAAGATTTCCAGATGTCTCCGCCTCTCGTTTTCGGCTAATCGAAAATGGTTATGATGAGTCCAGCTTTACGGGCTTACCTTCCTCAGCACGATCCGCTTCTGCTGGCTCCGGGAAATTGGTGCTATTGCATAGCGGGATTATTTATCCATCTGAACGCGACCCCACGTATTTGTTCGAGGCCATAGCTGCCTTGCTCAAGCGGAGAGAAATCAGCGCAGATAATCTAAGTATTCTCTTGCGCGCTTCCCACCATGAAGATTATCTGCAGTCGCTGATTGACCGTTTTGGAATCGGACAGATTGTTTCCCTGGTGCCCCCCATTCCTTACAAACAGGCATTATCCGAAATGCTGACGGTAGATGGGCTATTGCTGCTGCAAGCCGCTAACTGCAATAATCAGATTCCAGCCAAGTTGTACGAATACCTGCGCACGCAAAGGCCAATACTGGCGTTGACCGACCCGGTGGGTGATACGGCACAAAAACTGAAAAGTATGGGCATCGATACAATTACGCCACTGGATTCGACGAAAGAAATTCAGCAAGCACTCAGCCATTTTCTGGCACTATTACAAAAAGGCCGCGCGCCGGTAGCCTCTGTGGACAAAATATCGGCAAATTCCAGGGCATCAACGACCGGAGATTTAGCCATACTGCTGAATGCCATTCCATCATCAGGGAAATAGGCCGCAACTAAATTTTTCAGGAGCCGCTATGAGGATTATGAAGAAATTAATCGGATACTTGCTGATACCCGCCATGATAGGTATAACCCCGGTTATATTAAACTCAGCAATGGCTGCCCGTCCCGGCGACGTTTATTGTGGCAAGCTTTCAGGAGCACATTTCGGACCCTTTGATTATGTCAATCGCCATAGCTTACAAGCAGATCTGGATGTAGTAGAAAATCATCACTTTAACCATGATGTGGAAAATCTCATTCGTGGCATGACGGGGACAATTGCAGGAGATCTGAATTACACCCTTCACGCCTGGCCTAACCATCATCGCGCACTGGTTTCTCTGGCGAAATTGTCTATTCGGGATAAATCGACACGCTTTCATGGATTGAGGTATCCAGTAGAATGCTATTTCGATCGGGCGATGCGTATGAACGCTACCGATACCACGGTACGCTCGATCTACAGCGGCTATCTCTTACAGAAGGGACGCAATAAAGAAGCAATCGAGCAACTGGAAATTGCTGTTAATCTTGAACCAGAAAACGCAACAGCACTCTACAATCTAGGTCTATTACATCTCAAACAGAAAAATTATGAAAAAGCCAATGATTATGCACAGAAAGCGTATGCGCTCGATTTCCCGCTGCCTGGACTTAAAAATAAGCTGATTGCGGCGGGGAAATGGAAAATTCTAAAAAATCGATAGGCTAGTAGTGAGCCGTGCCGATGAAATCACCACTTGCAACACTTGGCCTCTAATTTTGTTTCTATCTAAGGAGGCTCTGATTAACTCACCTTTGTCATTCCGAACGTAGTGAGGAATCTTTGGCAATCAACAATATAGATTTCTCGCTATGCTCGAAATGGCAGTTATTCAGAGGTTCCCTAAGTAAGGCAAACACTTGAACTCTCACTTTGTGTTGCCAGAGATTAAACAACAGCATAAAAAATCCGGCAGTATATGAAAAAACAAGCACACTTTTTCGATTAGAGTCAAACTTACAGAAAAAACGGTTTAATCATTAAATTCGAACGGAAAGCCATCTATCATAGCGCGTGCAGCGCTGCTGTTTGTTAAAGCTTTGCAGTGAATGTAAATCAGCCCCTGTCAGCAGAAAAATCTGAAGCCCCAGTCGACACCTGCTATCATGGCCGGATTTTAGATTCATATCCTATCACTGATCAGCTTAATGTCATCGACTTCTCCATCAAAAACCTCTCCTGAAATTACCGAGAAAATGACGCCGGTGGAGTTACGGGCTTCCATCGGGCTTGCTGGCGTATATGCGCTGCGTATGCTTGGCCTGTTTATTATTCTGCCGGTATTCTCGTTCTATGCGGAAGATATGCCGGGCGGAACCAGTTTTACTCTGATCGGCATCGCACTGGGCGCTTACGGACTGACACAAGCTGTTTTGCAAATTCCTTTTGGTTGGTTATCCGATCGGATTGGGCGCAAACCGGTTATTTATTTTGGGCTGATTCTATTTGCGCTGGGCAGCTTTGTCGCAGCCAGCGCCGCTGATATTTACTGGGTCATTTTTGGTAGAATTCTGCAAGGGGCAGGAGCCATCTCGGCGGCAGTCATGGCGCTTGCTGCGGATCTCACCCGGGAAGAGCACCGCACTAAAGCCATGGCAATGATAGGCATGACTATTGGTGTTGTATTTGCCTTGTCGCTGATATTGGCGCCCATACTCAATCATTGGATCGGCGTACCGGGAATTTTCCTACTGACCGGTTTACTGGCGATACTCGCCATCTGGGTGGTTTATCAGGTGGTGCCTGATCCGATTGTCAGTCGCTTCCACTCGGATACCGAAGTCGCGTCCAACCGCTTCAAAACAGTACTGAACAATTCGCAACTCCTGCGGTTGAATTATGGCATTTTTGCTCTGCATGCAGTACTGATGGCATTATGGCTAGTCGTGCCTTTATCATTACGCAACGCCGGTCTTGCAGCTGATCATCACTGGCAGGTGTATTTCCCGGTGCTGGTGTTATCGATCATGCTGATTCTTCCGGCCATCATCTATGCCGAGAAGAAATCGAAGATGAAGCCTGTATTTGTTTCTGCTGTAACATTACTACTATCCGGGCAAATTCTTATGGGGCTGTTCAGTCAGTCACTATTGGGACTGGCTTTCGCACTGCTGGTATTTTTTACAGCATTCAATCTGCTCGAAGCCAGCCTGCCCTCTCTGATCTCCAAAATTGCGCCAGTCGGCGCGAAAGGTACGGCCATTGGCATTTACAGCAGCACTCAGTTTCTTGGCGCATTCGTTGGGGCGAGTCTTGGCGGTTATCTGTTTCAGCATTACGGTGCTTTTGCCTTGACTGCTCTGTGCAGCGGGCTGCTGGTAATCTGGTTGTTGCTGGCGATCACCATGCAGACGCCAGCAGCGGTACGTTCCAAAATGTATGCGGTTGGTGAAATGGATAGCAGCCAGGCCAGTCAGCTCTCGGAGGCATTGGTGAAATTACCCGGTGTTAGTGAAGCACTGGTACTAGCCAATGAACAAGTTGCCTACCTGAAAGTAGATATGAAAGGATTTGAGGAAGATAAAGTGATTCAGTTACTGGAAAGGAGTATATAAATGGCCTCATTGAACAAAGTCATGTTGATTGGAAATCTTGGACGTGATCCGGAAGTTCGCTATATGCCCAGCGGAGATGCAATGGCAAACCTGAATATTGCAACTACCGATACCTGGAAAGACAAAACCGGAGAAAAACAAGAACGTACCGAATGGCACCGTATCGTCATGTTTGGCAAACAAGCCGAAATCGCGGGCGAGTACCTCAAAAAAGGATCGCAGATTTATATTGAAGGTCGTTTACAAACTCGTAAATGGACGGATAAATCCAACGTTGAGCGCTATACCACCGAAATTGTTGCCGACCGCATGCAGATGCTTGGCAGCCGTTCTGGTGCAAGCCATCAGGATGCTCCAAATGACCACGACAGTGATCAGAGCAGTCATTCCGGCAGCAAAAACAACGCTCCAACCGGCAGCGGATTTGATGACATGGAAGACGATATTCCTTTTTAAGCGACTCGGAAGTATTTAATTGGGTTGTCCACTACGACATCCCCTCTACAGCAACTCGGAAAACCACAAGAATATTCAGCAAAAAACTACCTGTCAGATGATTTGTGATCGTATGACAGTCGATAACTGAATCGAAGATGGACCGGATTCTGTGGCATATCTTTGTATTACCTCGACGGCAAATTTAGTAATGGCTTGCCAGTTTTCTCGTATTCCGGGCGAATCAGACTATGATCGCGGAATTGAGGTTGAATGAGGCGCTCGTCGGTACGAAAAGGAGTCGGTGCGGATCGTAGACTGGCACGCCAAGCTTCCATGGCGACATCCGGCTGATACTGCTCTCCATAAACTTTTGCAGGAGGTGGTAATTTCTGTCTACGCTCCATCAGTGGTGGATAAGGTGCAAAAATAGCACCACAGTTGAAGAATAAGAAACAGTCTGGATAAAAGGGCGGGGCCGGATAAACCGGACCGATCCGGCTATACGGCAAGTAAAGAGAATGCCATACACCTCCAGCATGTATAGTAGAAGCAGCATGCAGCGATGTGGCGCGACTACCCACGGCCAACTTTACGCCCAACACAGGCTGAGCGTATGCGTACATCCCATCTAATCCGAATAACAGCAGCAAGATACCCCAACCAGCGTATAAGCTTCGTGTTGTTTTTATAAAAACCGAATTTGACATCCTTATCCCTGCAATAAAAAGACAGCCGGTTGCTTGTGGATGACTGGCAAGCTATTCTGACGCCACTCACCCACTGTCCGAGTGGAAACATATTCGTTTGTCAGCGTCAGGTTACATGCCAGACACAGTTGTGTCTGCGCGTTACAGCAACATAGCAGCGCTTCCAGTAAACGCAGATTGCGGTATGGCGTTTCGATAAATATCTGCGTTTCATTTTCCTGCCGGGAACGCTTCTCAATTTGCAGGATTTTCTGATCACGTTCATCCTGCGGAACCGGCAAATACCCGTGGAAGCAAAAGTGTTGTCCGTTCAGGCCAGAAGCCATCAATGCCAGAAGAATGGCCGATGGCCCAACAAGTGGCACTACTTGGATGTTCTGTTGATGCGCGAGCCGCACCAGTGCCGCACCCGGATCAGCAATCGCTGGACAACCAGCTTCTGACAGCAATCCAACATCCCACCCATTCAGCAGCGGCAAGAGTAAATCCGGGAGCATTTTTGCTGCCGTGTGCTCGTTGAGTTCTGCGAGTTCAAGAGATGCCAGTGGTGGCAACCCATTAATCTGTTTGAGAAAATAACGAGCAGTTTTTGGATGCTCTACCACAAAGTGCCTGATGGTAGACAATCGCCGCTGCACATCGGCTGGAAGAACCGACGTGATCTCATCCTTACCCAGCGGAGTGGGAATCAGATAGAGCTTACCGCTTAGATTCGCTCCATCAGTCAATGCAGCACCCTCGGCACACTCAGAATAAACTCGGGTATCTCCACGGAAAAACAGAAGCCATCCTCAGCCACCATCTGGTAGCTACCCTTCATGAAACCCACTGGTGTAAGAATTGCAGTTCCACTGGTGTACTCAAAACACTCTCCAGATTTCAGTAGAGGTTGTTCTCCCACCACCCCCAGTCCCCTCACCTCGTGCACGCTGCCATCCCCATCCGTGATGATCCAGTGGCGACTGATGAGCTGTGACGCCACACTACCAATATTAACAATAGTGATTGTGTAGGCAAAGACGAAGTGCTCTGCCTCAGCATCTGATTGATCCGGTAGATAAGTGGTTTTGACCTTGACTTCGATACGGTATTTTTCGTTGTTCGTCATTAGGTTATTTCATCTCAATATGTTATTTGTCGAATACTAACAAGTCGTTTCACAGAAAAGTATTTGTCACGTCTCAAAAAGAATATCTTAAGTTTACCAGTCTACCGCCGTCAGTAACTCTTACCGATAAAGGCTAACCTATCGTGAGGTAGGGGCGCAAAGCTTCCGATCTTGACAAATGCTCAAGAAAGCGGGGTTGCCGAAGTTCGCATTTCATGCTTTCCACTCAAGCGTGCTTGCAAACCTTTAGTCGGCATTTTTTCAACTACAGGAGCCAAGCATCATGCAATCTTTTTTGTTTCCCAAACACCGTATTACCATTCATTTGCTATTTCTGGGTTTATTAGTTGCGTTTCCTGGTGCAAGTACTGCCAAAGTAACCAAAGAAGCAAACGGCAAGCAGCCCGTTATTTCAAAGTCATCCCCCGATTCCGGCAAATGGGCCAAGGGTCGCTTGCTGGTCACTCCACGCGCGGGTGTGACTGCACAATCCCTCGATAAGGTGGATGGTATCAAGTCCCGACGCAAACTGGCAAAACTCAATGCCCATATTTATGAACTGCCGGATGGCGTGGATGAAGTCAAATTCATGAACAAGCTCCGCAAAGACAAGCGTTTTAAGTTTGTCGAACTTGACAGACTGATCGAACCAGAACAAATCGTCACCGATCCCTCCCTGGGAAATAGTTGGGCGCTACCCAAGATAGGCGCACCTGCTGCATGGGATATTACATCCGGTGATGGCATCACCATCGCGATTCTCGATACCGGAGTAGATAGCAGCCACCCTGATCTCGCAGTCAACATGGTTCCTGGCTGGAACATGTACGACAACAATGCAGACAGTTCGGATATTTACGGCCATGGCACCAAAGTAGCTGGTGCTGCGGCTGCAGCCGCCAACAATGGCCAGGGCAGCGCCGGAGTAGCGTGGAATGCGCGTATCATGCCGATTCGCATTGCTCGTCCTGACGGCATGGCCTACATCAGCACTATGGCACAGGCAATTCGCTGGGCGGCAGATAACGGTGCGCAAGTGGCTAATCTCAGCTACGGTGGCGCAGACAGCACAACGATTCACAATGCTGCCAATTATATGCGCAGCAAGGGTGGGGTTGTCGTCATGTCGGCTGGCAATACCGGTGCACTGCTAAACTCTCCTCCTACTGATGCCCTGATTGTCGCCTCTGCCACTGGCAGCAATGATGCCCGCGCCAGTTGGTCGACTTATGGACCGCTGGTCGATATCGCCGCACCAGGCGTCAGTATTTACACGACAACCAATGGTGGTGGCTATAGTTATGTTTCCGGCACCTCCTTTTCCAGCCCGATTACTGCCGCCACTGTCGCGTTGATGTTATCGGCTAATCCAGATCTCACGCCTGCAGATGTCGATGAACTACTCAAGACAACGGCGATTGATTTAGGCGAACCCGGATTTGATCAATATTATGGTCATGGACGTATCGATGCTGCGCGCGCTGTGGAAGCCGCTTATGAAAAAATTAGTGTAGATAACATATCACCCGAGATCAGTATTGCATCCCCGACAGGTGGGCAAATATCAGGCAGTGTTCCAGTGGATGTGAATTATTCTGACAACAAAGGGGTGGTGCGAGTAGAGTTGCGCGTCAATGGACAGTCGACCATTAGTGATATCAATGCACCTTTTGCCTTTATGCTTGATACCACCCAACTGCAAGAGGGAGAACACACTATAACCGCCCATGCGTTCGATGCAGCTGGTAATCAAGGAAACTCTGCACCGGTCATTGTCACTGTAAAAAATTCTGATAAATCAGATGATCCCGTTACCGACCCGGCATTACCTGAAATTACAGAGTTCAATCTTACTGACGGCATGAAAGTGAAACGTAACCAGACGGTAATCGCCAAAGCCAGTGAGACCACGGAAAAAATGACGTTGTCTATCAACGGCAACCTCGTTGCTTCCCACTCCGGCAATACAGTAGGCTATCGCTGGAGAAGCTGGGATGATGCCCCACGTGGTACATGGTTCATCATCACGGTAGAGGCCAGTGATGCGGAAGGCAACACCACCCAAAAAACTGTCAATGTGATCAACTAAATCGGCAACGCCTGCTGGGTAATTTTATCCAGCAGGCGTCTTGTTTTTGCTCAATATTAAATCAGAAATTAGGCTTGACGGGTGCTTCCTTGTACATAGCAATACTCGACAGAATTTCCTGTTTAGCATCTTCAAGCCCGCCCCAGTCCTGTACACGAACCCATTTCCCTTCATCCAGATCCTTGTAATGCTCAAAGAAGTGTGCGATCTGCTCCAGTAATAAAGGAGGCATATCATCCAGCAACTGCACTTTCTGGTAGGCCTTGCACAACCGGTTGATTGGAACCGCAAGTATCTTCGCATCGTCACCCGATTCGTCTGTCATTTTCAGCACCCCAATTGGTCGGCATTGAACAACTGAACCAACAATCAACGGTACGGGCGTCACTACCAGCACATCCACCGGATCACCATCCTTCGACAAGGTATGCGGCACATAACCATAATTACAGGGATAGTGCATCGCTGAACTCATGAAACGATCAACAAACATCGCGCCCGTTTCTTTATCAACTTCGTATTTAACGGGATCACTTAAGGCAGGTATTTCGATAATGACATTAATTTCATCGGGAAGATTGTTACCGGAACTGACTCTATCTAAATTCATAAAATATTTTTAATAAGTATTAAGAAGGGAAGAGGGATGTTACCAAAAACCGAACACGGAACAGTATTAACAATGCTCGCAAGGTGTTAATACGTGAACAGCCTAAATTTATGGAGCTTAGCCAAGAATTCAAGACAAAAAAAGCTTATATGCCGGGTTGTCACTTTCATCCCAATGACGATAGCCAAGTTTGTCGAGAAAAACACCAAACTCATTTTTTTCATCAGGCGGCACTTGCATGCCGACCAGTACACGCCCAAAATCTGCGCCATGATTACGATAATGGAACAGGCTGATGTTCCAGTGACTGCTCATCTGGTTCAGAAAATTTATCAGTGCACCAGGACGATCCGGAAATTCAAAGCGGTAAAGAATTTCGTTTTTTACCTGATACGAACGCCCACCAACCATATGACGCACATGCAGCTTAGCCATTTCATTGGTGGTCATATCTTCCGTCTGCAGAGCATTTGCCTGCAGGCGCTGAATCAGATCCAGCGCTTCTCCTTTGTTCCTGACCGACACACCGACAAATACGTGCGCTTCGCTGGTATCGGCATAGCGATAGTTGAATTCGGTAATGCTTAACATCCCCAGCAAGTTACAGAAATTCTTGAAACTACCTGGTTTTTCCGGAATGGTGACTGCCAGGATCGCTTCACGCTGCTCACCCAATTCCGCACGCTCGGAAATATGACGTAAGCGATCAAAATTCATATTGGCCCCAGAGGCAATCGCCACCAGAGTTTCATGCTGCAGATGCTCGCGCTCGACATAAGCCTTGAGCCCGGCAACCGACAGCGCACCAGATGGTTCAAGAATGACGCGCGTATCCTCGAAAATATCCTTAGTTGCCGCGCAGATAGCATCAGAATCGACCAGGATAATTTCATCCACCCACTCCTGACATAAGCGGAAGGTTTCTTCCCCAACCTGACGAACCGCTACGCCATCAGCAAATAACCCAACCTGCGAGAGAGTAACACGTCGTCCAGCTTGTAATGACTGAAACATGGCATCGGAATCGATTGGCTCTACACCAATTATTTTTGTTAGTGGGTGAAGTTGTTTGATATAGACAGCGATACCGGCAATCAATCCCCCACCACCGATCGGGACAAAAATAGCATGTATTTTGTCTGGATGTTGACGCAGAATTTCCATACCAATGGTTCCCTGACCAGCGATGACGTCAGGATCATCGTAGGGATGCACGAAGGTAGTACCTTCCCTTTCCGCCAGTTGTAATGCGTATTCGTAAGCATCATTGTAGGAATCCCCATGCAGCAGCACAGTTGCACCACGTGCCATCACGGCGTTAACCTTGATCTGCGGAGTAGTAGTCGGCATTACAATCGTGGCCGGACAACCAAGTTTTTGCGACGCCAGCGCCACACCCTGGGCGTGATTCCCAGCAGAAGCTGCAATCACGCCATGCTGCAGCAGCTCGGGTGTGAGTTTGGCCATTTTGTTGTAGGCGCCTCGCAGCTTGAAGGAGAAGACCTGCTGCAGGTCTTCTCGCTTGAGATAAATCCGGTTATGCATGCGCGAGGAAAGTAGTGAAACCTCCTCGAGTGGGGTTTCTACTGCGACATCATAGACAGAAGCAGTCAGTATTTTTTGTAGATAATCATGCTTCATTTACGGAGCATCGTTTTCATAGGCCGCGTGACAAATCTGCCTTGATATCCTCAGGTGACTCCAGCCCTACCGCAATACGCAACAGTCCTTCGGTGATGCCGGCTGCATCCCGCGCCTGCTGGCTGATGCGCCCATGTGTTGTGGAAGCAGGGTGAGTAAGCGTGCTTTTGGTGTCTCCCAGATTCGCGGTAATCGACAATAGCTGAACAGAATCGATAACTTGCCATGCTCTACTTCTGCCACCCGTAATTTCAAACGAAACGATTCCACCACCCGTTTTCTGCTGCTGCATCGCGAGCGTATGCTGCGGATGCGAGGATAGCCCCGGATAGTAAACCCGTGCAACATTCGGATGAGTTTCGAGCCACTGCGCAATTTCAAGCGCATGCGCAGAATGAGCCTGCATTCTTAAATTCAGGGTTTCCAATCCTTTCAGGATGACCCAGGCGTTGAATGCGCTCAATGTCGGCCCCGCCGTACGCAAAAAGGCGAATACTCCCCCATCCATCAGCAGATCTTTATTACCTAATACGGCGCCACCCAGCACCCTACCCTGACCATCCAGATATTTGGTCGCAGAATGAATGACGATATCTGCTCCCAGCTTGAGTGGCTGTTGTAATGCAGGCGTAC
Organism: Nitrosomonas sp.; assembly: GCA_016703745.1. Classification (NCBI taxonomy): domain Bacteria; kingdom Pseudomonadati; phylum Pseudomonadota; class Betaproteobacteria; order Nitrosomonadales; family Nitrosomonadaceae; genus Nitrosomonas; species Nitrosomonas sp. The sequence goes on along the minus strand of JADJBK010000006.1, from coordinate 2,472,293 downwards.
AGAAACAGTTATCAACCACTAGCCATACCCTGTGTTTGCGAGCAATGTCTGCCAATATTGCAATATCGGAAATTTCTGTTAACGGATTGGAAGGTGTTTCCAGAAAAAACAAGCGGGTATTGGATTTGATGGCTTGTTGCCATTCAGTTGGATCAGTCGCTGAAACAAAGGTGGTTTCGATATTAAAACGACTGATAATATTAGAGAAAAGATTGACGGTCGAGCCAAAAATACTGCGTGAGGCAACAACGTGATCTCCTGCAGACAGCAGGCCCATGACACACGACAAAATAGCCGACATACCCGATGCGGTTGCAATACAGGCTTCAGCACCTTCCAGCGCAGCAAGGCGCGTCTGCATCATCGAAACTGTTGGATTGGTGAACCGGGAATAGATGTTGCCCGGCTCATCTCCAGAAAAACGTGCTGCCGCCTGTGCGGCACTATCAAAAACGAAACTGGAGGTCAGATAGAGTGCCTCAGAATGTTCATTGAATTGACTGCGCTCAATTCCAGCATGGATGGCCAGTGTCTCCAGCTCCAGTTCTTTAGTCATTTTAGCTTCCTACAAATCAATCGGACAGTACAAGACCAAGATCCAGCTGAGTCGCATGTACGGCCTGAGCTGAACCCACATTCTGGCGCTTGGATTCAATTCTGGAAAGATAATCCGGGGTAACATTACCTGTTATGTAATGACCATCAAAACAGGATGTCTCGAAGCTTTTTACCGACAAATCTGCGCGGGTTATGGCCTGCTTAAGCGCATCCAAATCCTGGAAAACCAGAAAATCTGCACCGATCTTGTGACAGATTTCTTCATCAGTAAGACCAGTCGCGATCAGTTCCTGGCGGGTGGGCATATCGATTCCGTAAACATTCGGGTACCGCACCGGTGGTGCGGCAGAGGCAAAGAAAATCTTATTTGCGCCTGCTTCGCGTGCCATCTGTACAATCTCACGACTGGTCGTACCGCGCACGATGGAATCATCCACCAGCAACACATTTTTACCACGAAACTCAATTTCAATCGCATTCAGTTTCTGGCGTACTGATTTTCTGCGCTGCTGCTGTCCCGGCATAATAAATGTACGACCAACATAGCGATTCTTGACAAACCCCTCACGAAATTCGATCCCAAGCCGGTTGGCCAGCTGCATTGCGCTCGGGCGGCTGGATTCAGGAATTGGAATCACCACATCGATATCCTGATGACGCATAGCTGTACTGATCTTGTCCGCCAGGTTGATACCCATGTTCAACCGTGTTTCATAAATCGAGATTCCATTCATCATGGAGTCCGGGCGCGCCAGATAAACGTATTCAAATATGCACGGATTCAAACTAGCCGGACCAAGGTAATGCTGGCTGTAAAAACGACCATCGACATCAATAAAAATAGCCTCTCCAGGAGCAACATCCCGGATCAGACGAAACCCAAGTGTATCTAGTGCCACGCTCTCTGATGCCACCATGTATTCTGTACCATTCCCGGTTTCAATCGAACCGAATACCAGCGGACGGATACCATGAGGATCACGAAACGCCAACAGGCCATAGCCGGCAATCATGGTAATGACGGCGTAGGCACCCTGGCAACGCTCATGCACACCGAATACAGCCGAAAAGATTTCAGCAGGGTCAAGCTGATAACCCGTCACCCGTTCCTGCAGTTCGTGTGCCAATACATTTAGCAATACTTCGGAATCGGAATTGGTGTTGACATGACGACGATCAGCCAGAAACAGTTCCTGGTTGAGCGCATCGGCGTTGGTCAAATTACCGTTATGGGCCAGTACAATGCCAAACGGGGAGTTGACATAGAATGGCTGAGCCTCAGCGGGCGAGTTGGATGACCCGGCAGTTGGATAACGAACATGTCCGATACCCATATTTCCGTCCAAGGCACGCATATTACGAGTACGAAACACATCACGCACCATACCAAGCCCTTTGTGCATATGAAACGTGTTTCCCTGGGCGGTAACTATTCCCGCAGCATCCTGGCCACGATGCTGCAGCATCAACAGGCCATCGTACAGCAGTTGATTAGCGGGTGTCCGCGCCACCACACCTAGAATCCCACACATAACGCGCTCACCGGAAAAAGTCGTTCAGTAGAAAATTGTGCCACCATTTACTGACGGCCGTGCCAATTGCAAGATTCCGTCATCGTTACATTTTACTTCTTTTCGAAATCAATCAGCTCTCTGAAACTTGTCGGTAGCCATGGAATGATGTCAGTTGCCAGAATTTCAAGTGGCTTACTCAGTACAGCCTGTTGCCAGACAGGTAATTGTGGCAACGGTGTCAATCCAGCGGCCAACACTAAAGCAATCACAATGATTACACCACGCGCCAAACCAAATATTGCCCCCAACATCCGATCTACCAGGCCCAACCCAACACTTCTGGTCAAAGTGGACAATAACATCGATAACAGCATCACTATAACCAGAACCATGAAAAAAGTGAGTGCATAGGCTACCAGCATACGCAGCGAGTTATCCTCAATTAAACCAGATAATAAAGGTTCAACCTCAGCGGCATAACGACTGGCCGCAAAAAAAGCAATAATCCACGCCAGCAACGAGACAATCTCTTTAACCAGACCGCGAGTGATACTTAGCAGCGCAGAGATCGAGACGACCCCAATAACAAAATAATCAAAAACAGTCATTTATTTACTAGTAACAACGCCGCTCAAGCCGAGTTGTTTTAGCCGGTCATGCTCAATTTCTGCCAGTTCACGAGTGGCAAACGGGCCAATACGTACACGTGTCATTTCATTGCCGCCAATATTGATCGTCTCCGTATAGGCATTCACTCCGCCGGCTATTAAATTCTGTTTTTGCAGACCTGCTTTGGATGGATCGGAGAACGCACCCAGCTGAATGACATACGCACCCTCGGAATTCTTAACCGAGCTAACGCTCTCTGGAGTAGTTTTTTTCTCAGGTGATGACTGTGTAACCGTGAGTATGCGCGCAGGTTTTCTGACAGGAACCGGAATCCGACCATCCGTACTCACGGAATCAGGCACGTTATCAGCAGTCATAGCGGATATTTCATCACTGAAAGGTAACGGCAGCCCCTCCTGCGGCAGATCAGGCTTATGATCATCTGAAGCCACATGATTTTCCGGGGTTATCCACGGATAAGACTCATCCACCAAATTTTCGGGTGGAATCAGAATATCGATTTCCTGTTGTTCCGGTTTGGGTTCATCATCAAGAATCATCGGCAAAAAAACCACTGCCAGAATAACAAGTGTTATCGCGCCGACCAAGCGTCTCCTTGCTCGCTTCCGCAGCAGATTTTCTTCTTCACTAATATTTCTGTTCATATTGATTTACGCTTTTTCAACGGTTGACAGCCCCAAATGCTCCCAGCACAACACCAACCGTGTGGAACGACCCGAACACGCATATTCTATCATTTTCATCGGCATAGTCACAGGCATAAGCATAGGCAAGCGAAACATCGGGGAAGACACCGATTAGACGATGATGCTCAATGCCCGCTTGTTGAAGCCCAGTCCGGATTTCACTGGCTGAGGCACCGCGTGATACTTCCAGCCCAGCGACTACCCAGCGATCCACTGAACTGGCCAATTCACGTATCGTATTAACGATATCTTTGTCTTTCAGCATGGCCACAACTGCAATGGTGAGGCCATCGATTACCGTGGCATTCAGATTAACAGCAAGCTGTCGCGCTGCTCCAGGATTATGTGCCACGTCCAGTATAACCGATGGATTGATGGCAATCCGCTGATATCTCCCTGACAGACTGACTCTTTCCAGGCCCCGGCGAACGCAGTCCTGGGCGACCGGGAGTTTCATCTCGATTGCTTCCAGCGCTGCCAATACGGCGCTGGCATTTTGTAACTGGCAAGCGCCGGTCAGAGCGGGAAACGGCAAATTACGATCATGGCGTTGACGACTTTGATAATGCCAGCATGTCTCTTCCGACTGATAGCTAAAATGCTTGTTCAACAGAAAAAGCTCCGCTCCCATCGCCTCCATATGTTGACGAACAAGGGGCGGGATTTCCGGTTCGGCACACACGGCCGGTTTATGCTCACGAAATACTCCGGTTTTCTCCAAACCAATCGCCTCACGAGTGTTGCCGAGGTAATCCTGGTGATCCAGATCAATACTGGTCAGCACAGCGCAGTCTGGATCAAACACGTTAACCGCATCCAGACGCCCTCCTAATCCCACTTCCAGGATTGCAACTTCTACTGGTTGCCGTACAAAAAGCCACATGGCAGCAAGCGTACCGACTTCGAAATAAGTCAGTGAAGTTTGGCATATCTGTCGCGTTGATTCTATTGCAGAAAATGCGGAACATATTGCGTCATCGGAGACTTCATGGCGGTGAATGCGTATCCGCTCGTTATAACGCAGCAGGTGTGGTGACGTATAACAGCCAACGCAATAGCCAGCTTCACTCAGAATTGCCTCAAGCATAGCGCAGACCGAACCCTTTCCATTTGTCCCTCCTACCGTGATGACTGGAAATTGAGGATTAAGACCGACAGCCAGTCTGACCTGCTGCACTCGTCCCAATCCCATATCAATCATCTTGGGGTGAAGTTGCTCCAGGTAAATCAGCCAGTCTTCTAGCGATCTAGCTGCCATGATTCAACGATAGTCGCAGCAAAAACAAGGTTATTTGGCGCCATAACCGATTGAATTATCGACAGACACATCCAGGAATGGATAGCGTTATTACAAAACGAAGCATCTGGTTATCGCTATTTTCGTAGCGCAGGTGTACGCAGCAGCAAATTACATAAATTGGCCAATCGTTCTCGCATTTCACGACGATCCACAATCAAGTCAATTGCACCGTGCTCAAGTAAGAATTCGGCCCGCTGAAATCCTTTGGGTAACGTTTGCCTGACGGTTTGTTCAATCACGCGCGGCCCGGCAAATCCAATCAAGGCACCTGGTTCTGCAATCACCACATCACCAATAAAAGCAAAACTTGCTGACACGCCTCCCATTGTGGGATCAGTCAGCACTGATATGAAAGGCAATTTATTTTTTGTCAATTTTCCCAGTGCTGCGCTGGTTTTAGCCATTTGCATCAGTGAAAATAGCCCCTCCTGCATCCGCGCACCGCCGCTTGCACTAAAGCAGATAAAAGGCGAATGCTGATTCAGCGAGACCTCAACGGCGCGAACAAAACGCTCGCCCACTACTGATCCCATGGATCCACCCATGAAACCAAATTCAAATGCAGCTGTTACGACCGGCACCGATAGAATGCTACCTTGCATCGTGACCAAAGCATCCGTTTCATTAGTAGATTCACTTGCTTGCGTCAACCTCTCGGTGTAGCGTTTACCATCCTTGAATTTGAGCGGATCCAGCGGAATTACATCTGCCCCAATTTCCTTGCGATCAGCTGGATCCAGCAATAACTCGAGCCGTTCACGTGCAGCAATACGATTGTGATGCCCGCATTTCGGGCAAACGTTAAGATTTTTAACCAGATCTGTATAGTAAAGCACTGCTTCACAAACTGCGCACTTGCTCCACAAGCCTTGTGGCACAGCCTTTCTCTCGCCGTTTTCCTTACGTTTTATTTTGGGTGGAATAATACTGTGGAACCAGCTCATGACTTATTTTTCCGTGACAACATCATCAATATTCGCGCGATCAATGGCGCAGCGCAAGGAGACAACCAGATTGCCAACAACTGTCAGCAGGTCATCGCGGGAAGCCTGTTCGATTTCTTCGACAATGCGACTACCAACCACCACTGCATCAGCGAATTGGGCAACCGCGTGAGCAGTTGCCTCATCCCGAATACCAAAACCCACTCCAATTGGAAGACTAATATACGACCGAAGTTGGCCAAGTTTATTTCTGACACTATCCAAATTGAGGTGTGACGCACCCGTCACACCTTTTAATGAAACATAGTAAACATAGCCACTGGCTAACTGGGCAACCTGCTCTAGGCGCGACTCCGGTGTCGTGGGGGACAATAAAAAAATCGGATCAATACTCATTTTTTTTAATTGCCGCACCCACTCGGCACACTCTTCCGGTGGATAATCGACAACCAGAACCCCATCAACTCCTGCATGACTGGCAGTATTAGCAAACACCGCATATCCCATCGCTTCAACAGGGTTAGCGTAACCCATTAACACCACCGGTACCGTTTGGTTCTGCTGGCGAAACTCAGCCACCATGGCAATCACATCTTTCAAGCCAACATGATGCTTTAATGCCCGCTCTGAAGAACGTTGAATAGTCGGGCCATCCGCCATTGGATCCGAGAACGGCACACCTAATTCGATAATATCCACACCAGACTGTGCCAGCTGATGCATCAGCGCCACCGTAGCAGCAGGATCAGGATCACCAGCTGTGATAAAAGAAATCAAGGCTTTTCTCTTTTGTTGCGCTAATGCTGCGAAAGTTGATGCGATTCGGTTCATTCCATTCTCTGGTGAAATAAATTAGACAGCAGACAAGTTAATAATCACCACGTGATCAGAGCTCAATTCCCGATTGCTCCGCAACAGTTGCCATATCTTTATCACCCCGTCCTGAAAGATTGATCAGCAACAATTTATCTTTATCCAGCGTGGGAGCCAGCTTGGCAGCGTAAGCCAGCGCATGACTCGATTCAAGCGCGGGGATAATGCCCTCAAAACGGCAAAGAGCATGAAAAGCCGACAATGCCTCCTCATCTGTTACCGCGACATATTCGGCGCGTCCACAATCCTTGAGCCAGGAATGCTCAGGCCCAACGCCTGGATAATCCAACCCGGCAGAGATGGAATGAGTCTCTACTATCTGACCATTCTCATCCTGAATCAGATAGGTACGGTTACCATGCAGCACACCCGGCCTGCCAGTAACCAGTGTAGCGGCATGCTGGTGCGTACTAATACCTTTACCTGCCGCCTCGACGCCAATCATACGCACGCTATCGTCATCAACGAATGGATAAAAAAGTCCGATTGCATTTGATCCCCCACCAACACAGGCTATCAGGATATCCGGCTGACGATCATAATCCTGCTGCATTTGTATTTTGGCTTCCTGACCGATAACAGCCTGAAAATCTCTGACCATCATTGGATAGGGATGTGGCCCGGCTACGGTACCGATAATATAGTAGGTATTTTCGACATTGGTTACCCAGTCGCGCATGGCCTCATTGAGAGCATCCTTAAGCGTGCGCGAGCCTGACTCCACAGGTATGACCGTTGCACCCAGCAATTTCATGCGGTAAACATTGGTTGCCTGTCGTTTAATATCTTCCGCACCCATGTAAACCACGCACTCCATGCCGTAACGCGCAGCCACCGTAGCACTTGCTACACCATGTTGACCAGCACCCGTTTCTGCTATAACGCGTGTTTTACCCATACGCCTCGCAAGAAGTGCCTGACCAACCGTATTATTAATTTTATGCGCACCAGTATGATTGAGATCCTCACGTTTTAGCAGGATTTGTGCGCCACCCAAGTAATCTGACCAGCGCTTCGCATGATATACCGGACTAGGACGTCCTACGTAATGTTTAAGTTCTTGAGAAAATTCCGCTTGAAATACTGGATCATTACGACAAAACTCATAATGCTCGCATAGCTCGTTCAGTGCCGTAATCAGCGTCTCTGCTACGAACGTACCACCGTAAGGGCCAAAATGACCATGTTTATCAGGTAGATCATAAATTTTCACAAGCTCTGACTCCTTGCATAAATGCAGCAATTTTATTGATATCCTTAATACCGGGTGCCAGTTCAACTCCGCTGGACACATCCACAGCCGGCGGGCGCGTCTGCCGAATTGCCTCAATAATATTTTCCGGGTGCAACCCACCCGACAGCACCCAAGGCACGGATAACGCAGCAGGAATCAGTTTCCAATCGAATACCTGGCCTGTACCGCCCGGCATACCTGCCCGATAAGCATCCAGCAGCAGTCCACGCGCATTCGCATATCGCCGTGCGCATTGTAGCAAATCCAACCCTTCCCTGACACGAAACGCCTTGATATAAGGCAAATGGAATTGACTGCAGAATTCGGGGGATTCATCGCCATGAAACTGCAACAGACTTAAATTTGCAGTCGTTATACTTTCCTCCACCCACGCCCTTTCTGGATTGACATACACACCCACAGCATGCACAAAAGGCGGTAAAGATTCGACAATTTTTCTGATATCAACGGGAGCAATAAAACGCGCACTCTGCTCCCATAGAACGAAACCAATCGCATCTGCTCCAGACGCCACAGCTGCCAGCGCATCTTCCAGACGAGTGATGCCACATATTTTTATGCGAGCATTCATAGGGAGAACCTTCCTTATTCTTTTGCCAAATATTACGATATGCCCGTGTGCAGTGTCTCTATTGAGGGTAAGCGCCACATATCAGGATAATGCACTCCCGCCAGATATAAGCCGTCCGGCGAAAAAGTTGGAGCCGCCAAAGCACGATCACGTTTATCCAGAATCATGCGTATCCACTCGACAGGATATCGGCCCTTGCCAATATAAATGAGGCTGCCAACAATATTGCGAACCATGTGCTGCAAAAACGCATTGGCGTAAAGCTCAAAAATCAGGAGTGGTCCTTGCTGCGTAATCTCGAGCTTATATAGCTGACGTACCGCACTTCTTGCCTGACACTCGGCAGAACGAAATGCACTGAAATCATGCTCCCCAACCAACCATCTCGATGCAGCCCGCATTAAATCCAGATCGAGAGGATCGTGAACCCAACCAATTTTTCCATGCAGAACTGCCGGACGAACGGGGCGATTCAATAAGCGGTAAACGTAAGTACGCCCATTTGCACTGTAGCGGGCATGAAAATCGCGACAAACCTCGCCAGCCCACAGCACCGAGAGTGAGGGTGATACCAGTGCATTCACCCCCCTAACCCAGGCGGTCATTGGACGCATGGCGCTGGTTTCAAAATGGACAACCTGATATAAGGCGTGCACACCCGTATCGGTACGCCCTGCGGCCACCGTAAAAATTGGCTGACAAGCAATGAGTGATAACGCATTTTCCAGTTCAGACTGAATGGATGGATGCGTGGGTTGTTTCTGCCAGCCACAGTAGCCCTGTCCATCGTACTCCAGTACTAGAGCAATTTTCATGAGGAAGAGAAATGATTGCCAGCGGTTAATTCCAAATAGCGATTACGGAATAAGAAGACTCGACTAAAGGCAACCCCAAAATATCGTTGTATCTACACAATACGTACAATACATTCTTTTTTCGGACTTAGTCTTCATGAAAACTGTTTATTTACGGAAACCCTTGAAGAACGCAACACTAATCAATTGGAAAGCCACCTAAAATAACAATCCGAGCCCCAGCTAGATCGCATCTTAGCAAATTATCTATCCGGTTCAACAGGTTAACCACCAATCTCAGACAACATGGTTCGAGCCGTCGTTTGTTGTTCAACATCACCTTCCTGCAGAACTTCCTGAAGAATTTCCCGTGCACCATCCCAGTCTTCCATTTCAAGATAAGCTTTCGCCAGATCAATTTTAGTTGCCACTTCCTGCCAGTGATCGTTTTCTGTTTCCACCACATCGTCGACTGCCGGTAATGCTGCGGATGCATCGCCAAGATTAAGATCAATATGAGCGAATTTCTCGCCGAGGCCGGTCAGTTTATTCTCAGATTTTTCCGTATAGTCTGAATAACCCGATTCAAAATCAATCTGGTTATCTTCTCCAGGAGTCACAACCTCATCAACCAAGGTATCCTCCTTAAAGATATTTTTTTCGGCATTCTCAGCTTCATGAGTTTCGTTATTTGGGAATCGCCACTTATCGAGTGTGTCCTCAACCATAATGTCAGCAAGTTGCTTATCCTCCTCTTCTCTGTCATCAGAATTAATATTAATTTTAATGTCATCCTGAAACATTCTCGATATTTCGGTCGAATCGTCCTGATTGATCTGAGAAGATTGGTCTGTAACCACTTCTTCTGTAAACGGATTCTCATCCAGCTTCTTACCAAAGAAGAATGCCGGGTTGGGAGTCACTCCTTCAGACTCACCCTTTTCTGCATCCCGATAAAAACCAGACGGATCAGCAGCCTCTTCTTTATGCTTAGCAACGGCTTCCGAATCACTTCCAAGTCCAATCACTTCATAGTCGTCAATGTCATTGTATGCTTCCATCTCCGCTTGTTCCTGGCGACGGCGAAACATAGAAACACCAAGCCAGGTAGCCAGCAAAGCCGCCAGCCCACCACCAACCAGCATAATATTTTCAACTACAAAATTAATGAGTTCATCCAACCAGGCGAACTCATCCGTCTCAGCAAGACCGGGCTCCAAAATAGCCATAGACAACGGGTCTGTTACTGATTGAGCCGGAATTGTAAATTCCGGCATAACTGAGTTCCTTGCCAGATCCTGATCAGTCAATTCAACTACAGGTACTGATGGTGCTTCTGCACCAACTGAATCAACCGACGGCAATACTGGCTTAGAAAGTTGTTCGAGCGGTGTCGACTCGATTCCTTCATCCTTAAGCTGCATTAAGCGCTGCAACCGATTAACATTCTGTTCCAGCTGAGAAACGCGTTCATTTGCCTCTCGCAACGCGCGTCCTTCAGCGATGGCGTCTTCTTCCATCATTTGCTGATACTGCTGAGTTGAGTCTTTAGTAGCTTCAGCATTGGCTGGCTGTTTGTCTTGGAGTAACTCTCCTTTAGAAAGTCGCAATACCTCCTGGGATACAGCACCTTCTGCCAGATCGCTCTCATCGGTAACTGATGTAATTTTTCCCGATGCTGACTGCTGTGATTGCACACTGGTAAGCCCGCTGGCCATATCAGCCACTCTTTGCCGATAAGCATGCCAATCGACTGTCTGCGTCCTAACTTCACGCACTGCTTCTTTGGGTGAAATTGAAGCAATTTCCTGCTGCGCAGGAATACGAAGAATTGCTCCCACTCGGAGCAAATTCATGTTTTTTTCAATAAAAGCATCCCGATTGGCACGGTATAGCGCAACCAACATCTGGTTAAGATCAACACCATCCGGTGTGATTTGCCGTGCAATCCGGGTCAGGTTGTCACCTGGCACTACAGGACCATAATTGGTTTCACTCCAGTCACGAGCAGAGGGTGACGCCACACTTGATGCTGTCGGCTTGGCGCTTGGCGCCTCTTTGACAGATACTCCCTCAGATTTTTCGGTTACCACTTTAACCGCATCATTTTGTGCAACAGGGGCTTGTGGTGTGAGTGGCATTTCTGCCGGATCCAGCAAAACAGTATATTCCCGTAGTAAACGACCAGCCGATGAATTCAACTCAATCAGCAAGTTAATGAAGGGCTCATTCACACTTTGCGAAGAAAGTATCTGCAAGTAGGGGCGGCCATCAACTCGCCGTGCTACCGTTATCGATAGACCAGCATGATAATCAAGATATTTCAGCCCAGCTTGTCGGAATGCCTCCGGAGACGCCAGTTTCGCTGCCAAGGCCGGAATGTCACTCTCCTTAACCGCAACCAGCTCCACTTCAGCTTTAAATGGTTGCCCTAGATAAGAGCCCACGGTCAGTTTACCCAGGCCCGCAGCCAACACCATCCATGGCATCATGAACAGACAAATCAATAGCGACACATTGAGTAGCAAGCGGGGACGAAATATTACCTTCCGCATGGATTTAATTTTTTTCACACATATACCCCTGATATTTCTCAAAATAATTTTTTGATACTAACACCGAAATATGCCACATGGAATTAGAATTAATTGTTTAAATCAGCTTAATTTATCGGTTCCATTTAAAAATTTTCTGTAAAAATATCATTGCACTTATTCATTGATAATCATCCGCATCATGCGACGCAATGGTTCTGCCGCACCCCATAACAACTGATCCCCTACTGTAAAGGCCGATAGATACTCTCCACCCATATTTAATTTACGAATACGGCCGACATGAATGTCCAGCTTACCGTTTACAGCAACCGGGGTGAGTTCTTTAGTCGTAATTTCTCGCTCATTGGGAATGATTCGCACCCAGTCATTAGCTGTCGCAATCATGTCATCAATCTCATCCAGTGGAATATCCTGCTTGAGTTTAATTGTTAACGCCTGCGAATGGCAGCGCATGGCGCCTACCCGTACACAAATACCATCAACCGGAATCGGACTGGCAGCATGATCAAGTATCTTGTTGGTTTCAGCCTGGCCTTTCCATTCTTCGCGGCTTTGTCCATGCGCAACTTCACGATCAATCCATGGAATCAAGCTGCCAGCCAGCGGCACGCCAAAGTTTTTGGCTGGAAAATTCTGATCACGTAATTTTTGTGAAACCTGGCGATCAATATCCAGAATATTCGATGCTGGATCTTCCAGCAAATCCTTGGCAACCTGATAAGTCTGCCCCATTTGGGTCAGCAATTCACGCATATTTTGCGCACCCGCACCTGAAGCAGCCTGATAAGTCATGATACTTGCCCATTCAACCTGATCATGCTCAAACAACCCCCCAACCGCCATCAGCATCAGACTGACTGTACAATTCCCCCCAATAAAATTTTTCACTCCGCGATGCAAAGCACTCTCAATGACGGAACGATTGACCGGATCGAGCACAATGACGGCATCTTCCTGCATTCTAAGGGTAGAAGCCGCATCAATCCAGTAACCACCCCAGCCGGCAGCACGCAGCTTTCCAAAAACATCATTAGTATAATCACCGCCTTGGCAGGAAATGATGATATCCATCTTCCGTAGCGCATCGACATCGAAAGCACTCCTGAGAGGAGGAGCAGCTCGCCCGATTTCGGGAGCAGCTCCACCCGCCTGCGAAGTCGAAAAAAATATCGGCTCGATCAGATCAAAATCATTTTCTTCCCGCATCCGCTGCATCAATACGGAGCCAACCATCCCTCGCCATCCAACCAAACCAACTCTTTTCATTTGATTATTAGAACCCGTATCGTGATTAATTTAATTGATAGGTAACCCTGTGGGAAATACTCGCAACATGGGTCTTCTGAAGAACCTAAAAAGGATGATTACGTAAGTTTTAACTACCAGCTTTAGCAATCTGTTCGCAAATGACTCAGTACCGCATCACCCATTTCAACCGTACCGACCTTACGCTTACCCGGCTCAAAGATGTCAGCTGTACGGCAACCCTCTGCCAATACCCGCTGTACCGCATGTTCTATTCTGGCAGCCAGCTGATTTTCAGCAAAGGAATAACGCATCATCATCGCTACAGACAAAATTGTAGCCAACGGATTGGCAATATTTTTGCCGGCAATATCCGGCGCCGATCCATGTATCGGTTCATATAACCCCTTGCCATTCTCATCAAGAGACGCGGACGGAAGCATGCCGATCGAACCGGTCAACATGGATGCCTCATCCGAGAGAATATCGCCAAAAATATTACCGGTCACTATGACGTCAAACTGCCCGGGATCCCGCACCAGTTGCATGGCAGCATTATCTACCAGCATGTGCGTAAGCGTAACGTCCGGATAAGTCTTGGCTGTTTCAATGACAACATCTCGCCATAGTTGTGTACATTCCAGTACATTCATTTTATCGACAGAGCATAACCTGCCACTACGTCGGCGGGCAGCCTGGAAGGCGACGTGCGCTATCCGCGCAATCTCCGACTCTGAATAAATCATAGTATTGAAACCAACACGCTGACCTTCCCTGATTTCAATACCACGCGGCTGTCCAAAATAAATATCGCCCGTTAACTCACGCACAATCAGAATATCGAGACCGGAGACAACTTCCGCTTTTAGCGTGGAAGCATTCACCAGTTCAGAAAACAGCATGACAGGTCGTAAATTAGCAAATAGATTCAGAGTCTTGCGAATAGACAACAATCCCTGTTCCGGGCGTTGGTTGCGAGGCAACAAATCGTAACGTGGCCCACCAACCGCGCCCAATAAAAGCGCATCAGCATCGACAGCCAACTGTTGCGTTGCAGATGGAAAAGGCTCACCAAAAACATCAACCGCACACCCACCTAGCAAACCGGGTTCAACCTCGATTTTGTGCCCCTCTTCAATAAAAAAGAGCAGCACTCGCTCAGCCTGCGCAATGATTTCCGGTCCAATGCCATCACCTGCCAGTAATGCAATTTTCATTTTGATTCGCTTTTGTCAGGAAAATAGCCAGGGCTGCTCCACCCGCCGTTTTTTTTCATAGTCTTTGATTTTTTCAGTATGTTGCAAAGTTTGCCCAATCTCATCCAGACCATTCAACAGACAATGCTTGCGAAAAGCATCTAACTCAAAATGATGAATCTCACCCGAAGGAGTAGAGACAGTCTGCGCATGGAGATCCACGAGCAAACGATAGCCAGTAGTCACCTCCGTTTCCTTGATCAGCCGATCTACAATCGCCTCATCCAGAACTATCGGCAATAAGCCGATTTTGAAACAATTATTGAAAAAAATATCGGCAAAACTGGGGGTGATGATGACTTTGAATCCATAATCCTGCAACGCCCATGGCGCATGCTCACGGCTGGATCCACAACCAAAATTATCGCGCGCGAGCAGAATTTCTGCACCCCGGTATCTTGGTTGATTGAGCACAAAATCTGGATTGATCTGGCGTTGGGCAACCGTCATCCCCGGTTCACCATGATCAAGAAACCGCCATTCATCAAACAAATATTGCCCAAAACCGGAACGTTTGATTGATTTAAGAAACTGCTTGGGAATAATGGCGTCGGTATCAACATTAGCACGATCCAGCGGAACCACCAGACCATGACACTGCTCGAATTTCTTCATCTATTCATTCACAACCGGTTTAGGTTTACTGCGCTGTTTTCTCAATTACTTCACCACCCCGCTGCACATCCTTACCCAAACCCTGCATGGTATTACAAGCTGACAGCGATAACATCAGGACCAACAACGAGAGCAATAAGTAGTTATTTTTCATGGGTAAACTCCTCCGAAATGGAATATTAAATTACGAACTGATATCAACAAAATGACCGGCAATAGCCGCTGCCGCTGCCATTACCGGGCTGACCAAGTGCGTTCTTCCACCTGGACCCTGCCTGCCTTCAAAATTACGATTGGAAGTAGAAGCGCATCGCTCCCCTGGACTCAATCGGTCTTCGTTCATAGCCAGGCACATCGAGCAGCCTGGATCACGCCACTCAAATCCTGCCTCCAGAAAAACCCTGTCTAACCCTTCCTGCTCGGCTTGTGATTTTACCAGACCCGATCCCGGCACAACCATGGCAAGCTTGATGTTGGAAGCGATTTTTTTTCCAGCCACCACCGCTGCCGCCGCACGCAGATCTTCAATACGCGAGTTGGTGCAGGAGCCGATAAAAATTTTGTCGAGATAGATTTCCGTAATGGGCATATTGGGCTGCAGATTCATGTATTCAAGCGCACGAATAACAGCATTTCGCTTGACCACATCTGCAATATCGGATGGAACAGGAACACGACCATCCACTGGCACAACCATTTCGGGCGAAGTCCCCCACGTCACTTGCGATTTGATCCTGGTCGCATCCAATCTTACCGTTTGGTCAAAAAAGGCATCTTCATCACTTCTGAGCGTCCGCCAATAAGCTACTGCCTGCTCCCATAGCAAATTTTTTGGTGCAAAAGGTCGATCTCCGAGGTAATCGATGGTCACATCATCCACCGCGACCATACCTGCGCGCGCTCCAGCCTCAATTGCCATATTACACAGCGTCATGCGTCCTTCCATACTCAGCGCCCGGATTGCACTACCAGCAAATTCAATGGCATATCCATTCCCACCTGCCGTGCCAATTTTGCCAATTACTGCGAGGGCAATATCTTTAGCAGTCACACCCGGGGGCAACACACCTTCCACCAGCACCTGCATCGCTTTGGATTTCTTGGTCACAAGACACTGCGTTGCCAGCACGTGCTCAACCTCCGAAGTACCAATACCAAAGGCCAGACAGGCAAATGCCCCATGTGTGCTAGTGTGAGAGTCTCCACAAACCACAGTCATCCCTGGCAAAGTAGCACCTTGCTCCGGCCCAATCACATGCACGATTCCCTGGCGCTGATCATCCATCTTGAATTCAGTGATGCCAAATTCATCACAATTCTGATCGAGCGTCTCAACCTGTAAGCGCGATACGGGATCACTGATACCGTGCCGGCGATCTGTTGTTGGAACATTATGATCCGCCACCGCCAGAATTGAACCGGTTCGCCATGGCCTGCGCCCAGCTATCCTCAAACTTTCAAATGCCTGCGGACTTGTCACCTCATGCACCAAATGCCGGTCGATGTACAACAGAACCGTGGCATCAGTACCACTTGACTCTGCATGCACAACATGACTTTCCCATAATTTATCGTACAGCGTTTTCATGACTTCAATTTTAACCCAGATAACCACCCAGACTTTCAGGAATACTTTTATAGTAGAAGATTACAGTCGCCTGGATTTTTCAGAACAACCACGCGCCAAAAGCAATGAAATTCCAGCCCCATTTCAAAAACCGAAGCAAATAATGAGTCATATCAGACGCAAACCTCACCACGTGAATTATAACGCAAAGCAAACACTTTCCACGCCAACTGAACGGGATAGCGATACGCTTGATCTGGATGCTCCCGAAAGCACTGCTGGCCTGCGTCTTGATCAGGTCCTGGCTCATTTATTACCACAATGGTCACGCAGCAGGCTGCAAGAATGGATTAAACAGGACCGCGTCAGTATAGACGGCATGATTGCCAATACCCGGCAGAAAATATGGGGGGGTGAGAAAATCCGGATTTTCCCCAACCTGATCGATGCAAACCACTGCCATTATCCTGAAGCGATACCGCTAAATATTGTATACGAGGACAATCAGCTGCTGGTAATCGACAAGCCTGCCGGGCTCGTCGTTCACCCGGGAAACGGCAACTGGCAGGGCACCATGCTTAATGCACTGCTCAATCATGCAGAGCAACTCAACCACGTCCCCCGAGCGGGTATTGTTCATCGCCTGGATAAGCAAACATCTGGATTACTTGTTGTTGCCAAAACCATTGAATCACAGCTCAACCTAGTCAGGCAATTACAGCAACGATCTGTAAAAAGAGATTACCTGGCAATTGTGCTGGGTAATATCAAAAAAGATGGGGTAGTGGATGCGCCCATTGGCAGACACCCCAGACAGCGGACACGGATGACGGTTATCGAAAACGGCAAGCCTGCACGAACTTACTACCATATTCTGGAAAATTTCTCAGCATATACACTGCTGCGCTGCAGCCTGGAAACCGGACGTACGCACCAAATACGCGTTCACTTACGCGCAATTGGTCATTCGTTAATAGGGGATCCTGTCTATGGTGGAAAAATTCCCAGCCTAACCGATGCTCATCTGGCTGAAACGATTTTGCAATTTCCAAGACAGGCGTTACACGCACAACAACTTGAGCTGAACCACCCACAGACCGGACAATGGATGCAGTGGAATTCACCCATACCGGATGACATTGCCGATTTATTGAAAAGACTAAGATCTGTCTGATGGGTGCTTGACAAGACTCCTTCAGAAGATTGACATTTTCATGGTGCTGGTTGATAATCGCGCTTCATTTTTGTACCCAAAGGAAAATCAGTAGTGAAGACCTTTTCTGCCAAGCCACATGAAGTCAATCACGAATGGTTTGTGGTTGATGCAACCGACAAAGTTTTGGGCAGATTGGCTGCGGCCATCGCCCACCGCCTGCGCGGAAAACATAAACCGATTTATACGCCGCATGTGGATACGGGCGATTACATTGTGGTGATCAATGTTGACAAGCTGCGAGTGACAGGAAATAAAGCTGAAGACAAAAAGTATTATCGCCATAGCGGTTATCCAGGCGGCATTTACGAAACCACTTTCCGCAAGATGCACGCGCGCTTTCCTGACAGACCACTACAAAAGGCTGTTAAGGGCATGCTCCCCAAGGGTCCTCTTGGATACGCCATGCTTAAAAAACTGAAACTTTATGCCGGAAATACGCATCCCCACGCCGCTCAACAACCACAATCTCTTGAAATTAATACATAACAACCAAACCACTTATGGCAATCCAATATAATTACGGTACCGGACGCAGAAAGAGCGCTGTCGCACGAGTTTTCATCAAATCTGGAACAGGTATTATTACCGTGAACCGTAAGCCCATAGATGAGTATTTCTCACGAGAAACAGGACGCATGGTGGTGCGGCAACCCCTTGAACTGACCGGCAATACCAATAACCTTGATATCATGGTCAACATACATGGTGGCGGTGAATCTGGTCAGGCTGGCGCTGTTCGCCACGGTATTACGCGCGCACTTATTGATTACGATGAAACCCTTAAGCCAGTTCTAAAGAAGGCTGGGCTTGTTACACGCGATGCACGTGAAGTGGAACGGAAGAAAGTTGGCTTCCGCAAAGCTCGCCGACGCAAGCAATTCTCAAAACGTTAAGCCTGGTCTCATCAACAAAGCCGCCTTATGGGCGGCTTTGTTGTATCTACATTACCGTAACTTCTACCCTACAATATAAATTATTTTCTCCAGCAATGTCTAAACTCCTATTTAAACTACGAGGGGTACCAGATGATGAAGCAGATGAGATCCGCGCGCTGCTGACAGAAAAGCAAATTGAGTACTATGAAACATCCGCCGGCAACTGGGGCATTTCATTACCGGCACTTTGGCTTCAAGATGACTCACGTTATTCAGAAGCCAAAGAGTTGCTGGATGCTTATCAGATAGCACGCACCCAACGTATTCGTGCAGAATATGCCAGACTGAAACAAGCCGGAAAACAAAAAACACTAAGAGATAGTTTTCTGGAAAACCCGCTTGTATTTGCAGGCTATATTTTTATTGTTATCGTATTGCTTTATCTTCCGGTCAAGATTGTGGTGGAGCTTGGCAAATGGTAGATCAATCAGATAATCTCCAAGTCAATTGAGGGTGCAAGAATTTTTGTTTAACCAGACTAATTTGAAACCCATCTCAAAACTTTTATCCGCCTGTCTGCTTGGTGTCCTGACAGTGCCAGGTTTTGCACCACTCTATTTTTATCCGCTACCACTGCTCACATTGGCATTGCTGAGCATATTACTGCGTCAAACCACCTCCTCTTTTCAGACAATCTTGATCAGTTTCAGTTTTGCCATGGGATTATTTGGCGTGGGTGTAAGCTGGCTCTACATCAGCCTACATGATTTTGGAAGTATGCCACCGCCACTCGCAATCATTGCGCTGATACTACTATGCATCTATCTTTCCCTATTTCCCGGCCTGGCTGCCGGTATTGCCAGTATTGCTGCTTTGCGCAGACCACTGGTTTGGCCGTGGATCATTGCTGCTCTCTGGACATTAAGTGAATGGTTACGGGGTGTGCTATTTACCGGTTTTCCATGGCTGGCAGTCGGTTACTCTCAGGCACCGGCCAGTCCGCTATCCGGTTTTGCATCAATTATTGGCGTATACGGCGTTTCTTTCTTGCTGGTATTGACCGCTTCATGGCTAGCCTGCTGGCAGGAACGATGGCGAAACTGGAAATTTGGTCTGCCACTGATTGCAATCTGGTTAGTCGGATGGGGATTACATCAGGTCAGCTGGGTTACGCCATCCGGTGAACCTATCAAGGTAAGCCTGCTACAGGGCAATATTTCGCAGGATCTAAAATGGCGCCCCGATCACACACTGACGTCTTTGCAGACTTACCTGCAGCTGGTGAATGAGAGCTCGACCCAGCTGATCATCACGCCTGAAATCTCGTTTCCATTGTTCAGCGAAGAATTACCCGCCTCATATCGATCGATTTTCGCAGATCATGCCCGACGCAATCAGGGAGATGTACTGATTGGTATGGTGGAACGGGGGGCAACTGATGGCGAGTATTACAATACGATGTTTAGTTTTGGAACATCACCCGAACAAAAATACCGCAAGCATCATTTGGTTCCATTTGGAGAATATATTCCACTAAAACCAGTATTTGGGCGTATTGTCGAGGTGCTGAATATCCCATTATCAGATTTTTCCCGTGGCAGCAAAAACCAGCAGCCGATGCAGCTTGCGGGCAGACAAGTGGCGATCAATATCTGTTATGAAGACGTATTTGGTGAAGAAATCATCTGGCAACTACCCGAAGCCGAACTACTGGTAAATGTCAGCAACGACGCCTGGTTTGGGCAGTCAATCGGCCCCTGGCAGCATTTACAGATTTCGCAAATGCGCGCACTCGAAACCGGACGCTACATGCTTCGCGCCACCAATACAGGTGTCACCGCAATCATAAATGAACGTGGCCAGGTGCTACAAACGCTGGAAATGTTTACGACCGGCGTGCTAAATGGGGAAGTACAGGGGTTCAGTGGCAGCACTCCGTACGTACGGTATGGCAACGGACCGGTCCTGAGTCTGATCGGCCTGCTATTGCTAACAGGTGGCATCATGGTATTTTCGGCATCCCGCAAAAACCTGTAGAATCGTCGTGTTTTAAACCATACAGGTAAGAGCATGACTGCACCTACTTTTCAGGAAATCATCCTGACACTGCAGCAATACTGGGGACAGCAGGGATGTGCCCTTCTACAACCCTACGATATGGAAGTCGGTGCAGGTACAAGCCATACCGCCACATTTCTACGGGCCATCGGCCCTGAACCATGGAAGGCGGCTTATGTGCAGCCCTCACGTCGTCCTAAAGATGGGCGTTATGGCGACAATCCTAACCGGTTACAGCATTATTATCAGTTCCAAGTCGTTCTCAAACCTGCGCCACGCGATATTCTGGATCTATATTTCTGCTCTCTAAAAACATTGGGGCTGGATCTGCAGCAGAACGATGTGCGTCTGGTAGAGGATGATTGGGAAAATCCCACACTGGGTGCCTGGGGGTTAGGCTGGGAGGTATGGCTAAATGGCATGGAGGTAACGCAATTCACTTATTTTCAACAAGTAGGCGGGCTAAACTGCCGGCCAATCACCGGTGAAATCACCTATGGATTGGAGCGCCTGGCCATGTATTTGCAGGGCGTAGAAAATGTATTTGATCTTACCTGGACCAAAGGACTCAGTTATCGCGATGTCTATCACCAGAATGAAGTGGAACAATCCACCTATAACTTTGAATACAGTGATATCCGTTTTCTATTGCTTGCCTTTGGCGAGTATGAAATGCAATGCAACCACCTGATGGATGTACAACTCGCATTACCCGCCTATGAGCAATTGTTAAAAGCAGCACATACATTCAATCTGCTCGATGCACGCAACGTCATATCGGTAACTGAACGTGCCGCTTATATCACGCGCATTCGCAACCTGGCGCGACGTGTTGCGAATGCCTATCACGACAGTCGCGCACGTCTGCACCCCCCCTTTCCACTGGCACCCAGGGAATGGGTAGAAGAACTGCTTGAGCAATTACATACCGCGTCCGCATGAATTCTCCCAATCTACTGATCGAACTGCTAACGGAAGAACTGCCGCCCAAGGCACTCAAAAAACTCGCTGCAGCATTTGCAGCAGGCATCGAAAAAAGTCTGCGTGGGCAGAATCTCGTAACGGAATCATCCCATACGACAATATTCGCCACACCCAGGCGACTGGCTGTCCACATGACAGCAATACTGACGCAAGCCCCCGAACAACTTATCTCGCAAAAACTGATGCCAATTCAGGTTGGCCTGGATGTACAGGGTCAGGCAACGCCTGCCCTGCTGAAGAAACTGGCGGCGCTTGGTGCGGAGGAGACAGATGTATCACAACTCAGGAAGGTGTGCGAAGCAAAATCCGAGGTATTGTTTCTGGATCGCATCCAGCCCGGAAAATTTCTGACTGAAGGCTTGCAAATTGCCCTTGATGAGGTCATACAGCAACTGCCGATTCCCAAGGTAATGGCCTATCAATTGGCTGATGGCTGGCAGAATGTGAATTTCGTGCGGCCTGTACATAAATTGCTGGCGTTGCATGGGAATGTAGTCGTTCCAATTCGGGCGTTTGGACTGGTTGCAAACAATGTGACACAGGGGCACCGCTTCGAGTCCAAAGCCGATCAACTTGTGATCGATGATGCAGATCATTATGAAGCACGCCTGCAAACCGATGGTGCGGTAATCCCTCATTTCGACCGACGTCGCGAACTCATCTGGAACGGATTACGAGACACCGCTAACAGCCTTGGTTTGACCGTAATCGAGGATGATGCTTTGCTTGATGAAGTGACTGCACTGGTCGAGCGCCCCAATATCCTCACCGGAACATTTCCGGAAAAATTCCTGCAGATACCTGCAGAATGTCTGATTCTGACGATGAAGGCCAATCAGAAATACTTCCCACTGATGGATACCGCTGGTCAGCTCGCCAATCGCTTCCTGATCGCTGCCAATATCACACCAACTGATGCAACCGCGATAATCACCGGCAACGAGCGCGTCGTCCGCTCAAGACTTGCGGATGCACAGTTTTTCTTTGAGAAGGATCGAAAAACTACTCTAGCCTCGCGTCTGCCCGGCCTTGACAAGGTTGTTTACCACCATCAGCTAGGTTCACAAGGAGAGCGCATTGCCTATCTGTGTCAACTCGCGCAGGCATTCGCCAATCAACTGGGTGGCGATGAGCTGGCAAAACAGGCAAAACAGGCTGCCAGTCTTGCAAAGGTGGATCTGTTGACGGACATGGTAGGCGAGTTTCCTGAGCTGCAGGGAATTATGGGACGTTACTACGCCCAATACGAAGGCATTACCGATACCATCGCCTTTGCCATCGAGGATCATTACAAACCCCGGTTTTCCGGAGACCAACTGCCACGAAACCCGGTTGGAGTATGCGTGGCGCTTGCTGATAAACTGGAAACCCTGGTCAGCATGTTCAGCATCGGACTTGCCCCAAGTGGGGATAAGGATCCTTATGCGTTGCGCAGACATGCTCTTGGTATCATCCGAATCTTGATTGAAAAAAACCTGCCGCTGCAGCTCGATGCATTGCTCTCAACAGCGATGGATATTCTTGGCGATCCGAGCACTAGCCAGGCGCGGCCAGTTTCAGCACAGCTCACTGCGCAACTGAAGGAATTCCTTTTTGACCGGCTTGCTTATAATCTACGTGAACAAGGTTATCGACCGCAGGAAATCGAAGCCGTACTCAGCCTGCAGCCACAGCGTCTGGATGATATTCCCAAGCGTCTCGCGGCCGTGCGGGCTTTTACAACATTACCGGAAGCGGCCAGTCTGGCATCGGCAAACAAGCGTGTTGGCAATATTCTCAAAAAATCAACTGATCCAATCATGCCGCTGCAGCAGGACAATCTACAGGAACCAGCAGAAATCACCCTCTATCAGGTTCTCTCCACGATTGAAAAAGATGTTGATAATGGTTTTGCCAACGGAGATTATTTCAGTGCATTGCAAAAATTAGCGGCGTTGAAGGATCCGGTAGACCATTTCTTTGATCAGGTATTGGTCAACTGCGAAGACCCGCTGTTACGGCAATCACGCATTGCCCTACTGGAAAAATTACAAACTGCAATGAACCGGGTAGCGGATATTGCCTGTCTTGCAGGGTAAATTTGCCATGAAACTGATCATTCTCGACCAGAATGGCGTCATCAGTCAGGTACGTGATACCTATATTAAATCACCCGACGAATGGCTACCGATTCCGGAAAGCCTGCGGGCAATTGCACGTTTGACACACGCCGGTTACCGGGTAGTCATTGCGATGAATTGCGCAACAATCGGTCGTGGATTACACGACATGAGCACGTTAAACGCGATTAACGACAAGATGTTTCGCATGGTGCAGCAGGCAGGTGGAAGAATTGATTCGCTATTTTTCTGCCCTCATGCTGAGAGCGACCAATGCGCCTGTCGCAAACCCGGTATCGGCATGTTCGAGGAAATTAGTCAACGCTATGGTATCGGGCTCGATCGTATACTGGCTGTGGGTGATTCACCTCGCGACCTGCAGGCGGCTGCCAAAGCGGGAGCCATACCGGTGCTGGTACTGACCGGACATGGCGAAAATACTTACAAAACCGGAGAATTGCCTGAAGGCACGCAAATTTTTCTGAATCTGGCTGCAGTGGTGGATAGTCTTGGCATTGGCGCATAGAAAGAAGTGGCTTGCGGGTGCCCGCTCGCTGGTTTACCTGTTGCTGCAGGCGATTATCACGCCACCGTATGCACTGGTTACGCTCGCCTGTTATCCGCTTTCTCCCCATCAGCGCTATCGCGTCACCTACGGCTGGACCCGGCTGATGCTGCTCCTGTTATGGCATATCTGCGGTCTGCACTATCGCGTTATTGGTCGGGAGAACATACCCGGACAACCCGGCATCATTCTATCCAAACATCAATCTGCCTGGGAAACACTCGCCTTACAGCAGATCTTCCCACCGCAAGTCTGGGTACTCAAAAAGGAATTACTGCGCATTCCTTTCTTTGGCTGGGGGCTGGCAATGACTAACCCGATTGCCATCGACCGCAGCGCGGGTAAAGCCGCACTGGAGCAGATTGTCGAGCAAGGTAAGGAACGATTGAAACAGAATTTCTGGATTGTAGTCTTTCCAGAAGGCACGCGGGTTCCTCCTGGAAGCAAGGGGAAATACCGCATCGGCGGTGCCTGGCTTGCGGTACATGCCAATGCGCTGATTGTCCCCGTTGCGCATAATGCGGGTGAATTCTGGGGGAAAAACTCCTTCATCAAATACCCTGGCACGATCACGGTCAGTATCGGTGAGCCCATCAACCCGGCTGGTATGGAACCCACCCAACTGATTCAGAAAATGGAAGTATGGATCGAATCAGAAACCACACGTATCAGCAACGCTGAGAGCAGAAATAGCAATTAATCAAAATGGCTGCTTTCGAGTTTCAGTCTGTATGTCTATAATGAAATCGAAAACGGCGAGAGTTGCCCATCCGCTACTCCCGACCGTTTTTGATCATCAATTCAATAATGAGGAGAAGCGTAAATGAAATCAAGAATATGGACTATTACCCTGATGACTTTGTTGCTGCCATTCCATGCCAATGGTGGCGGAAACCCGGATTTCGTCAAACTGCCGGAGGGCTATGAGCAGATTTTTTCTCAATATAGTGTCGCCAACCGTGCCAATCAAACTCAGGTAGCAAAATTCTACGCCAACCAGATCGCTGTGGAGAGCTATAAGAAAGGCGAAGAAGCAGCTCCGGGTTCGATCGTCATCATGGAAATCTATGAACCTAAAAAGGATATCAGCGACAAGATAATATCCGGGCAGGACGGTCTTTTCGAAATCGACAAGCTCGCAGCTGTAGCCGTCATGGAAAAAAGAAATAACTGGGATAGCGCTTATCAGACCTCTGATCGTACAGGAGACTGGGGTTTCGCCGTCTACAATCCAGATGGCACGATAAAAGTAAATGACCTGAACTGCGTACAGTGTCACACTCCACTACAACAGCAGGACTATTTATTCAGTTTTCAGAAATTGATAGACTTCGCCACCGGACATTAATCACTATTTTACTATTAAGACATACCATTCCTGCAGAAGCAAAATGGTATGTCTGCCACCTCGAAACTTTAACTAGTGTCTGCCCGAAAACCCCATTTTCACCCTCAATCCGCCTGATTCCTGATCACCCTGAGTAAAACATAGCCGAGCGATATCGCCAGCAACACGCCCATTTATGATTTTTAGGAAATATTTCCGAAGAAGACGGTTTTTCCCGCCCAGCAGTCACCGCTGATTGTTCACAATCATGTCTCGCGTCAATTATCTTGGCCGCTTTGGCGATAATTATGATGACCGGTCTTGGAAGGAAACATTATCCAATTTCTGAATGGTTGATCTCAAGTATTCGAAGGGCGTTATTTGATAAACATGTCCGGCTACGGTATCTGATACCGCATAAATAAACTAAGTTATTGATTCAATGTATTAGATTCAGCCTCATCTGTTTTCATATCTGGATCTGCGTCTATTCTCTCAACCTTCAATAAATGTAAACGACGACTATCTGCCCTCAAAACTGTAAATTGGAACTGATCAATCACGATTGACTCATCATTTTTGGGTAATCGACCAAATTGATGAATAACATAACCACCAATCGTATCAAACTCTTTATCACTAAAATCTGCGCCCAAGGTTTCATTGAAACTCACAATCTCAGCAATTGCCTTCACCCGGTAATACCCATTAGTATCTGCAACAATATAATCGCCGGCCTCATCAAAATCATATTCATCCTCAATTTCGCCTACGATCTGTTCGAGAACATCCTCAATTGTCACCAATCCAGCAATACCACCATATTCGTCAACCACAATTGCCATATGGTTTCGGTTCCCACGAAAATCCTTCAATAAAATATTCAATCGTTTGGATTCGGGTATGTGCACCACAGGTCGCAACATATCACGCACATTGAATTCTCCTGCGTCAGCGTAGTAGCGCAGCAAATCTTTAGCCAGCAAAATACCGACAACCTGGTCTTTACTGCCATCTGTCACTGGAAAACGAGAATGGGCAGCTTCAATCACAAACGGAATAAATTCCTCGGGTTTATCACCAATATCAATAGTATCCATTTGCGAACGAGGCACCATGATATCGCGTACTTGCATTTCTGAGACGTGGAGCACACCTTCGATCATAGTCAATGCATCCGCATCAAGCAGATCACGCTCATAAGCGGAATGGAGCAGAGTAATCAGCTGTTCACGATCTTCAGGTTTACGCAACAGCAACGTGCCGACACGTTCAAACCAACTACTCTTGGACATAGAATCATTCATGAAAAAATATTAACGTGACAAGATTAAATGGTGGCATGGATATCCAATAGAGAGAAAAACAGGTAGGTGTATCTTATGTTTTATAAAAATAAATAATAAGTTATACGATATCGTAGGGATTAGAGAATCCAAGTTTACTCAAAATATCAATTTCGAGTGCTTCCATTGTTGCAGCCTCAACATCATCTAAATGATCAAAACCCTGCAAGTGAAGCAGCCCGTGGACAGTCAGGTGGGCATAATGTGATTCCAGACTTTTTTGTTGCTGTATCGATTCAGCGTGGATAACCGGCACACATAGTGCAATGTCGCCATGTATAAATATGTCGTTAACATAGACAAACGTCAGTATATTAGTAGCTGTGTGCTTGCCACGGAATTGGCGGTTAAGTGACTCTCCCTCTTGCTGATCAACCAGACGTATTGTGACCTCTGCCGGTTTCCGTAGCGTGGCCTGCGCCCATTTAGTAAACATTTGTTTATCAGGTAAGCCAGATTTATCTACCACATATTGTATTGCCAGGGTTAACTCTGTTTTAGCCACCATAAAGTATCAAAGAGGCTGTTGATCGGCGGTATGCCTTTCGTAAGCATCTACAATCCGCTGTACCAAAGGATGACGCACCACGTCATCAGTTTTAAAGCGCGTGAAAGCGATGCCTCTAATATCATTTAGCACTTGTTCCGCTTCAATCAAACCACTTTTTTGATTTTTAGGTAAATCGATCTGTGTAGTATCACCCGTAATCACCGCTTTGGAGCCAAAACCGATACGGGTTAGAAACATTTTCATCTGAGTGGGAGTCGTGTTTTGCGCTTCATCCAAAATAATAAAAGACCGGTTAAGTGTTCGCCCGCGCATAAAAGCCAATGGAGCTATCTCAATCGCACCTCGCTCAAACTGTTTTCCAGTTTTATCGAATCCCATCAGCTCATACAGAGCATCGTAGAGCGGCCGCAAATAAGGGTCAACTTTCTGAACCATATCGCCTGGCAGAAACCCTAAATTCTCTCCCGCTTCTACTGCTGGACGCACCAGGATAATTCGACTAACAGTCTCTCGCTCCAGTGCATCCACCGCACTTGCAACGGCAAGATAGGTTTTTCCCGTTCCCGCTGGCCCTATACCAAAAGTAATATCATGCGTCTGAATTTGCTGCAGATAAACTGTCTGACGTAAAGTACGGCCGGCAATGCTGCCACGACGAGTAATAAGTGATGGGGAAAGTGCTGAATGAATTTGAGATGGAAGTTCTGGCTGCGCCTGGCTCTCAGAAGCATGATTCTTGATCTCAGTCAGACCTAGTTGGATCTGCTCAATACTGATATGCTGCCCGGA
Source organism: Nitrosomonas sp. (assembly GCA_016703745.1). NCBI lineage: Bacteria > Pseudomonadati > Pseudomonadota > Betaproteobacteria > Nitrosomonadales > Nitrosomonadaceae > Nitrosomonas > Nitrosomonas sp. The sequence continues at coordinate 2,444,157 of JADJBK010000006.1, read as the reverse complement.
TTGACTATAGAAGCTTTTCAGCGCCTTCACCGCAAGTCGCGTTTGATCAACAGCGCCATACAGGCTGAAATGCTCCCCACGATGGGAAATCTCCACATCAAATGCGTTCTCCATCTGCTTAAGATTTTCATCTAATACGCCACAAAGATTAGCGAGACGCTGATTATCAGCAGGTGAAAAAGATATCTCTACAGGCTCAGATTTCAATTAGTTAACTATTTAGCACACAAAATACCGCGTAATGTATGGGTTAACGCTTGCGTAATTTCAATATTGGCAAAGGAGCCTATTAAATTGACATCTCCGGGAAAATTAACCGTTCTATTATTATCCGTTTTCCCATAATATTCACCATTATTTTTCTTTGAGATACCTTCCACCAATACGCGTTGATTAGTCCCAATCATACCCTGGCTGATGGCATCAGCTTGCTGCTGAATCTTTGCCTGTAGCTGATGTAGACGACTCAGTTTAACTTCATGGGGTGTATCGTCTATAAAATCTGCTGCCGGTGTTCCAGGACGAGCGCTATATATAAAGCTATAAGATTCATCAAAGTTAACCTCTTCAATCAACTTGATAGTTGCAGCAAAATCAGCATCAGTTTCACCTGGAAATCCAACAATAAAATCTGAAGAAACAGATAGTTGCGGTCTTAAGGCTCGTAGTTTATGAATAATATTCTTATATTCCACAACGGTATATCCACGCTTCATGGCAGCTAGAATTCGATCCGAACCTGATTGCACCGGAAGATGTACATGATTCACCAATTTTGGCAACGATTTATAGATATCGATCAAGCGCGTGGTAAATTCGCGCGGATGTGAGGTTGTAAATCGGATGCGTTCAATACCTGGAATATCTTGAATATAATCGAGTAACAAAGCAAAATCCGCTACGGTATTCTCTGCTGTTTTTCCAGTATACGCATTGACATTCTGTCCTAGCAGCGTAATTTCCTTGACACCTTGAATCGCTAATTCAGCAATTTCTGTCAATACATCATCAAGCGGTCTGGAAACTTCTTCTCCTCTTGTGTAGGGAACCACGCAAAAACTACAATATTTACTACACCCTTCCATAATAGATACGAATGCAGTAGCACCTTCGGTGCGTGCGGATGGCAGATAATCGAATTTTTCTATTTCGGGAAAGGAGATATCAATTTGTGGGCGCCCTGTTTCATGGCGAGCATCGATCAGGGCGGGTAATCGATGCAACGTCTGGGGTCCAAATACCAAATCAACAAACGGGGCACGTTTGATGATCTCGGCACCTTCCTGGCTGGCAACGCATCCACCAACACCTATCAACAAATTTGGATTACTGTTTTTAAGATGTCTCACGCGACCCAAGTCGTGAAAAACCTTTTCCTGCGCTTTTTCCCGAACTGAACAGGTATTAAACAAAATCAAATCAGCCTCATCAGGAATTTCTGTTCTTTCCATCCCTTTTTCAGCATGCAGCAGGGATGCCATTTTGGCAGAGTCATACTCGTTCATCTGACATCCGAACGTCTTAATATAAAGTTTAGCTGTCATCGCAAATAACTTACGCGGAAAACATTAATTCAATATGATATTGGTGACTTATCTTAAATACAGACCATCTAACAAAAACGAGCTATCCACCAGTTAAACTACAAATACCGAGTAGAAAAACCGGTTATAGCTCGTTATTTAGTTATAGGTTAACTTTCAAACCTTACTCATCATCATCTTCGGAGTCATCTTCATCAGAAGACTCGACTGCTGTATCACTTTCTTCAGCATTTTCATCGTCTTCGTCTTCGTCTTCGTCTTCGTCTTCGTCGTCATCATCCTCTTCGTCTTCTGGTTTCAGTACCATTTTCCCAGTAGCCAGACTAGCGTTCAGATCGGTCATGGGCGCTTCTTCATGCACCAGATTCTGATGACAATCTATGCAGGTCGCGCCCTCTGTCTCCATTTTCTTATGGGCAGCCTGGGCATCTTCTCCGGGCGGATTCGGGTTTTTGTGACAGGTACGGCAAGTGATGCTATCCCACTTCTTAAGATTCATGCGTGCATCATGTGCCATGATCAATCTACGCTCGTTGAATTTCTCCAGCGTGGAATAATCATTCACCAGTTCCAGATATAGCTCGCGCGCGCCATCCACTATGTGTGTGGCTACCGCCAGATGGAAGTTTTCTATCCCTTGCGGAATATGGCAGTCCTTACAGCCAGGATTGACCCCAGCGCGCCATAATGGGTGGAACGTTTGAGTTCTTCCTGCGGGTAGGTCATGGAATGACAGCTGGTGCAGAATTCTTCGGTGGATAATGCCGCTTCTCCACCAAATACAACTACCAGCAACACAATACCCAGCAATCCGCCTACCAGCAGAGTGCCTATCGATCCTTTCTGTAGAGTAGTCATCAGTCTTTTCCTTTTTTGGTTTCTTTAGCACTGGCCTGAAATTCGTCGTGATATTTGAATTTAGGCTCTCCGCTAAAAACACCATCCAGTTTGTAATGTTCGTGCATGGCTTTTTCGTTTTTGACCATTTCATCAAATTTAAAAGTATATTTCGCGTCCACATCTGGTGTAAACGGGGTATAAGGCGGTTTGGCACCTTTCCACGGAGAACCTTCGTAATTCAGGTGGCAGGCATTGCAGCTTTCTTCAAAATGGAAGTCCTGTCCTTTGTCCGCCAGTGTTTTACGCGGGGTGGTCTTGCCGGATTTCTCAAAGGTTTGTCCCGCCTTGCGATGATCACCACGATATTGTCGCCCAGCACCATGGCAGGATTCACAACCAACCGCTGCCAGCATTTTGTTCGGGGCGTCGATGTTGTAGCCGCCTTTTTGTTAAAACCATCTACATGGCAACCTACACAGTCTTTGTCTTGGGTGTAGTCTTTGGCCGGATCAAGTTTGGCTTTGATCTTGGCTTCTTTTTTGACATTGGGTTCTAGTGATTTCATCGCACTGGCATGCGCCGTGCTGTTCCAGGATTTCGCCTGCGCCTTGTGGCACGAGCTGCATTTCTTGCGGCCTTCAAACGGTGCTTCCGCTGCCATGAGGTTGCCAGCTATCAGGGTGATGAGCGCGACCGCCAGCAGTTTGGCGGTAGTGATGAGTTTCATTGTTTCTCCTTTTGTGGGGGACGGTTGGTCAAGTCGCCAGTTAGTCGCCTGTTTTTCGGGCGACTAATTGGTTTGCAACTGTCCTGGTTTTATCAAAATGACCTGCGATTCGCTCGCCGTCCGCTATTGTACCCGATCACGACAGGCTGTAAATCATTGCAAACAGGGTATCCCGTAATCATTCTCCACTCTGATCGGATGGCTCTGCCAGCAGTCTGTATACCCAATACCCACCTTGCTGGTAGATCAGTCTCGGGGTGTCAAGTTCCAGCGGCGGCGGTCGGTCGGTTAGGGGCAGTAGCGGTGCAATCAGGGTCTGGTCACTCGCTTCATCTGTCAGAAAAAAAGCACGAATCAGTTCTTCCGATAGTGATTGCAGGGGTGTAGGTGGTGTAGCCGCGCCGCCCCATTTCAGTTTTGAGGTGGCTGATCATGCCGTGAATGTTACCGGTCATGCGGTAGTTTTTGTAAGCTACTCCGAGTTTTTCCGGGTATAGCAATCCCAGTTTGTACAGGTCGGTGACGTGTACTACCAGGTAGGTTTCCCGCTCAGGATCACTTAATGCGCGCAATTCAGCCAGTCCGATTTCATGCGGTTGGGCCAGTGCGTGGGTGAAACGCTGAAACTGGGTGCGCTCTTCATCACTCACTACGGTGGCAACCTGTTCACTCTCGTAATCAAGGATGGCAGCGCGCTGTGTCTGCCAGACTTCCGGGATAATGAGCGGTTCATGTAACGGGCTGCGGGACAGGACATGACGTCCGGTCAGTAAGGCCAGTTGCGCGGAGGTGTCCCACCAGGCAAGTATCGTGGCATCTGCTGCGGCATGTTTCTCAATAGCCGCCGCCAGTGCACTCAATTCAGCTGGTTTGCGATCAAGTATTAATAGCGGTTCGCTGGTGAGATTCTGCCAGTCAAGCAACACCGGGGGATGTTTCGCACGCCGTCCAAAATAGGCGTAGGCAACGACCTGGTCTACCTCCGGTACACGCACTTCGTATTGATCAATGGTCAGGTCAGGCTATGCGCTCAGTTCCAGTTGCGGAAATTTGCTGCTATCTCCCGTCTCCAGCAATTGATACTGATATGGGGCCGTTCCAGGAGTGAACCATAGCCAGGAAAACCAGGCGAGTAAAATAAATCCTCCCGTTACCAGCAGGATGCCGAGTAACGGGAGGATCTTGTCCAGCCAGCCCGCTCGCGCGCGCTGGCCAGTCGTCAGTGGCTCGCTCAAGCCTGTTTCTGCTTGCGGCTGCGCCAGCCAAGCAAGGCCAGTGTGCCCGCGAGCAGCATGCCACCACCCAGTCCACCCAGGGAGATTTTGTCCTCAGGGGTCGTGATGTCCAGCAGGCTGGTTTTCTTGCTCTCCAGTTTGTTCACCCGTTCCTGCAGAGCAGCCATTTCCTGCATTTTGGTGTGTTCATCCTGAATTTCAACATAGGCACGGTTGATCGGACCCCAACCTTCGGTATAGGTCCAGCCACCCGGGTTGGTATGCGCCAGACCAACGTGCATTTTTGCCAGGTCGTTTTCAGCCATTTCCAGTACTTTCAGTTCGATCGAGGCCGGGTTGTTGCCTTTCGACCAGAAGAGCTGGGTGAAAATATGGAAACCAGGTTTCTCTGGCTCCGGAGGAGCAGGACGATTGGTTTTCTGTCCCGTCAGGTTGCCTGCCTTGTACAGCTTTTCAACCAGTTCATGGGCTTCCTGATATTTGGCCAATCCTTCCAGTGTGCCTTTGTCCATCAGTTCCAGGTAGGAGCGGGCAAAACGTTCGGAGTGACACTGGGTGCAGGTGACAACCCAGGAGTCAAGCCGTGCTTCTGACCAGTCGCTGGTGATGTTTTCTGCAATGCCCGGAACAAATGGGTAGTTCGCCCAACGAATCTTGCGTGTGATGTTGTGGGTGTATTCGCCTTCATACTCGAAATGGCAACCCGCACAGGTCGGTGCATTTTGTCCACCAACAGCGTAGGCATCTTTCAGCGGTGCTTCCCAGTTCCATTTATCGCCCAGCATGGCAACCATCTTGCCGTGCTTGGACATGGAATAGGTTTCCCAGTTGTTGTGGTCTACTCCGCTGTGGCAGGTGGCGCACGCTTCCGGTTTGCGCGATTCGGCTGCAGAAAATTCGTGACGTGTATGGCAGGAGTCACATTTGTTCTGGTTGGTATGGCACATGGTGCAGCCTTCCGCAACTTCTCTTTGCGGCATCGCGGCCCAGACGGTGGTCTCAACGTTGGCGCTGTAGTCAAGCGCATGGGATGGACGTCCGTCCGGCCATTGTCCATTCGGCCAGATCATGGTGTCACGCTCGGATTCACGTTCGGCAAATTCACGCAGGTGGCAGGCACCACAAACATCTGCTGTCGGCATGATCAGGTCTTTGCTGTGATCAATCTTTTGCTTCGAGTCCGCATTGATCGATACGTGACAGTCTATACAGCCAACTTCTTTCAAAGGTTCTTTCTCGCCTAACTTACCCATCGAACGCAGATTGGCTTCGACTTCTTCTAACTTGGCTTTCTTGTAGTAGGTCGGATCACTCGGCTGCAGTTTGCGAACCTTGTCCAGGTTCGCATGGGTGCTGCGCTTCCACGCCTGTACCCATACCGGCGACTCATCTGTGTGGCATTCTACACATTCCTTCCGGCTCGCCTTGTCGCGCATTGAGGTCGGTGGCTTGTAAAACGTGGCCGGATCCAGGTACATGCTGTACGGTATCGGCTCCCAGTATTCCCCCATCGTGCCCTTACCCGCCCCTTGCGCCGGATCCTTGTAACGCTTCACCAACGCTTCGTGCGTCTCTTTCGGCGTCGCCTTGCTACGATCCAGACCCAACGCTTCATACGTTACATCCGGCACCGTCGATATGTTCGCCTGCACCCCACCAGCCAGCGCTAATCCACAAGCTAGCAGTACTCCCTTCAGCCAAAATCCGGCATGCATGTCTCTCTCCTTATTTATTGTTAAAAATATATTGCATCAATAACCAAAATTACACCTATACCACGCTCGTTTGCCCAAGCACAGCAATAGACATCTATCATCTCATTCCGTAATGACTAGCACTCTAAAACCGAAAAATACCACTTATCGATAATAGAATCTGGTCATTGTCTCTACCATCTTTAAATGCTGCATCTTTTGTTGAGCGATCATATCGCACCTCCGGACGCAGGGTGAACCCAGCCAGCGGAGTATAGTTCAATCCACCCGTCACCCCAATAAAATTTTCGCCCCTGCCATTACCAAGCACTCTAACACCGTCATCATCTCGGAACCACTCAACACGTAAACCGCTACTCAGGTTCGGTAAAATATCATAAAACAAGTATTGATTTACACCATACCATTGCGCCGCGCGACCCAAAGCAGTTTTTGCCTCGATACCTAAATCATGCTGTAACACGTAATGCAGCTTATCCGTAATATCGTGCTCCAGTACAAGGCTGTACATAGTTCGATTATGCTCATTATTCAGGCCATCCGTTTTCACGTTGCCGGTAATTAACGATGCGGTTAAAGATGTTCTCTCATCATCTGTGGTATAGGCCATGCTGCCAAGAAAATTGGCAGGTTGCTTGAAAAATGCATCCCAGCCAGATACAACGCCCGCTTTGACTACAATATTGTCATTAACAGGGTATGACAATACTACACCGGTGTGCGTAAATGGCTCACCATACTGCATGGTATAAGCGTGAGAGAAAAAGAAATTACCGGTGGAAGGTACAACCTCGTAGCCGATTAGTGTATAAAAGTGACCAACGGTAGCCGTTATACCGTTTCCAATTGGTAGAAAAGCATCGACATAAACTTGTGGAAATACCAGTTTACGCTCGCCAGTACTGTTTAGAATATTTACATCAAAATTTGACGCTGTTGCAAAACGGGCATCAGTGCCATATAACAGGTCGGCTCGAAAACCGAAATTAACTGTGCTTGAGTTAGTATCTACTTCTCGTTGAATAAAACCATAGACCTGATGCAATTTAAATTCATTGGGACCAGTATTAAACGTAACAGGGCCGTTCGCATCTTTAGGATTATCAGGATTGCCAGTAAACCCGATTTCTGTCCAGCCTCCAAATTTAATTCCTAACGATTTCATGAAATTTGTTTCGTTATATTTAAACCCGGTCAGACTTTCAACCAATCCCCGATCATAGTCATTTTCAAAACCAGTCCTATAATCTGTTTCAGCATATACACAAGTGGCAATAAGAAAAATACCACACAGCCCAAAAGGCAATATTTTCAAGTTATTAAGATTTATTTGCAAAACGAAGCCCTCCTTTGATTATTATGGTCGACAGCTACCCCACAACTTTTGACAGAAACAAAGCATTCAAAAGATTTTTTGCAAAAACTGCAAAACAATTCCATGCTAAAAACATGGTTAATGCTACTCAATTTAAAACCAGGTTGCAAGCCATTTTTAAGTCAGCTATTTTTGAGCCTGTATTAGCATTACAGATCAATACCAGCTTGTGCCTGAATACCCGCCTGAAAAGCATGTTTCTTGTCATACATCTCCGTGACGGTATCCGCTATTGCATATAGCGCTTCCGGTGCGCCACGTCCAGTAATAACAACATGTTGCATTGCTGGACGGTTATTTAGATCCTCCACTACGGCCGCCGAATCCAGCCAGCCATACTTGAGCGGGTAAGTCAGCTCATCCAGCAGGATTAAATTTAGCGATGAATCCCGCAACATCTTCTGAACAATTTTCCAGCCATGCTGGGCAGTTTCCGTATCACGTTTCAGGTCCTGTGTCTCCCATGTAAAACCCTCTCCAAGCACGTGCCAGACGACATTACTCTGTTTCCGGAAAAAAGCTTCCTCACCCGTACTCGATTGTCCCTTGATAAACTGGGCTACACCAACACGCATATCATGACCTAAGGCGCGAGCAATCATGCCGAAACCGGAACTGGATTTACCCTTTCCGTTGCCGGTTAATAGAAGAAGCAGTCCTTTTTGTTTATCCGCACGCGCAATAGCTGAATCCACAGTTATTTTCTTTCGTTGCATACGAGTACGATAACGCTCTTCCCGCGCGATTGATTCTGCTGTTTTATCCATTGGCTGATTGCCGTAGATCGCGAATACTATCGATTACTTTAACAGCACTGTGCATTATTATTGCCGTCATGATGTAAAACAGAAAAGACCCTACGTAAAGTGGAAAATAGCTTATAACACGCTGACTAAATTCTACTAATGTAGTACTTGCAAACCGGTCTGAAAAGAAATAAAAACCACCGCTGGAAAATAACTCACAAAGAACCAGCCCTGCAGTCATACTCCAAAGAAGTGGCTGCAAGGTACGCCAGGTAAATTGATATTGATAAGCATACCAGCGGCCAGCCAACCACAGTGACGCGTATGCTGGCATCAAAAAGGCGTAGGCATATGTTAAGCAGTAATCGCTCACGCCATCACCTGATGCATAGGCCGCAAAATCCAGTATCCAGGTTAATACAAAAAATCCAAGCAAGGGTAGTGCAGAACGAAGGTACACCCCTGCCAGAAAGAAAACTACCCAGGAAGCCCCGGGCAACGTGTGCATCGCAGCAAAATGATGACTGCGTGTGATAATCATCAATACCATCAGGATACTACCTATGATTATTTGGTGACGAATGGATAGTGCAAGCATACTGGAACTCCTCTACAAAGAATTAGGGCTGATAGCGTAGCGTAGCAAAAAAATTCCTGCCCGGTTGATTGAAAAATGCAGCAGTTTCATATTGTTTATCAAAAATATTTTCAACACGCCCTTGTAGCCGCCAATGTGAATTAATTTGATACTCAGCTCGCAAGTCAACTTTAGCATAACCATCGAGCTCACTCGTATTGCCCGGATCATCGTAGCGCCGACCTTCCGCCAGTAGTAACGCACCAGTCGTAAATTTGCCAAAGGTACGGTAGGTATCAAGACGGAATGATTGCTGGGCACGACGCGCCAGAATATTACTTCGATTGAATCCGGCAGATCTATCAACAGGATCAAGTAAAGTGAGATTCATATTGATATGCCAGCCCTTGATCAGAATGATGATTGCACCCTCTGCTCCACGAATACGTGCCTGATTGACATTATCAATACCGCCTGTAGTTAGATTGAATGAAATTAAATCCTTGATACGGGTTTCATAAAGACTCAGCGACCAGCCCCCCCAGCCAGTATTACCTTTGGCACCCAGCTCAACACTATGGGATTTTTCCGGCTGTAGCTCTGCGTTACTGAAATTCGGAAAGTAGAGTTCATTAAAGGTAGGTGCCTTGAAGGCATTACCAAAACTAGCAGTCAGACGCATGCTGTCCGTTAGAGCATAACCCCAGGCAATGCCACCTGTCACATGCCTGCCAAATTGCTGATTGTTATCCAAGCGCAATGATCCCTGCAGGTTATGACGAGACAAGACTGCCTGATGTTGCGCAAAAACACCCCAGTTATAGCGTGAACTCACCGTATAACGGGTCGTACTATCAACATGATCATGTTGGTAATCTCCACCAAGGGTTGTTAGTTGATTAGTGAACAACGCCAAATCATTTTGTAACAAAACGGTATCACGCTGGGTATTAAAACGAGACTTAAAGGCTTTATCCTCAAAGGAATCCAGATTTTCCCGACTTCGTCCTGTGGTCAATTTGATCCGCCAGACATCCAGCGGGGAGAAGCTTGCTGATCCACCAAAAACCTGTTGCGTGATTAACGATTTGTTGAGCGCAAAAGATGGACTACCATCAAACTCGGTTCTGCCGGCAGCATGAAGAAAATTAGCCGCTATTTCAAGACCATTAGCAAAGCGATATCCTGCCTGGGCTGCACCGGAGACATTACGATAGCCATCTCTGTCTTGATCGGGAGCAGAGTTAAAACAACCAGAAATCGCTGAACCACGGCAGGCATTGAATCCTGCTGTACCAATTCCACTAAGCCCAAGATTAAGCCAGCCTTGCGCATTACCTATAGAAAGGTTAGCCGAGCCATTCAACGTGCCATAACTGCCACCACCCAAACTCAAACTGAGCTTGCGCCCTCTTTCACCCTTACGGGTGAAAATCTGAATAACACCTCCGATCGCCTCTGAACCATACAAACTGGAACGTGGACCACGCACAATTTCAATACGCTCAATCTGTTCAATTGGAATATTCTCAAATGATGTTGTACCGGAGGTGGCCGAGCCAACGCGGATACCGTCAATCAAAACCTGAACATGATCAGACTCTGTTCCTCGCATGAAAACTGTCGTAAGCTTTCCTGGCCCCCCACTATTGGCGATACTAATACCGGGCAAACCACGAAATAAGTCTTCAATAGACCTGACTTGCAGACGCTCAATCTTCTGGCGAGTAATCACGGTAACCGCTGCCAGCGTCTCATCTGTTGTCTGCGCAGTGCGAGTTGCCGTCACTACGATGGGTTTTTCGTAAACATGGTTAGCTGGAAATACCGTGGTAGCATAAACAATCAGTGACAAAAAACCAGTTACCAGTAAAATAATTTTCATTATATTTGTTATCCTCCGCGCACACCCGCGCGATATCTATTAATAAAATCACGGTATGTAGAGAAGTAACAAATAGATACAAACAAACAACGGAAATGCCGCTATAACCAGCACCCGCTATTCGTGCAAATATTACCCTCCGTAATATCGTGCTAAAAATAGCTTTCGGGCCGGTCTCCGGGCTTATGAGCGATACTGCTAAAAGTTTGCGCCTTCCCATGCAGTTGCACAGTGACATATTGCAAACAATGAACTCAATTACCGTTGCGGGGGCAGCACTAGAATGATCTTTATTAAGCTATGGAAGAAAGACTCACCAGTTTCCCGTTTCACCTTCAAGAATACTGCGGTCTTGAAGACACCTGAAGCTATAAGCCGCGTGATGCTACAGTTACGGCCTCTTCGTGTCAAATAAACAAGCTACCCTTATTTCCATTATTTCGGAATAGAGAAATGGACGTCGCCATTCACAAACAAATCTATCGTAACCATCTGAGACTAATTTTTTGCCTGTTATTGGGCTTATACACGTTAGCGAGTCATGCGAACTATGCCGTAGTAACAGCACATCCCCTGGCAACCAGAATTGGTGAAAGGATATTGGAGCAAGGCGGCAATGCATTTGATGCAGCAGTAGCTGTAGCCGCAGCATTAGCAGTAGTCGAACCTTATGCATCAGGCTTGGGCGGAGGCGGTTTCTGGCTATTACATCGTGCTAGTGATGGTTTTGAAGTCATGATTGATGGGCGTGAAACCGCACCTGGGAATGCTCATGAAGCCATGTATCTTGATGATAATGACAATCCCATTCCCCAAGCCTCATTAACAGGAGGATTGGCCGCCGCTATCCCAGGTACACCTGCAGCACTCGCTCACATTACCCGGAAATATGGAAATAATACCCTGATACACAACCTGACACCCGCGATTCGACTGGCACGCCTTGGATTTATAGCTGATTCTCGTCTTATCAGCGCCATTGCAAATCACCAACAAAAACTTGCTCTTTTTAACGCTAGTGCCAGAATTTTTCTCCCCGAGGGGCAAATTCCCCAAAAAGGAGAACGTTTTTATCAGAGAGATCTAGCCAGAGCAATGGCAAAATTAGGAAAATATGGCGAAAAAGGATTCTATCGAGGAACAATTGCAACCAATTTAGTACGCTCGGTGAATTCAAATGGTGGCATTTGGACAAAGACTGATTTGGAGAGATATCAAGTTATCGAACGATCACCAACGTATATACGTTATCGAAACGCAAAAATTACAACAACGAGCCTTCCATCGGCAGGAGGATTAACGCTTGCACAGGCACTCAATATTCTGGAACAATTTGATCTTAAAAGCAAAGACGAGATCGAGCAAGCCCATCTTATCATTGAAGCCATGAGGAGAGCATTTGAAGACCGAACCAACTGTTTTGGGGATTCAGATTTCGTTACAGTTGATGTGAGTAAATTTATAAGCAAAACCTACGCACGTAAAAGAGCTACCACAATCGATTTAAGCAGAGCATCACAATCAAAGAACAATACATCGTCATGTAATAAGTATGCGCCAACTCGGTCAAGATTAGACTCGTTAACTCCGAAAAATTATCAACATTTAGAACTGACGCGAGAGGGGGAGAATACAAGTCACTTTTCAATAATGGATAGCGAAGGAAACCGCGTAGCCGCCACCTTAAGCATTAATACCTTTTTTGGATCGGGGCTTGTGGCCAACGATACCGGCATTCTACTCAACAGCGAAATGGATGATTTCTCAATCGCATTAAATATACCCAATATTTATGGATTACGTGGCAGCCTCGCAAATGGAATCAAACCGGGAAAACGACCTCTATCGAGCATGTCACCAACTTTTATTGAAAATGATCATGAAGTTCTAATAGGAGGAACACCAGGTGGGTCGCGTATTATCACTAGCATGCTACTGTTAATTATAGGGTTTGTCGATCAACAAAATAATCAGACAAGCACACTAATCAAGAACCCACGATACCACCATCAATACCTTCCTGATGAAGTATTCGTTGAGAGAGACGGCTTTAATGATAAGTGGGTAAATGCCCTAAAAGAAAAAGAGCACAAGATTACAACTATCGACCGCAAATGGGGAAACATGCAGTTGATAATTTACAATAATAAGAAAAATGAGTTTTATACAGGAAGTGACCCTCGCGGAGAAGAATACATTTCGTACTAACTCCATCTTACTGATCACTTCAAGGTTATTTTTACTCCGCCCAATACAGCCTAATAAGGCTACAGGCACTATAAAGCAAAAAAAATTAATCTAAGCTACTTGGAGCATCACGATCTGACTGATCGAGAAGCTCTACCACCGCCATTGGTGCATTATCACCCTTCCGATAACCATTCTTAAGAATTCTTAAGTAACCACCATTTCTGGTTGCATATCGCTCAGCAAACTCAGAAAAAACCTTACCTACCATGTCCCTATCGCGCAAACGATTAAATGCAAGACGTCTATTAGCAAGTGATGGCTTTTTTCCAAGGGTAATAATTGGCTCAATTACTCTTCTCAATTCTTTTGCTTTAGGAAGTGTTGTCACTATCGTCTCGTGAAGCAATAAAGAATTAGTCATATTCCGAAACATTGCTAAACGATGACTTGAAGTTCTATTAAGCTTACGCAGTCCATTACGATGTCGCATTACCAGTTTCCTTTACATAATTTTCAAGATTCGCTGGAGGCCAATTATCTAATTTCATACCAAGTGATAAGTCCCTTGCGGCAAGCACTTCTTTAATCTCATTCAATGATTTTCGGCCCAAATTAGGCGTTCGTAAAAGTTCATTTTCAGTTCGCTGAATAAGATCACCTATATAAAAAATATTCTCTACCTTAAGACAATTTGCTGATCTAACAGTCAGTTCCAAATCATCAACAGGTTTAAGCAAAACAGGGTCAATAGCAGGAGACCTAGGAAGTTCTTTAGGAACAGGTGTACTCTCAAGGTCTGTAAAAAATGAAAATTGATCAACCAAAACACGCGCACCAAAACGAATAGCTTCTTCCGGATCAACAGATCCATCAGTTTCAATATCAATAATCAGCTTATCCAAATCAGTTCTTTGTTCAACACGAGCATTTTCAATATTGAAACTTACTCGCCTGACCGGACTAAAAGAGGCATCTAAAACAATTTCACCTATAACAGCATCTAAACAAGGACGAATACTAGCAGGGTAATAGCCTCTACCCTTCTCAATAGCGATTTGCAAATCAAGTTTTCCACCACTAGTAATATGCGCAATTACATGATCAGGATTTACAACCTCCACATCATGAGTAGTCACCAAATCTCCAGCGACAACCACTCCAGGCGTGTTTCTATTTAATTTTAAGCTAGTAGTCAGTTGATTATTATGAAGTTTGATAACTATGCCTTTTATATTCAAAATAAGATCAACGATATCTTCTTGCACACCATCCAAGGTAGAATATTCGTGAACAACTCCGGCAATACTCACCTTTGTTGGAGCGCAACCAGGCACTGAAGACAAGAGCACACGGCGAAGTGCATTTCCCAAAGTATAGCCAAATCCTCTTTCAAAAGGTTCCATAACGACCCTTGCGCGAACAGGCGTTATATTATGAACCTCTACAATTCTAGGTGTAAGAAAACTTAAAGATGACATAAAAATGACCAAAGTACCACAAATTATTTAGAATAAAGCTCGATTACCAGAGATTCATTAATAGATGACGACAAATCACTTCGCTCTGGTTTATTTTTATATACACCAGTTAAGTTTTTAGCATCAACCTCTATCCACACAGGATAGTTTCGAGACTTAACCATCTCACTCGCCGATCTTATTCTCAAGTGATTTTTCGCACGCTCAGCAACCTGAACCGTATCGCCAGGGGAAACTTGGAAAGAAGGTATATTGACTTTAACACCATTTACTAGAATCGCATTATGCTTAACCACCTGCCTAGATTCAGCTCTAGAAGCACCAAAACCCATATTAAAAACAACATTATCTAAACGACACTCCAGTATTTGAAGCAGGTTTTCACCAGTGACGCCTTTTTGCCGATCAGCTTGGTAATAAACCCTTCTAAATTGTCGCTCCAGCAACCCATAAATTCTACGTATTTTTTGTTTCTCACGAAGCTGCAGCGCGTAATCTGACAATCTAGCTTTCTTTTGTCCATGCTGTCCAGGAGGATAATTACGACGATCTATCGCACATTTATCCGTAAAACACTTTGCACCTTTGAGAAACAATTTCTCACCTTCACGCCTACATTGCCTACATTTTGGAGTTAAATTTCTTGCCATTACAAATTTTCCTTAGATTCTTCGTTTTTTTGGCGGTCTGCAACCATTGTGAGGTATCGGTGTTACATCCGTAATACACGTGATTTTAAAACCTGATGCATTCAGTGCTCTTACCGCTGAATCTCGTCCCGGTCCAGGTCCATTAACATGAATCTCAAGGTTTTTCACTCCACAATCAAGAGCTGCTCTTCCGGCTTGTTCCGCCGCCACTTGAGCTGCAAAAGGCGTGCTTTTACGTGACCCCTTGAAACCAACTCCTCCAGATGTTGCCCAAGAGAGAGCATTTCCCTGTCGATCCGATATAGTCACAATAGTATTATTGAAGGAAGCATGGATATGAGCAATCCCCTCAACAACATTTTTTTTTATTTTTTTTTTGCCTTTAGAAGCAGCCTTAACCATTGATATAGTATCCTAATCTCATAATAATCAAATTAAACTTTTTTAACGAGCACGTACAGCTTTACGTGGACCTTTTCTAGTTCTGGCATTAGTTTTCGTTCTTTGACCACGTACCGGAAGTCCCTTGCGGTGACGCAATCCCCGATAGGAACCCAGATCAATCAATCTTTTAATATTCATTGATATCTCTCGACGTAGGTCACCTTCTAAAACTAATTTACTCACATATTCTCGTAGTTGATCAAGTTTTTGATCATGAATATCCTTGGTTTTAGTAGAAGGAACAATATCTAACGAACTACAGATTTTTTTTGAAGCAGAAAATCCAATCCCATATATGGCAGTTAGGGCTATAACTATATGCTTGTTATCGGGAATATTAACACCAGCAATTCGAGCCATTCATATACCTCACAAAAATATAAAATCTAGCCCTGACGCTGCTTATGTCGTTTATCTGAGCAAATCACACGAACAATTCTATTTCTTCTGATCATTTTACAGTTTCTACAAATTTTTTTTACTGATGCTCTCACTTTCAAAGGATTCTCCACATTATTTATATTAAAAAACCAAGTATTAATCTTTATTATTTTGTTCTAAACGTAATACGCGCTCGAGTCAAATCATAAGGCGTCATATCAACAGTAACTTTATCACCAGGAAGAATCCGTATATAATTCATGCGCATTTTCCCAGAAATATGCCCTAATACAATATGATCATTCTCTAATTTTATTTTAAAAGTTGCATTTGGCAATGTCTCCAACACCTCACCCTGCATTTGAATGGTCTCTTCCTTAGCCATATTTAGTGTGAAGCACCCAAACTAGCTTTAAAATTAGCTTTCTTTAATAGGCTATCATATTGGCTCGACATTACATGAGATTGCACCTGTGCCATAAAATCCATGGTAACAACAACTATTATAAGTAAAGACGTTCCCCCAAAATAAAAAGGAACATTCCATTTAAGAATCATAAACTCAGGCAAGAGGCACACTATAGTCACATAAAAAGAGCCGACAAGGGTTAAACGCAGCATTATACGCTCAATATGTTTAGCGGTTTGGTCTCCAGGTCTTATGCCAGGAATAAAAGCACCACTTTTCTTCAAATTATCCGAGGTTTCTCTAGGATTAAATACTAAGGCGGTATAAAAAAAACAAAAGAAAATAATTAAACAAGCATAAAAAGTGACATAAATAGGCTGACCAGGTGAGAGAGCGGCACTAAAATCCTTCAGCCACAAAGCAGACTCCCCATCAGAAAACCACCCAGCTAAAGTAGCTGGAAACAAAATTAAGCTAGATGCAAAGATCGGTGGAATTACACCTGCCATATTTAACTTCAAAGGCAGATGAGAAGCCTGACCACCTACAATCTGCTTTCCAACCTGTCTTTTAGCATAATTAACCAATATCTTACGCTGACCACGCTCAACAAAAACCACAAAGGTAGTAACCAATAAAGCGCCGATAAAAATTAAAATTGCGATCAAAAAGTGCATCGAGCCTGTATTCACAAGTTCCAAAGTTCCGCCTACAGCACTTGGCAAACCCGCAGCAATACCAGCAAAAATAATTAAAGAAATACCGTTACCTATACCTCGCTCAGTAATTTGCTCACCCAACCACATTAAGAAAATAGTTCCCGTTACCAATGTAATTATCGTAGTTATCAGAAATAAAAACCCAGGATGAATAACCAAACCCATCTGAGATTGTAATGCAATAGCAATCCCGTAGCTTTGCATTGAAGCCAATATCAAAGTACCGTAACGCGTATATTGTGTTATTTTACGACGACCAGACTCACCTTCCTTTTTTAGAGCCTCCAATGATGGAACAGCAACGGTACCAAGTTGCATAATAATCGATGCAGAAATATACGGCATTATACCGAGGGCAAAAATAGAAAAACGAGATAACGCGCCACCAGAAAACATATTAAACATTCCCAATATGCCTCCCTCTTGCGATTCAAACAAATCTTTTAATACAACCGGATCAATACCAGGAACAGGAACGTGCGCACCAATACGATAAACTATTAAAGCAAAAAGCAGAAACCACAGTCGTTTTTTAAGATCATTAAACTTACCCGGTGCAGCTGGTCTTGGTCGAGAGGACATTATTGAACTTAGTTAATTAAAAGTTTGCTGACTTTTTCAATTGCCAATTTAGAGCTTTCCGATGCTTCTATACCTCTCAGCTCTATGGGTTTAGTTGGTATAAATCCATCATTAATAACTTTTACAAATTTACAATTATTTTTTATAATTCCACATTTTTTCAGCACGCTAATATCAACCATGGACTCTTCTAGAGATGCAATCTTACTCAATTTAATCTGAACACACTCTATAGAACCAAAAATTTTAAACCCTCTTTTAGGCAGCCGTCTTTGAAGAGGCATTTGCCCACCTTCAAATCCAACTTTATGGAAACCACCGGCCCTAGATTTCTGTCCTTTATGACCCCTTCCACATGTCTTACCAAATCCAGATCCGATTCCTCTCCCAACTCTTTTCTTTACCGAAAACGAGCCCTTAGCAGGTTTAATACAATTAAGTTTCAATTCATCCCTCAATTTTAAGTAAAAACGAAACCTTATTTATCATTCCTCTGTTAGCAGAGTTATCGGTTATCTCAACACTACTATTTATTTTCGAAAGACCCAAACCAATAACATTTTTTCTAAGAGTCCGTCTAGTACCGACCAAACTCTTAATTAATGTTACTTTAACTAATTTATCAGAAGACATTATTACTAAGGCTCCATTATCTCATCAATAGTTTTATTACGTTTAGCAGCTATCATGGCAGGCGTTCTAACCCTAACAAGTCCATTAATAGTAGCGCGAACGATATTATAAGGATTAGTAGATCCTATGCATTTAGCCAACACATTATGCACACCCATTACTTCAAAAATTGCACGCATAGGGCCACCAGCTATGATACCAGTACCCTCTGAAGCAGGCTGCATATAAACTTTAGCTGCGCCATGGTGCCCTGTAATTGCGTGATGGAGGGTACCGTTCTTAAGATTAATCTTAACCATCTTAACGCGCGCTTCCTCCATTGCCTTTTGAACAGCAACAGGAACCTCTCTTGACTTTCCTTTTCCCATCCCTACAGATCCATTTCCATCCCCTACCACAGTTAAAGCGGCAAAACCAAGAATTCGCCCTCCTTTAACTACTTTCGTAACACGATTGATGGAAACCATTTTTTCTTTAAGTCCATCATTCTTAACTTCCTCACGATTTTTTTCGCCTGAAGTAGATGATTTAGATGCTTTTGCCACTAGATACTCCTTTTAAAACTTCATACCAGCGCTACGAGCACTGTCTGCCAGCGCCTTAACGCGTCCGTGATATTTAAATCCAGAGCGATCAAAAGCAACTTCTGCTATATTTTTTTCTATAGATTTTAGAGCTATAGCCTCACCCACAATTTTTGCTGCCTCGATACCGCTTCCATTAACAATTTTTGATTTAATCAATTTTTCAGCAGTAGACGCACTGGTAATTGTTATATTTTTATCGTTATCTATAATTTGTGCATAGATATGTTTATTTGTTCTACTAATCACTAAACGCATCATTCCTGAATTATTTATTTTTGCACGCGTTGATTTAGCACGCCTCAATCTATTGAGTCTAGTATTTTTCATAAAAAATCTATTTTTTCTTAGTCTCTTTCAATAAAATAACTTCATCAGAATATCTTATACCTTTACCTTTATAAGGCTCTGGTTTACGGAAAAATCTTAATTCCGCACTCGCTTGACCAACTTTTTGTTTATCAATACCCTTAATAACTATCTCCGTTGGAATGGTCACGACCGCATCCACTCCATCCGGGAGATCATACACCACTGGGTGCGAAAACCCAAGGTTAAGATTAATACTTCTACCACTGAGCTGCGCCCGGTAACCAACACCAATAAGAAGTAGTTTTCTCTCGAAACCAAGGCTTACCCCTTTAATCATATTTACTATTAACGCCCTAACAGTGCCTAACATAGCTCTCGCGTGCTGCGAGTTATTTATCGCATGCAAGCGCACGATCAGCCCATCAAACTCAATTGATATACAATCCATGTTAAAAGTTTGATCTAACTTACCCAAGGGGCCTGACACTTTAACAATATCACCGGAAAGCTCCACCTGAATATTTGAGGAGTACTCAATTGGCTTAGCGGAATAACATATAGTGGACATTAATTTATCACCAAAATTAAGCAACAATGCACAAAAATTCGCCACCTATTCCCAAAGACTTTGCGTTACGACCAGTCATAACGCCCTTTGAAGTAGAAAAAATTGATATACCAAGACCATTCATGACCTGCGGTATTGTATTATGACTTTTATATACTCTCAGGCCAGGGCGACTTTTCCTCTGTATAATTTCTATGACCTTTTGATTATCATGATACTTAAGATAAACAGTTAATGAAGCTTTACTCTCTTCAGTTTTGACATTGTAGCCGCCCACGTACCCCTCAGACTGCAAAACATTCAAAATTGAAACTTTTAACTTAGAAGACGGGATTTCCACGCTAATCTTGCCAGCTAACTGACCATTACGTATTCTAGTTAGCATGTCTGAAACTGGATCGGATTTAGACATAAAATTTATAAATAAAATACAAAAAAACTACCAACTGGCTTTGGTTATTCCTGGAACTTGCCCAGTCATAACAATTTCTCTTAATTTAATTCTGCACAAACCAAATTTTTTAAAAACACCCCTTGGTCTACCAGTTAATGCACATCTTCTGCGATAACGTACTGGGGATGAGTCTCTAGGAAGTTTCTGCAACTGTTCGCGCGCCACAGTTTTCGCTAATTCATCTGCGTTAACATCCTTCAATATAACGAATATCTCTTTGCGTTTTAATACAAAAGTATTTATTATTTTTGATCTTTTTGTGTTGCGATTGATTACCGATATCTTAGCCAAAATAAATCACACCTTAAAAGGGAAGCGGAATGCCGAAAGAAGAGCATTGGCCTCTATATCTGTTTTTGCATTCGTTGCTACAGTAATATTCAACCCCCTTAGCTTATCGATTTTATCATAGTCGATCTCAGGGAAAATAATTTGCTCCTTGATACCCATATTAAAATTACCACGCCCATCAAATCCCTTACCTTGCAACCCCCTAAAGTCACGAATCCTAGGAATAGCAATGTTAACAAGCCGATCTAGAAACTCATACATTCTCTTTCCTCTCAAGGTCACCATACATCCGACAGGATAGTTTTCACGTATCTTAAAAGCAGCTATTGATTTTCTAGCTCTAGTAACTACCGCCCGCTGTCCAGCAATCTTTTCCAAATCCTTTATTGCATTCTCAACTATCTTTTTATCAGTTGACGCCTCTCCAAGCCCCATATTCAGAACAACTTTATTAATTCTAGGAACTTCCATAACAGACCGATAATCAAATTTATTCTTTAAATCTTTAACAATCGTCTGTTTATAATATTCAAATAATCTCGTCATATACTTTATTTCTAGTTATCAACAGCGCTACCATTACCCTTAAAATAGCGATATTTATTACCCGCCTCATCAAATTTAAAACCTACACGATCAGCCTTTTTTGTATCAAAGTTATACAACGCTATATTAGATATATGAATTGGTTTGTAAATATCCTTAATACCACCGATCTCATTTTTTTGAGGATTGGGCTTAATGTGCTTTTTAACCTTATTGACATCTTGCACTAAAACCAATTCCTCAGACTGAAAACCTAATACAGTCGTTTTTTTTCCTTTATCTTTTCCAGCGATCACTACAATTTTATCGCCCTTTCTAATTTTTTTCATATTAGTTCTTATATTACTTCGGGTGCCAATGAAACAATCTTCATAAATTTGGCAGTTCGCAATTCACGAGTAACCGGACCAAAAATACGAGTTCCCATAGGTTCCAGCTTTGAGTTAAGAATAACCGCCGCATTATTGTCAAACTTGATCAGCGATCCATCCGTACGGCGTATACCCTTAGCTGTACGAACCACTATCGCATTATAAACCTCACCTTTTTTAACTTTACCCCTAGGCGCCGCATCTTTGATAGCAACCTTTATAACGTCCCCAATATTGGCAAAACGCCTTTTTGATCCTCCCAAAACTTTGATGCACATCACTGATCGTGCTCCAGTATTATCCGCCACCTGCAGCCTAGTTTGCATTTGTATCATAGTTTAATTATCCAAGTCCGCTAATCAGGGTAAATCATAAGTGAAACCAAATAAATACTAACCAACTCGTGGTATAACTTGCCAAAACTTGGTTTTTGATATTGGTCTAGTTTCATAAATAGTAACAATATCACCTACTTTATATTGATTACTCTCATCATGCACATGAAATTTTTTAGATTTTATAAGTATCTTTCCATATAATGGGTGCCTAACCTTCCTGTCGATTTTCACGATTATCGTCTTATTGCAACTATTACTAACAACTCGTCCAATCAAATGATTCGATAACTTATTTTTATCCATATGTAATTACAGCTTTTGACTTATAAATGTTTTTATACGAGCAATATCTCTACGCACCGATTTAAGTTGAGCAGTATTTCCAAACTGCTGTGTTCTATGTCGCAGTCTTAATCCAAATTGTATTTTTTTAAGATTAATCAGTTCGTTATTTAAATCAACAACACCCTTAGAATTAAATTCAGATATTTTCATATTAAAATTGCCGCGAAACAAAAGTTGTCAAAATTGGCAATTTAGCCGATGCTAGCCTAAAAGCCTCGCGTGCCAATATCTCATCTACTCCATCCATCTCATAAAGCATTTTACCCGGCTGAATCTCAGCAACATAATACTCTGGATTTCCTTTTCCTTTACCCATTCTTACTTCAGCAGGTTTTTGAGAAATAGGTTTATCTGGAAAAACTCTTATCCAAATCCGCCCTCCCCGTTTTATATGTCTTGTCATTGCTCTCCGAGCAGATTCAATTTGACGCGAAGTCAATCTTCCTCGACCAACAGCCTTTAATCCATATTCACCAAAACTAACCTTTGCGCCTCTTGTAGCAACACCGGTATTTCTGCCTTTATGCTGTTTTCTATATTTTAATCTTGCTGGCTGGAGCATCTCAACTAATCCTTTAATTCAAAACTTTTTTGGTTTTAAGTAGAATAAGGCATCAATCACCTAAGAGAGAACACGCGTCTCTTTTGAAGAACTACTTTCTCCCTTATACAACCAAACCTTGACACCAATAATACCGTAGGTTGTTTTTGCCTCGGCTGTAGCGTAGTCTATGTTAGCACGCAAAGTATGAAGAGGCACGCGACCCTCACGATACCATTCGGTTCTAGCTATCTCAATTCCATTCAGTCTACCCGAACTCATAATTTTAATGCCTTGTGCACCAAGCCTCATCGCATTCTGCATCGCGCGCTTCATCGCACGCCTAAATAGAATACGCTTTTCAAGTTGATGGGTTATGTTCTGTGCAATCAATTTCGCATCAATTTCTGGCTTCCGTATCTCTTCAATATTTATATGAACAGGTACATTCATCAATCTTTCAACCTCACGGCGAAGAAGCTCAATATCTTCGCCTTTTTTTCCAATTACTATGCCTGGTCTTGATGTGTGAATGGTTATACGTGCATTTTTTGACGGACGCTCGATTACTATGCCACCAACTGAAGCATTGACAAGTTTATTGTTCAGAAACTCTCGAACTCTTATGTCTTCTCTCAAAAATTCCGGGAATTTTCTTGAATTAGCATACCAGCGCGATGACCAATTTTTTAAAAATGCCAGTCTAAATCCCGTCGGATTAATCTTTTGACCCATACTTATAGATACCTACAATTATTTTTTAGCTACCAACAGCCAACTCTATGTGACAAGTTGGCTTGACAATTCTGTTACCTCTCCCCTTAGCCCTTGCACTAGTTCGTTTTAACGATGTTCCCTGATCAACACAAATCTTTTTAACCAGAAGCTCATCTACATCAGAACCATCATTATGCTCAGCATTTGCCACCGCAGATTCCAATAATTTAAGAACAATATTAGCCCCTTTCTTTGGGCTAAAAGTCAGTAATTTAACTGCACTATCTACTGACAAACCCCTTATCTGATTGGCAACAAGGCGACACTTTTGTGCAGACAACCTCACTCCTCGCAACCTTGCAACTGTTTCCATTTTCGATCCTTTAACGTTTATTTACAGCAGTTTTTTTATCACCTGCATGACCTTTAAACGTTCTTGTATGCGAGAATTCACCTAATTTATGACCAACCATATTCTCAGTTACATAAACAGGAACATGCTGCCTACCATTATGCACCGCTATTGTAAGCCCTATAAAACTCGGCAAAATTGTTGAACGTCTTGACCACGTTTTTATAGGTCTTTTATCTTTTTTTTCACTTGAGATTAACACCTTATTTATTAAGTGCAAATCAACAAACGGACCTTTTGCAATAGATCGACTCATCTTGACTATCCTTTTTTCGCATATCTTGCACGAAGAATCATATTATTTGTTCTTTTATTATTTCTGGTTCTCCCACCTTTGGATGGCGTCCCCCACGGACTTACCGGATGCCGTCCAGCAGCGGTTCTTCCCTCGCCCCCTCCGTGAGGATGATCAACAGGATTCATTACCACACCCCGAACCGTCGGCCTAACGCCACGCCAACGAACTGCCCCAGCTTTACCCATCGACTGCAGATTATATTCAGAATTACCCACCTCTCCAATAGTCGCCCTGCAATCAATATGTATTCTCCTAATTTCGCCAGATCTCAGCTTAATTTGAGAATACATACCATCACGCGCCATATGCTGAACAGAAGTACCTGCTGATCTAGCTATCTGCCCCCCCTTACCCGGTCTAAGCTCAACACAGTGAATAACACTACCAACAGGTATCTCCCGCAATGGCAGAGCATTACCAGGCTTTATCGGCGAGCCTTGGCCACTTAAAATTACCGATCCAACCTCGATACCTTTCGGAGCAATCACATACCGCCTCTCGCCGTCCGCATAACAAAGTAGCGCAATATGTGCATTACGATTTGGATCGTATTCTATTCTCTCCACTCTAGCACAAATATGATCTTTGCTACGCCGGAAATCAATTTTTCGGTAATGATATTTGTGTCCACCGCCAATGTGTCTAACCGTAATTTTTCCGGAATTATTTCTACCTGCCGTTTTTTTACTTTTTTCAGTCAGACTGGCATGAGAACGGCCAGAGTATAATCCCTTATTAACGAGCTTAACGACACCTCTTTGTCCAGGGGAAGTTGGTTTAGTTTTAACGAGCTGCATTACCTATCCTCAAATAACTTCACATCTGTAAAGTCAATCTCTTGTTTCCCTTTAATACTTACGTACGCTTTTTTACGGTCATTCTTAGAGCCAAAATACCTACCAAATCTTTTTTTCTTTCCTTTCAAATTTGAAATTTGAACGCTCTCGACCTTAATATTTTGTTTCTTCCATATCAGCTCGATTGCCTGCTTAATTTCAATTTTATTACAATCCCTCACAACAAAGAATATAACCTGATTATTTTTTTCAACAATGAACGTTGCTTTTTCAGATACCTGCGGAGAAATTATCAGATTACAAGCTCTTTCCAAGGAAATTAGACTGGTGATCATAAAAGCAATCCCTCTATTTTAACTATTGCCTCACGCGTAAAAATCACATTATCATACCGAAGTAAACTAATCGGATCAATGTGCATAAAATCGAGCACTCTTACACTTGGCATATTTCTAGATGCTAAAAATAAGTTATTATCAAACCCATCAGTAATGATCACGACGTCTGACATATTGAAATCGCGCAACTTACGCGCCAACTCCTTTGATTTCGGCTGAGTAATGACGAATTCATTACTTATCTTCAACCTCTCATCTCTCACCAGCTGAGACAATATAGAACACATTCCCGCCCTATACATCTTCCGATTAATTTTATGCGAAAAATTTTCATTCGGTTTATTGGGAAATATCTTACCTCCACCTCGCCAAAGCGGATTAGCAGCTGAACCTGTTCTAGCTCTACCCGTTCCCTTTTGCTTCCACTGCTTATGCGTCGATCCGGAAACATCCGATCTACCTTTTTGAGCACGCGAACCAACCCTCGCATTCGCCAAATATGAATTAACTAGTTGATGTATTAATGGTTCATTAAAAGCCCTATTAAAAATTGCATCTGCGACAGCAATATCTTTTGAGCCATCTCCATCTAAACACAGAATTTTCACCACTATTTACTCGCCCAGTATTTTAATTAACAATCTAAATCGGGTTTTTTCTACCCTGTTGTTTTACGCCGGGCCTAACAAGCACAACCCCACCCTTAGCACCCGACACAGCACCTTTTATATATATCAGACTACGCTCGCCATCAATCCGGATAATTTCCAAATTTTGAGTTGTATTTTTCTTGCCACCAAGCCTTCCAGCCATTTTTTTTCCAGGAAAAACTCTGCCAGGATCTTGAGCCATGCCAATTGACCCCGGCTTCCTATGCGCCTTGGAATTCCCATGACTAGCACGATTAGAAGAAAAATGATGTCTTTTAATTGTTCCGGCAAAACCCTTTCCAATTGTGATCCCCGTAACATCCACCTTCTCACCCAGCTCAAAAATCTTATTACTAACTTCATGGCCAAGCTCAAGCACTTTTATTTCTTCAATATCCACAGAAAACTCACGAATAACTCTTCCCGCCTCTACGCCGGCACGGGCAAAGTGCCCCGATTCCGCTTTTTTTATCCTGCCAGCCTTCTGATTACCGTAAGCAATCTGAACAGCGGTGTAACCATCCGTATTTCTAGTTTTTATTTGAACGATCCTATTATTAGACACATCCAAAACTGTAACTGGTATGCTTTGCCCAGACTCGACAAAAACTCTAGTCATTCCTATTTTTTTGCCGATCATTCCCAGCATTATCCAAACCCTCTAAATTTATAAATTTCAAAACTTTATTGCTAGTTTACAAGCAAGGGATTCTTTATCAATCAATTTCAGCAATTTTTACAACTTTATCTCTACATCAACACCCGCTGGCAAATCCAATTTCATCAGGGCATCGACAGTTTTGTCTGTTGGATCAATTATATCCATCAATCTTAGATGTGTACGTATCTCAAATTGATCCCGTGACGTTTTATTTACATGAGGTGATCTCAAGACATCAAACCGCTCAATTCTAGTTGGCAGAGGCACAGGACCCCTGACCACCGCACCAGTTCTTTTTGCTGTATCCACTATCTCTAGCGCCGACTTGTCTATAAGGCGATAATCGTACGCCTTCAAACGTATCCGGATTTTTTGATTTTGCATCAATTTTGCTCTCTTACAATATGTTACTTTTATTAAGATCAGCCGGTCATTATATCACGACTCACAATTACGCACTAAACCATTCGGCACATTCTGATATTTTTATTAACTTATCTTGTCAAAAATTTTATTAAAAAATATGTCTTTTACTACTCCAGTACTTTTGCAACCACACCCGCTCCCACGGTGCGCCCACCTTCACGGATGGCGAATCTCAATCCCTCATCCATTGCAATAGGGGCGATAAGATTTACAGTAACTGAAACATTGTCACCCGGCATAACCATTTCTGTACCCGCTGGCAGCTCTATCGATCCGGTCACATCCGTTGTCCGAAAGTAAAACTGTGGGCGATAACCCGCAAAAAATGGTGTATGCCGACCGCCCTCTTCCTTGCTCAACACATAGATCTCTGCCGTAAACTTGGTATGCGGCAGAATACTACCCGGCTTAGCCAGCACTTGTCCACGCTCAACCTCTTCTCGCTTAGTACCTCGCAATAGTACGCCCACATTATCTCCGGCCTGCCCTTGATCAAGCAGCTTACGAAACATCTCAACACCTGTACAAACCGTTTTAATGGTTGGCCGCAAACCAACAATCTCAAGCTCCTCCCCAACCTTGATAACGCCACGCTCTACGCGCCCCGTCACCACCGTACCTCGACCAGAGATAGAAAACACATCCTCTACCGGCATAATGAATGCACCATCAATTGCACGCTCTGGCTCAGGTATGTAGGTATCCAGCGCCTCCGCCAGTTTAAATATTGAAGGCTGCCCAATCTCACTTTGATCCCCTTCCAGCGCTTTTAGCGCCGATCCAGTTATAATCGGTGTGTCATCGCCAGGAAAATCATACTTTGAAAGTAGCTCACGTATCTCCATTTCCACCAGCTCCAACAATTCGGCATCGTCCACCATATCCGCTTTATTCATGTAGACAATGATGTAAGGAACCCCAACCTGGCGCGCCAGCAAGATATGTTCACGCGTCTGCGGCATCGGTCCGTCTGCTGCCGATACCACTAGAATCGCTCCATCCATCTGCGCTGCACCAGTAATCATGTTCTTTACATAATCAGCATGCCCAGGACAATCAACGTGCGCATAGTGACGATTACCCGTCTCGTATTCTACGTGAGAGGTGTTAATCGTGATGCCGCGCGCACGCTCCTCCGGCGCAGAATCAATCTGGTCATAGGATTTCATCTCCCCACCATACTTGCTCGTCAACACCGTCGTGATCGCAGCCGTCAGTGTGGTCTTACCATGATCCACGTGCCCTATTGTTCCAACATTCACATGTGGTTTACTTCGCTCAAATTTACTCTTAGCCATGTTTTACCTTTCTCGCTTTACCTGGGTTGTATTTATTTTTTACTTACGATTGCTTCAGCAACATTTTTAGGTGCTTCCACATAATGCTTAAACTCCATCGAGTAAGTTGCCCTGCCTTGAGTTGCCGAACGAAGCGTAGTTGAATAGCCAAACATCTCTGCCAACGGCACCTCTGCCTTGATAACCTTAAATCCAGGGGTATCATCCATACCTTGAATTATTCCCCTTCTTGAGGATAAATCACCAACAACATTACCCATAAAATCTGCAGGAGTCTCAACCTCTACCGCCATCATAGGCTCTAAAAGTACTGCATTAGCTTTTCGCATTCCTTCTTTAAAAGCAATCGATGCAGCCATCTTGAATGCATTTTCATTCGAATCGACATCGTGATACGAGCCATCAAACAGCGCAATTTTAACATCTACAACCGGATAACCAGCCAAAACCCCGTTAGTAAGCGAATCGATAAGTCCCTTTTCAACTGCCGGAATATATTCGCGCGGAACTGCCCCACCTTTGATCTCATCAACGAACTCGAATCCCTTACCGGACTCATTTGGCCCCATACGCAACCACACATGCCCATATTGACCGCGCCCACCACTTTGTTTAATAAACTTCCCTTCAACCTCAACCTGTTTTTTTATCGCTTCTCGATATGCAACTTGCGGAGCTCCGACATTCGCCTCCACTCCAAATTCGCGCTTCATCCGATCGACAATGATCTCCAAATGCAACTCACCCATTCCCGATATGATGGTTTGCCCGGACTCTTCATCTGTTCTTACTCTAAACGAGGGATCCTCTTGCGCCAATCTATTTAGCGCTATTCCCATTTTTTCCTGATCGGCCTTTGTTTTTGGCTCGACAGCTACATGTATCACCGGCTCCGGAAAGTCCATTCTTTCCAGTGTAATTATGTTATCTAAGGAACACAACGTATCCCCTGTTGTTACCTCTTTCAATCCAACCGCAGCAGCAATATCACCCGCACGAACTTCTTTTAATTCTTCACGCTGATTAGCGTGCATCTGCAGTATTCGACCAATTCTTTCTTTTTTTCCTTTTACCGGATTAAAAACCGTATCACCCGATTTAACCACCCCGGAATACACTCTAAAGAAAATCAATTGCCCAACGTATGGATCTGTAGCGATTTTAAAAGCTAACGCCGCAAAAGGTTCTTTTTCTCCCGGCTTACGCTCACCAACATCGCCATTCTCTTCTGTGCCTTGTATTGCATTTACATCTAACGGCGATGGAAGGTAATCAATCACAGCATCCAACATAGCCTGCACACCTTTATTTTTGAATGCCGTACCACATAACATTGGAATAATTTCGTTATTGATCGCTCTTGCACGCAGCCCCTGTTTAATTTCCGCCATGGACAGATCACCATTTTCAAGGTATTTGTTCATCAACGCTTCGCTTGCTTCGGCTGCGGTTTCTACCATTTTTTCGCGCCATAATTTTGATTCTTCAAGCAAATTTACAGGAATCTCCTTTTCCTCGAAGTTAATTCCGTTTGATGCATCATCCCAATAAATAGCCTTCATTTTCACCAAATCTACAACCCCAGCAAAGCTATCTTCCGAACCTATCGGCAATTGCACAGGAACCGGCTGAGCCTTTAGACGCGTATTTATTTGCTGATACACACGCATAAAATTAGCTCCAGACCGATCCATTTTATTGACAAAGGCAAGCCTAGGTACTTTATATTTATTGGCCTGCCTCCAGACGGTCTCTGTTTGTGGCTGCACCCCCCCAACCGCACAGAAAACAGTGCAAGCCCCATCTAAAACTCGCAGCGAACGCTCCACTTCGATTGTAAAATCCACGTGACCCGGAGTATCAATAATATTTATTCGATGCTCCGGATAGCTTCCCTTTTCCATCCCCGTCCAAAAACAAGTGGTGGCAGCAGATGTAATGGTAATGCCACGCTCCTGCTCTTGCTCCATCCAATCCATTGTCGCTGCGCCATCATGCACCTCACCGAGTTTATGCGACACTCCCGTATAGAACAATATTCTTTCGGTAGTAGTTGTCTTTCCGGCATCAATATGCGCCATAATGCCTATGTTTCGGTACTTATCTAGCGGGATTTGTTTTGACACAATTAATTCCTGAATATTTACTTACAGATATTTCGCTCGGCATCAGCCACCAATCAACACAAATATGAATTCCACGCAGCAAGCTAAAACCTAAAATGCGAGAATGCCTTATTCGATTCGGCCATTCTGTGAATCTCCTCACGCTTTTTAAATGCCGCCCCTCTATTTTCGGACGCCTCAATTAACTCACCAGCCAACCTTAAGCCCATTGATTTTTCATTTCTTTTCCTAGCAGCATCTCGCAACCACCTCATTGCCAAAGCATTACGCCTTACAGAGCGGACCTCTACTGGAACCTGATAATTTGCGCCACCAACACGCCTACTCTTAACCTCCACCACAGGTCTTATGTTTGATAACGCCTGAGTAAACACCTCTAAAGGATCTTTCCCAGTTTTTTTACCAACCTGATCTAAAGCACCATATATGATCCTTTCAGATACTGATTTTTTACCATGCGTCATCAACACATTCACAAATTTTGCCAACTCAATATTATGATATTTTGGATCGGGCAGAATTTCTCTTTTAGGCACTTCTCTACGTCTTGGCATTTTTTTACTCCAGATTGCTATCTATATACTGATCTTGTCTTTTCTATATTTTATAAAACAGTCAGTTAACTACTCTTTGGTTTTTTTGAACCGTATTTAGATCGAGCTTTCTTGCGATCTTTAACACCAACCGTATCCAAGCTACCCCGAACAGTATGGTAGCGCACACCCGGCAAATCTTTTACCCTACCACCACGAATTAAAACAACCGAGTGCTCCTGCAAATTATGCCCTTCTCCACCAATATAACTACTGACCTCAAATCCGTTGGTTAATCGAACGCGCGCAACTTTTCTCAGTGCCGAATTTGGTTTCTTAGGCGTTGTTGTATATACCCTGGTACAAACCCCTCTCCTTTGCGGACAACTTTCCAGTGCCGGAACCTTGCTTTTAACTGTCTTTGCCTTACGTGGCTTTCTTACTAATTGATTAATGGTTGGCATTTTGCTTCCTATTCAGGAGATCCTATCGTTACTATTATTTATTTCTTGGTTACATCAAGACACCAGCCAGCTATACGCCAGCATTTTCCCGCGTTGCTCTATTATTTACCCGACCGCTTTAGACATTTTATGACTGGGGCAAGTGTATTTTACATCATGGCAAATCAACTAAAAGACCGTGGATTCTATGGTGTTATTTTCTGCATGTCAAGTTTTGGCTTTTGTCTGTGTTTTGGTTTTTAGTTTCTGTCGACTTTAGCTTTTAACTTGATGGCATTATTTTATAACGCTTACACTTACTATTATTCGCGTTTTAATTTTGTATTTCCAGGCATATACATTCTTAGGAAGATTTTTTTCGTAATAGGCGCATATTCAGTGAAAGTGAAAATTTTTTTTACTCTTCTTTTCAATCTAGTTATTTTTAATTTTGCGGTGGCCGATACCTCGATTGAGACCCAGATTGAAATTGACACGTCCAAATTGCAGTTAGCAGTTATGCGAGAAGGTAACATATTGTTATTAATAAAAGATATCTCTATAGGCCGATTTGGTTCCAGTCGAATACGTATCCGTGGCAGCAATATCACTCCGATAGGCACTTTCAAGATATCTTCGATCAGAAAGAGCCAAAGTTTTTACAAATTCTTTGCCTTGGAATATCCCAATCGCGAAAATGCCGATCTTGCTTTACAGGAAAACCGGATTGACTTTGCAACATGGGAAGAAATAACCAAGGCTATCGATAAAAATAGACCTGTCCCACAAAATACTTTATTGGGGGGACATCTTGGTATTCATGGCATTGGTAAAGGAGATATTGACATTCATCGCCGCTATAACTGGACTAACGGGTGTATTGCAATTACTAACGAGCAAATTGATCAACTGAGCCACTGGGTGAGACCTGGAATGCGCGTAACTATTTTTTAGTCACTCGTATCAATTTTCTCATTTTTACACTTCAAGTCACCATCTTCGAATTAAATCTAAAATTCCCTTGATTAATAAGCATTCATCAACCTATCCGTTACACATGGCCATAATAGATCATTCAGGTGACTCGTACAGTCTGCTCCATGCTCCCCGAATTTGCGACACACTGGTCACATCACGTCCAAGCAGCCGCCGCGACAACTTGGGAAGACGTTCGTTATGTCGAAAACTATTGGCAGTCATGCCATTTCCATACACATGGATAAATTTCTTACTGGCGGAATCGTAAATGTGCTCACGTAAATAGCTCTCCTGTATAAATCCCATTTTCAGGGTATTTTTCTGAGAAACAGGATTATCATCATAGACAACTGCGGTAAGTTTATTCAGTCCCACCCGATTAAAAACAAAGTCCATGACCAATAGCGATGCCTCCAAAGCTATACCCACTGTATGATCAGCAGGATCTGGCAGGCCAATCAGAAATTCGGCACGACGATGCAAGAATTGTATTTCAGCCAGATTGGCCAAGCCAACCGGCCGGCCGGTAGCTTTTTTACAAATGATCCAGTTAATCGATCTGCTTTGGCAAGGGTGTTTCACCTGCGCACTGCGCAATTGTGCAGCCAGTTCTTCTGGCGGCTGATGGCGAGGAATCGAGTGATTGTACTGTGCCATGAATACCGCATTCTGATAGCAGTGATATAAATAATCGGCATCCTGTTCGGCATAACGACGCAGATACAAATGGTTCCCTTCGAGCTGCTCAAGCCAGACAATATCAACTTCCGCATAATTCCAGACTGCACGGGACAATTCAGGCTGGATTTCCATTGCACGCGCAAAGCATCCCCGTGCTTCATCGATTTCATTCACGGCTTTCAGCGCTGCCCCCAGATTGTTCCACCCCTCTGCATAGTTCGGTCGCCATGCTAACGCTTTTTTGTAACAGGCAATCGCTTCCTGATTCTTACCACTTCTCTGCAGCACATTGCCGAGGTTATTTAACACCTGGACATGGTTTGGCTTTAACGCCAATGCTTTCTGAAAACTTTCGGCTGCAGCAGCCAGCCGGTTTTGAGTTGTCTGTATATTACCGAGAATATTTAATGCATCCGGATCCTGCGGGACGAGCTGCAAAGCGCGCTGACAATATGTCATAGCTTCGTCAATCCTACCTTGCTGCCAGAGCGCATTGGCATAATTCGCCTGAAAATCCGGTCGCTTGGGATCGAGATGCGCCGCTCTGGCAAAAAAAGTATTGGCAGTTTGATAACGCTGAGTACGGGCGTGGATAACCGCCATTAAATGGATTGCATCAGGATAATCGGGTGCCTTGGCAATGACTCTGGCACAGAAAGACTCAGCCTCCGGCAGATTTCCTGTTTGCAGATACTGGGCCGCAGTCCGTAACCATGCGGAGAGTTGATTGGAAAATCGAGTCATTACTATACCGGGGATCGCTTGCAAAGAGTCCACAAAAACAAGAACGGCGATTCGCGAATTGAGGGATATAACCCCTCCTAACCCATGAACCGCCGCAAACGGAAGAACAACCTCTTGGCTCGCTATGTCATCCAGATTCCAGGAAGATAAATCAGCTCGGGTTCGACATCACCAATAATGCTGATGACATCAGAAGGCTCGGTTACTGCAAAATTAAGTATCGTAGCGTCATGGATACCCGCATACGGATTTCCGGCGGCATCCACGATGGCATGCTCACCGATACGAATGTGATAACTAGTATCCGGCACCAGATCATCGAGCGGATTAATTGTTACCTTACCCTGGTTAAAGGTTACCTGACTGGCATCATTGATATTGATCGCCCGAATATCTGCTCCATTGCTTAGAGTGATTTCACCGTTACCCGGCTGCACTACTTCACTGAAGTAGAGTGTTATATCACTGTTTGCCGAAAACTCTTCCGCACCATCCCACGGATTGCTACCCGTCAGGAACGGGCCGGAAGAAATCGTCCTGAAATTCAGTGTGGTTTCATCGTTAATACCCGCGAATGGTATTCCTGCCAGATCAGCAATTGCGCCTTCCGTGATCCGGATATGATAATCAGTGTCGACAATCAAATCTTCCGCAGGATTGATAGTTACCTTGCCGAAATTAAAAGTCACCTGGCTGGTGTCATGAATATCAATAATCCGGGTATCGCTGCCATTACTCAGAATAATATTTCCCTGACCCGCCTGAACCGGTTCATCGAAAGACAGAACCATATCGCCATCAAGCTGAAAGCCAGCCTCATCACCCGGAAGATTGCTGCTGACCAACACGGGATTGGATGAGGTTGTTGCGAAATTTAAAATAGCTTCATCATTGATACCAGCGTAAGCATTGCCATCCAGATCGATGACTGCCCCCTCACTGATACGAACATGATAGTTTTTACCTACCTCCAGATCTTCGGTTGGATTGATAATCACTCCTCCCCAGGCATCAAAAATTACTTGACTGGCATCACTAATATCAATAACCCGGACATCGCTACCATTGCTCAGAATGATGTTGCCCTGCCCACCTTGCACCGGCTCGTCAAAGAACAGCTGAATGTTATTATCCGCCTTGAATCCTGACTGATCATCCCACGGATCGCTCCATTGCAAACTTGGCGCAGATGATACTGTGCCGAAATTCAGCGTGGCATCGTCAATGATACCTTCGTATGGATTTCCAGCTTTGTCGGTTATGACCCCGCTATCAAGACGGATGTGATAGGTTGTATCGGCAATTAAGTCATCCGTTGGATTGATGATGACCCTTCCTGATGGTCCAAATTTTCCATAATCAGCAAGAAATGTAACTTGACTCGTATCTGTGATATCGATAATACGCTCATCGTTACCATTACTGATAATGACCCGGCCTTGTCCGGCCTTAA
Source organism: Nitrosomonas sp. (assembly GCA_016703745.1). NCBI lineage: Bacteria > Pseudomonadati > Pseudomonadota > Betaproteobacteria > Nitrosomonadales > Nitrosomonadaceae > Nitrosomonas > Nitrosomonas sp. The sequence continues at coordinate 2,409,122 of JADJBK010000006.1, read as the reverse complement.
CTTCCTCATTGAAGTTCAATTCGATATTGGCATCAATTTTGAACCCTTCAAAATCATTCCAGGGGAAACTGAAAACCAGTACGGGAGGAATATCATCATCCGATGGTAGAAGGTCGAATTTTAGCGTAGCTTCAGTGCTACCGTTTTGACCATCGGTAATCAGATAATTCAGAATCACAGGCCCGATATAGCCAGTCTCCGGTGTCAGCAGCCAGCCATTATCGGTTTCGGTCAATGTACCATATGAAGCCGATAACCCGGTTATTGAGAGCGGATCATTTTCCGGATCGACATACCCAGTCGATAAATCTGCCGCGAGTAGAGTGTAAGGCATGTCTACCTTTCCTGCCTGCAGCACTGCTTGGGTACCTGTAAGCTCGGGAGCGTTGTTAACACCACTTATTTTTACAGTGGCTGTTGCCCAGTGCAACGGACCGACGCCTTGTCGAGTTGCATAAATGAAACTATCCTCCAGAAATTGACCTTCACCCAGCCCCTTGACTTCATTCTGCAAGGCGGACGACGGTGCATAAGCGACTTTACCATCATCGGTAATCCAGATATGGGCACCACGCTGACTCAGATTAATATCGCTGATTCCATCCTTTTGCCGTAAGTCCTCCAGATTATCGCCATCGTCAAGCGACCACAGTTTTCGTCGATTTTTACCGCCAAGATCATTTCCCAGAACATTCAGAACTGCCAGGTTGTTCATATCAGTAGAGATATCATCAAATTCGTCATCTCGAGCTCGAGAATGACGAGCAAATTTAATATCTTTAAGCGGTTTGATTACCTTCAATTGCTTTGATGTCATAACATTTGTCCTTTTTCAACATTGATCATCCGTGCATTTTTTTGACTCGTACCCTCAGCACAACATACAACATCAATCTTTTCATTTACCGAAATCGTACTACCGGTAACTCCAGTGAAAACAGGAAAGAACCCTCCAACAGATTAATTTTAGATAAATTACTACGTTAGTGTTACCTCTACATTACCTCAAACTTGTTGTTCGAAAGTTTCTCGTTTACCTCAAATCCTCGAAATCAATTAACAATCAAAACCACGATAAGTATTATTTTTATGAGCCATTTATATTTTTGTATCCAGGAATTAAAAGGTATTCTATACCGCTGGCAATTATGTCAACATAATGTTTATTGATTTGAATCCGGGGTGATTGGCAGGAAGCCTACATGATCGAAATATCGTCGAATTTGGAATCAGCCACTCTAATTAAAACCAAAATGACAACAAGGCCGTGTTACGCATGTTGACGCTGTTTAAAGGTCTTAACATTTCTTATTTGATCCGCATTGCAGGTGTGGTCTTTATTATGCTGTTGCTGGCGAGTTTGTTCATGTTGCATATTGGTGCGCAGCACGCGCGTCAACACTCAGCTTACATGAAAACCATCATAAAAATTTACCATCATGTCGAACAACTGAATGTTAATACTGCGCCACAGCGTAATGAAGAAACTGGACTTCCCTTCACAAAATGGCAGGAGAGTTTGAATCAACTCGGCCAACAAGTTAGATTACTGCAACAAGGGGGCGCGCTCCAGGAAATTGAGCTCAAACCGGTTATTGGTTTACTACCTGCAAGCGTATTTGAAACTTTTGAACAGCAATGGCGAGCAACTGAAGTCAATTTTCAATCCGCTCTGGCAAACCGGGATTCTTTGATCCCTGCAACCGAACTGGAGAAACGTATTCTTGCAATCCATTACGGACTACAAAACAAGCTGCAATCATTATCTGTCGAGATGACACAAGCCCGGTGGAGCGCAGAATCAATTGGAACAGTTAACACCATGGGAACTTGGGCATCAGCGATAGCTGCCACCACCCCCCTGATTACAGCAGTCGGTTCTGATCGCGTGGATAGAACTCTTGCATTGAATGATGTCCTCAGCAGGTTGACGATCATGCGTGGCAAACTAAAAGAAAGCACAGAGTTACTGAGTTCATTAAGAACGGGCGACTTGTTGAATCAACCAGCATCTGCCAACATACCTCTACATATTGAACTGGCATTGAATGACGCGAAGGAATTGCTTCGATTGTCGAATGATATGACCCCTGAGGTTGTGAATACCTGGCAGCGCCTACAAGCATCGCTGACCGCCAGTCAGCAACTGAGCAAGCCTCTCAGTCATATTGAACAGGGTATAACCACATATTTCCATGATTTGCAAACCCGGCAAGCAATATGGATCACCGTATCGTTAACTCTGGCAATCATTGCAGCAGTTCTGTTTATTCGCTGTTTCTCCAGTAACTTGCGTGAGAGGTTATTACGAGGAGAACATGATATCGAGAATACACAGCAAGCCATTCTACAGTTGCTTAATGAAATGGAGAAACCCGCTAATGGTGATCTGACCGCTCGCATGTCGGTAACGGAAAACATGACCGGTACCATTGCGGACGCAATCAATCTGACCATCGAGGAATTGCAAATTTTGGTCAAAAAAGTAGATTATGCCAGCACACATGTCATCAATACTTCCGTGCAGGCCGAAAAAATTTCATCCGGCTTACTTACCGTAGCCCAGGCGCAATCACAGAAAATTGAAGAAAGTACGATTACCGTGCTGGGGATTGCCGAATCGCTGGAAACCGTATCCAGATCCGCCAATGCCTGCGCCGAAGTCTCAAAACAGTCGCTTCAGGCCGCCGAAAGCGGGGCGCGCGCGGTTCAAGATGCCATTAATGGTATGAACGAAATTCGTACTTATATTCAGGAAACGGCCAAACGGATCAAACGCCTTGGCGAGAGTTCCCAGGAGATTGGCGAAATTGTCACACTCATATCAGATATTACCGAGCAAACCAATGTGCTGGCATTAAACGCGGCCATTCAGGCTGCGTCGGCGGGAGAAGCTGGCAAAGGTTTCTCGGTGATTGCACAGGAAATACAGCGCCTGGCAGAACACTCAGCTGAGGCCACCAAGCAAATCAGCACATTAATCCGCAATATCCGTGGAGATACCCAGGACACGATTATCGCGATGGAACGCAGTACGACAGGCGTGGTCGAGGGCACCCGACGCGCTAATGCAACTGGCGATGCGCTGGAAGAGATAGAAACTGTTTCAAAGCAATTGGCGCAGCTGGTTGCTGAGATTTCAACAGCAACACGCAGCCAAACCCTGATTACCAGCAAAATCACCAAAAGTATGGAAGACATTCTGGCTATTACGCGCCAGACAACCGAAGGAACGGCCAGCAATGCTGAATCTATCAAACAGATCGCTGACCATGCAACCAGACTAAAAGCATCTGTTGCCCGTTTCAAGGTTTAGGAAGTTAATGAGGAAAGGCTGTACAGCAAATTTTAAAATACTTTGTTCATCTATAGACTTATAAAGGCCGTTTCATGAGTACTGAAACCAAAATCAATATTTCCAGTGTAGTCGGTATCCGGGAAGCTATCGAACAGATTTTCACGCTGATTATTCGCCATCTTGATGCTTTCCGAGATAATCCGGAAGAATTACAGCAGATTGAAAATTGCCACTATTACACTCATCAGCTAAATGGCATGCTGGAAATGCTGGGACTGAATGGCATATTGTTTGTAACCAGCAATCTCGAATCTCTGCTGAAATCGTTGTATCAGCAGGAACTCGAACCCACTACACCCAACCTGGTGACGGCCAGACAAGCTATTCGTCTGGTCTATCGTCATCTTGACAGCCTGGTAGATGGCGAAGAGGACAATCCGGCAAAATTCTTCCAGATTTATCAAAAAATCATGCAGGCACGAGGAGTCGAGGCGATTTCAGAAGCCGATCTGTTTTTCCCAAGCATGCGCGAAGAACCACCTTTACCACCCGTGCAATATCCTCTCGACATTCAAGCCAAGCTGGTCGCTGCTCGCCAGGCTCGTGCCCAGTTTCAGAAAGGTTTGCTTGGCTGGTTGAAAGATACGAGCAATCGACAAAATCTGCAACAAATGGTCGATGCCATCCGCTCGATTGAAAAACTTCCCGCCTCTCATGAACAAAGAATTTTCTGGTGGATATCCTCCGGATTTCTGGATAGTTTGCTGTTGAATGAACACGGCGCAGACCAGACTACACGTCGCCTGTGTGGAAAAATTGAGCAAGAAATCAGACATCTTGACAAGGAAAATCATCAAATTGCCGATCAGTTGACTCGTGAACTACTCTACCGGGTAGCACGCAGCGAATCTGTCAGTGCGCGCATCCAGGAAATTAATCAGGTCTATGACTGGCAAACGCTATTGTCATCGTTTGATCACCCTCTCCAGTTGGACCAAATGCTGCAGGAAGAAGATGCCCATGTCCCTGAACTTGATGCAATGCGCTGCCTGTTGCAAACGATCAATGATGACTGGCGTGAATTTAGTGCAGGGAAGCAGCAACATCTGGCTAATTTGCTGACATCGACCGAAAAACTCAAGCAGCATTGCCAAAAAGTAGCTTGCCCGCCATTGGAGAAACTGATTAGCGTCCTGCATGGCGCATTTTCCTATTTACGAATCCGGCCACAAGGCATGAATGAAGATATCGCGGTCGATATTGCCTCATCGCTGCTGTTAATTGAAAATGCGCTGGAAAACTTCCATCAATTAGCGCCCGAATTTCCAGATCAGGTTGAAGCATTATCCACTCGCATCCGCGCCGTCATTACTGGCAAGGTAGAAGCCTGCGATTTACCCGATTTACCGGGACCTGATCAGGCTGGTTATCATGTGCAGGAGAAAAAACTGCACAAACAGGTTGCGCAGGAAGTGCAAACCAGCCTGGCGCAAATAGAAGACATTCTGGATCGATTCTTTTTTGAACCACAGATACGCAACGATTTACCTGCCCTGCCTGCCCTATTCAAACAGATTTCCGGCGTGCTTGATATGTTGGGACTGGATGACCAGGCGACTAGATTGCTGGATTTATGCCGTGATCTGGCTGAGAGCCTCACCGATTCAGCCAGCAGTATTGAGCCTGACAAGCAGACCTTGCTGGCGAATGCTCTAAGCAGCTTCAGTTTTTATATTGAAGCTCTGAAAAATTCACAGCCTGATTGCGAAACTATTGTCACCGCAGCGATCAGTATGTTTGATCAGGAGCAGGTTGAATCGGCTTCTTCATTGCAACAGCCTGCCGCAGAGTCCGACTCTGCAGCATCACTACCGAATCTTTCGCTGAAAACTGAAAATAAGGAAATTGACCAGGAGCTGCTAGCAATTTTCCTCGAAGAAGCGGATGACGTACTGACAACTATTAACGAAAATCTACAGCTTTGTCAGACCGATCCAGCCGATATGGCAGCGCTGACGACTATTCGCCGTGGATTCCATACGCTGAAGGGAAGTGGCCGTATGGTACAGCTACGTGAGCTCAGCGAGGTCGCGTGGCGCATTGAGCAGTTGCTGAATCGATGGCTCAGTGAACAAAAATCTGCCAACTCTGCCCTGCTTGAATTGCTGAGTGACTCCCATCTTAAATTTAGCGGCTGGTGCGCTAATCTCAGAAAAAATGGATCTGCCGAAATTGACGCAAACCACTTTATCGAGCGAATCAAGCACTTAATGTACGGCACGGATACACAACTGCCACCATCTTTTGAAACCACATCTCCACCCCAACCCATTACTTCGTCTGAACCAGATTCAGAGCCTGAATCAGAGTTAGCGTTTGTTTTCGAGCCGGAACCTATCGATACGCCATCTCAAATACAGGATGACGCGGCGAATGAAACATTCGTCATGATCGGCGATATTCCGGTAGCACGCGATCTGTTCGCCATTTTTAGTAAGGAGGCACGTGAACGGGTAGTCACACTCAAAAGTGAAATTGCAGCCACTGAAAATGATCATTACCCCCCTGTTTCGCATGAAGTCATGCTGGCTGCGCATACGCTTGCCAGTGCCTCACACTCTCTCGGATTAAATGATATTTCTCGCCTAGCAAAGGTGACGGAACAATGGTTAAATCATTTACTGGAAACCACCCGTCAACTCGATGACCAAACACGACCACGGATAGCAGAGGCAGTGGAACTGCTTGATACCATGGTTGAATCAGCCTGCCAACAACAATTACCGGCAGAACATGTTGTGCAGGCAAGCACAGTGCTCATACAACAATTATCTGATCGTCTGGATGCACTTGAACAATCTGACACGACAGCAGAACGAGTTTGGGAAAATTCCGAATACAAGACCCAAGACGAACAGGTCAATCAGCTTGAATTTGTTTTGCCTGAACCGATAGCTGAGCCAGAGCTGTTAACTGCCCAGCCATCGACTGCGAATGGCACAGCCATCCAGGATCATGAATTGCTGGGCGTGTTTCTGGAAGAAGCTGAAGAATTACTTCCGGAAATTGGCAGTAACCTGCGTGCCTGGCACAATCAGCCTGTTCACTCTGATCAGTCCACCGCGTGCCAGGCATTGCTGCGTGCATTGCATACCTTCAAAGGTAGCGCCAGAATGACCGGATTACTGCAACTGGGCGAGCAGGCGCATCAGATGGAAACTGCAATTGAGAACCGGCAGAATCGAACGACTGATACAGCATTTTATGACGCACTTGACAGTCAGTTTGACGTCATACTGGAAAAAGTTGAACTGTTACGCCAGTCCTACCGCGAACCCTCCCCATTCGAACCGCTGCTGACGGAAAAACAAGAAAATAAAACAGCGGATAAATGGGTACAGTCGTTTGATACGTTGACGCTAACCGCTGAACCAGCGGAAGTTGAAACACCCATCCAAAAATCTATATTACGCGTTGATGCGGCACTGATCGATCGGCTCGTCAGCGATTCTGGTGAATCAAGCATTGCCCGCTCACAAGTTGAAACGCAGCTGGCTGAATTCAAGCAATATCTGCAGGATTTGAGTGAAAGTGTCGACCGTATGCGCGGCCAGCTTCGTGAGATGGAGCTACTGGCAGAAACACGCATAGCTTCTGGAGCGGTTGGCGTACCTTCATCAGCAACTGTATCGACTAATTTCGATCCACTTGAACTGGATCAGTTTACCCGTTCCCAGGAATTGCCCCGCCTGATGGCAGAGTGCATGGATGACATTGTTACTATCCATAAAAGCTTGCGGGATATTCAGCGTAATGCCGAGGCAGCCGTCAATCAGCAAGCACGGTTGAATCGCCAGTTGCAGCAGGATCTGGTTCATATTCGCACGGTGCCATTCAAATATTTCTCCGAGCGCCTGCACCACATTACCAGGCAAGTCTCTCGAGATACTCATAAAAAAACGGTATTGACGATTGATGGAGATGAAATTGAAATTGACCGTAGCGTCGTAGACAAGATTATCTCCCCTCTCGAACATTTACTGCGTAACGCTATCGTGCATGGCATAGAATCTTCGGAACAGCGATTGAGTGGGGGCAAGTCTGAAACGGGCAGCATCACCCTCACCGTGCGCCAACAAGGCAACGAAATTCATATCACCCTGGAAGACGACGGCGCCGGACTGAATCAGGATCGCATTCGTGAAAAAGCATTGCAGCTTGGAATGATTGAGCAGACAAACAATCTGGATGAATCCCAGCTGCAGGCATTGATTTTTCGTCATGGCCTATCAACTCTTGATGAAGTAACCGACATAGCCGGACGTGGAATTGGTCTGGATGTCGTTAACAACAAAATGACGGAAATCGGTGGCAGTATCACCGTCGCATCCTCCCCGGGCCACGGCACAATCTTTACATTACGCTTGCCCGTAACGTTGGCCGTGTTGCCAGCCTTGATGGTCAAAACGGCTGAAAATCGTTATGCCATTCCAACTTCAATCGTTACCAGTGTTCAGGTATTGAATGCCGAAGCCCTCCGTGCAGCTTACGAAACACGCCAGGTCGTGCATGAAGGGAAAAGTTTCCCGCTGGTTTATCTGGCGCATCTGTTGGAGGAAACCAGAGAAGCATCCGAAATCGGACGGCATAACCGGGTTTTGCTGCTGCAAACTGGACAAGATCGACTGGCCATTCATGCCGACGTCCTGATTGGCCAGTGCGAAGTGGTGATTAAGAATGTCGGCCAGCAGCTGATGCGCGCACCCGGTGTAGAAGGCGCCACCATTATGGGGGATGGCAGCATCGTGCTGATCATCAATCCTCTCAAACTGTTGCAACGTGAACAGACCAAGGCGCTGTTGTCAGGTACGGCCACATCAGTCCAGCACACTGCGAATATAACCCAGCCTACCAGCACAGCAACTGTGGTAATGATCGTCGATGACTCGCTGACTGTTCGCAAGGTTACCAGCCGTTTGCTGGAACGGCAGGGCTATGAAATCCTGATTGCAAAAGATGGGGTAGGCGCGCTGGAATTACTGCGGGAAACCATACCCGCCATCATGCTGGTCGATATCGAAATGCCGCAAATGGATGGTTTCGAACTGATTCGAATCGTGCGAAACAATCCGAATTTGCAACATATACCCATCATCATCATCTCTTCGCGCACGGCAGACAAGCATCGTGAACTTGCCAGAGAACTGGGTGTGAGCGAATTTATGGGCAAGCCTTATCTGGAAGAAGAGCTGATCAGCCACATCGAGCGCCTGGTAGAACTGAATTCAAGCGCACGGAATTAATTTGAAAAACGTCTCGACAGTAAATGGAAATCAGTTATTAGCACAAGCGCCACAGGCAACCAGGGTTTCAACCAGTGTATTGATTGGCACGTCATCCACTAGAGCTGCTTGACCGATTTTATCAAGCAGGATGAAACGGATATGGCCACTTTCGACTTTTTTATCCAGCTGCATGAGTTCAAGATAGCGTTGCACCGGAATACGCGGTCCTTCGAGCGGCAAACCCGCCTGTCGGTACAACAGCCGGATACGCTCAACATCCTGTGAAGTAATACGTTGTAGTCGGCAGGAAAGATCCGCTGCCATTATCGTACCCACCGCCACAGCTTCACCATGCAGCCAGGCACCATAACCCATTGCATTCTCGATCGCATGGCCAAAGGTATGTCCCAGATTCAGCAATGCGCGCATCCCGTTTTCGCGCTCATCCAGTGAGACAATTTCTGCCTTGACTTCACAGCTACGACGGATAGCATGGCTCATTGCTGTTTTCTCTCGCACCTGTAATGCCTGAATATGCTGTGTCAGCCAGTCAAAAAATGTCGCATCATGAATAAGCCCGTACTTGATGACCTCTGCCAGTCCTGCACGCAGTTCTCTATCCGGCAGGGTATCCAGCGTGGCACTATCCGCCAGCACCAGCCGTGGCTGATAGAAGGCGCCCATCATATTCTTGCCCAGCGGATGATTGATGCCGGTTTTTCCGCCCACGGATGAATCTACCTGCGCAAGCAACGTAGTAGGTATCTGAATAAAAGGTACTCCGCGTAGATAGGTGGCAGCAGCAAAACCGGTCAAATCGCCAATCACCCCTCCCCCCAGCGCAATCAGAGGAGTTTTGCGTTCACAGCGATGTTCAAGTAACGCAGTAAAAATTGTTTGGAGCGTATCCTGGTTTTTGTATTGTTCACCATCCGGCAGAATAATAGCAAAGGATTTAATACCTCTGTCAGTCAGCGTTGCCTGCAGAATCTGCAGATAAAGCGGAGCAACCGTAGTATTCGTCACGATTGCCGCTCGGCCTGCGGGAAAGTGCGGCGCCAGCAAGTCTCCCCGCGCCAGCAAATCCTTCCCGATATAAATTGGGTAGCTGCGGCTTTCAATCGGGTTATTCAATTCGACGGTGACAGTTTCTATCGTGTTCATGGAACCACCCTGCTGATAATGCGGATTCAATTTCGAAGTGCAACATCTAACGGTGCTTTGGCATAGTACACCGCCTACTCAAAGAATACCTCAAATGAGGTTCTGAATCCAAGTACTTTGCGTAGCTGCTTAAGAAGGCAAATTGGTGGTGGAAACAGGGCTATCGGACAAGCACTACCTGAAAATATTATTGACTGGCAACCTTGCTGACAACGTAGCGGAATTTACCCGATTTTTCGGCGGGTATCTCCGCAACCTGATCAACGACGATATTCACAGTTTGACCCAATCTTGTTTTGAAGGTTTGCTCAATTTGTTGTACCAGTAATCGGTCAAGATCCGGCTTGCTAACGATGTAAATATTAACTTGCATTAATGTTTCCTGTACAACCTTAAAAAACTTTATCTCTGGCTGATTTCTAAGAATACTTGTGAAATCAACTTCATGCATTTTTACCCCATCGACAGAAACCAAGAAATCATTGCTACGTCCCTGTATTTCTTTGAGCAAAGGAAGATTTCTACCACAAGAACACCGCCGATCATCTATAACACCAAAATCACCAGTGCGATAACGTATAAAAGGAAAATCCTGGGAAAAAAAATGAGTAATTACGATTTCTCCCGATTGTCCTGCTGGCAATATATTTCCATCGGAATCTACAATTTCAACAATCATATCTTCAGCAGTAATGTGCATTCCTTTCTCAGGGCATGCATGCGCAATAAACCCCGCATCTCTCCCACCATAACCATTAGCAACAGGACAACCAAATACTGTACTTATCAACCGGGATTGTTCGTTATAAAGCCGCTCTGCCGTTACAAAAACGACTTCTATTCCTAAATCACTCATTTTTTGATTTTGCGACTGCGCATACTGTGCTAGTAATGCTATGGAAGACGGATAGCCAAATAATATTTTCGGATGAGTTCGTCTGATTTCAGCAAGATACTTTGAAAGAACTGCAGGAGACATTACTTTGGTTGGAAAAAGTCGCGTTCTGAAAATTTTATCACGCAAATTCCTTAAGTAATTTTGCGCACCCAGTTCGATTGGCGAACCCCAAATTACAATTTCTGGATCACCAATATCTACGCCCCACCAGCGGGTTGCGCGCCACTTCGCCGCAACATCATGACTTATTCGATCTTTGCCAAGATAAAATACGAGAGGTTCTCCACTGGAACCACTTGTAGCAGCCCTTATTAATTTTTGTTTATTCTCGGTTTTCAAGAATCCAATCTGTTCGCGAATAGTCTGTTTATCGAGTATAGGTAATTTTTCCAAATCGGATAAAGTTACAACCTCATGAACATTAAAACTTAACTGATTGAATAAATTTCTATAATACGGTACCGATTGCTGCGCATTCAATAAAAGTGTTTTCAAACGTGATAATTGTAAATAATGTAAATCATCTATACTCCACCACTGCGTTTTTTCCATTTCGTTACGAATTTGAACCGAATCATGATTCTTGACAAACTCATGCAATGGAAAAACAAACTTAGATATTAAGGCGGTATACAAACTCTTTTTAATGTTCAACATTGTTTTTATCTATCATCCATCTTTATTTTGTAAAACCTAAAGAAGAAAACCACTGAGTGCGCTCCATTGCTTTGCGGACACTGACACTGGCATGTCCCTTGATAACTTCATGCAATGGAAATAACACGCCAGACACCCATTGACTGTAAAGATCAGGTGAAAATTTAAAATGGCTATTTTTCATTGTGTGGATTAACGGTGTTGCGATGTCACTGTATCTGCCACGTGCTTGTTTAACACGTCTTGATAGACAGTAAAAAGCTGGCCATATACCTGCGGCCAAGTGTACTGATGCACCAGTTTCAACCCATTCTCACCAAATTGCCGAATCATGTCAGGATTTTCCAGAAGAGTCAGGATAGCGCTCGCCATTGCCACGGGATCTTGCGGTGGTACCAGTAACGCATTTTTTCCATGCTCGACCAGAAAAGGCACCCCGCCAACATTGGTGCTGACTACTGGCACGTTGCTGGCCAGTGCCTCCAGAACGGAGTTAGGCGTATTATCAATCAGGCTGGAATTGACCATCAGATCGGCCTGTTGATAAAGCGCGGCCATAGCTTCATTTTCCAGACGCCCGGTAAATCTTACCCTATCGACCAAATCCAGTTCGGCAACGAGTTTTTCCAGTGAATCCCGTTCCGGCCCCGACCCCGCAATTGTCAGCTTAGCAGCGGGTATTCTTGAAGTTACCTGAAAAAAAGCACGAATTGCCGTTGCCACATCGTAAATAGGCTCGAGATTCCGTGTAACGATAATATGGGGAGCTGTACTTTTTTCCACGGATCTGCTGTGCCAACTGAATCGTTCCAGGTTAATGATATTAGGAACAATTCTGGCTGCAACACCAAACTCTTCAAAAACTTGTTTAAGAAAACCAGACGGCACGATGATTGCCTGAGTTCTCTTCAAACTTGGTTTTATCCATGTCCACGATCCGAGCAGGAAGTTTGCCGCTTCTCCCCCCCGATAGTTAATGACGACTGGTTTGCACCTCAACCATGCAATCCAGATAGCAGGTGCAGCATAAAGATGCCATGACCAGCCTGAATTTGCCATGACATGAAACAGATCAACGGTTTTTGATGCCTGCCAAAGACGCACCAGATACGGCAGTAAACGAAAAAATGCGCGAACCCCTTTTATCTTTCCAACCCAGAAAGGCGAATAAGGTGCATTAACCTGTATGAGCGTAACTAACGCTCCTGTTGTGCCTAGTAATTCTGCTAACTGTCTGGTCTGGTTAGCCATCCCTCCGGAGGGGGGGGGTAAAGGTCCGACCAGGCCAATGCGCAATCCGGAAAACAGGACATTATCAGTTGAAGTGGCATCCGTATCAGTCATTGCAGCCGCAAATCTTTCTTCCATAAATAGTCTTAGCTTGTTTGCTGCAGCCCAAGCAGTTCCTGATAAACCGGTCGATACCCCGCCACGCTACGCACCCAGTTACGTTCAGTCTCAACATATTCTCGCCCCGCCTGACGAAGGGCTGGCCAACGCGCCGGTGCCTGCAGCAGTGCATTGACTTTCTCGGCAAGTGAACGGGGATCGTTGGTTTTGAATAACACCCCATTATGACCATCACGAATCAATTCCCGGTGACCGCCCACATCAGATGCAGCGAGCAGTTTTCCTTGAGCCATTGCTTCCAGTGGTTTCAAGGGAGTCACCAGATCGGTCAGGCGCATGGAAAGGCGTGGATAAACCAGTACATCAATAATGCTGTAGTAGCGCTGCACTTGTTCGTGCGGCACGCGTCCGGTAAAGACCACCTTGTCTGCAATCTTCAATTCGTTGGCCAGTTGCCGTAATTCTGCCTCTTGTGGCCCACCACCCACCAGCAGCAGGCGAATATCCGGATTATCGGCAAGCATCCATGGCAATGCCTGCAACAATACCGTTAATCCTTCATATGCGTAAAATGAGCCGATGAAACCGACAACCTGCCGGTTTGTTAATCCCAAACTATTCCTTAGCTCACCATCGGTGGACTGGATCATCTCAAAATTTTCCAGATCAACCGCATTAGGAATCACCGTTACTTTTTCAGGAGCAATCTTTCGCGAAATGATGTCGCCACGCAAGCCTTCGCATATGGTAGTAATAGCATCCGCATGATGCATTGCATAATTTTCCAGTGCGCGCGTCAGGCGATAGCGAATTCCCCATTCTGTGCTGGTGCCATGATCGACGGCGGCATCTTCCCAGAAGGCGCGCACCTCGTATACCAGCGGAATTTTTAGCTTACGCGCTACCCGCAGTGCGGCGATTCCATTCAACGAGGGGGAATGGGCATGCAGAATATCCGGCTTAACTTGGGGAACGATTTCAAACAAGCGTTGTGTCAGACTGTTGATTACCGCTACTTGATTAAGAACTGGTAATCTACTCAGGTAACTCCCACCTTTGGGTGTACGAAAGAATGTCCAGTCATTCACTGTTTCTTCCAGTTGTTCGCCACTGGCCTGTTTCTCGCCGGTCACATGAAAAGTTTCCCATCCCATGGCGCGTTGCGCCTTCAATATCGACAGGGTGCGAAAGGTATAGCCACTGTGCAGAGGCAGGGAATGATCGAGTACGTGCAGAATGCGCATCAGTCTAATATTACGGGAGAATTGAAGTTATGAAGAGCTGCCGGTAATCACTAAAACCATACAGTCAACATAGTACTGCATCATTTGATGGAACATAGGTGAAAACTGCAGCTTTTAAACCAGCTTTTTCACAAGCGTTGCCGTCAGACGCATATCTTTTCCAACTTGGCGCCAATCGAGATTTTGCAGTTCGATGTGATCAGACAAATTGGTCAGCTCACCAAGTGCGAGTATACCCCTCGCCTGATCACCCAACAGCATAGGTGCAAAATATAAAATTATTTCATCCACCAGGCCACTTGCCACGAGTGCACCATTCAATGTCGCACCTGCTTCAATTAATAATTCGTTGATTTGGAGCTCGGCAAGGCTGTTCATGACAGCATGCAAATCAACTTTTCCGGCTTGACTTGGCAACACCAGAACCTTTATACCCGCCTGTTGCAGGGATTGTATTTTTCGTTGGTCGGTGGCGGTGGTAAAGACCCAGGTCTGCCCCCCCTCCCCGGTCAGGACTTTAGCCTGCACAGGCAGCCTGAGACAAGTATCAAGCACCACTCGCACCGGTTGTCGAGTAGTTTCTACGTGCCGCACGTTCAGTTGCGCATTATCCGATAGGATTGAGCCAATCCCGGTTAAGATCGCGCAGGATTGCGCACGCCATTTATGTGCATCCAGCCGAGCCGCCTCACCCGTGATCCATTGACTTTGGCCGTTGTTCAGTGCGGTCTTTCCGTCGAGACTAGCGGCAACCTTCATCCGCACCCAAGGGCGACCCAATTGCATGCGGGTAACAAAACCAATATTCAATGCCCGTGCCTCGGCCGCCAGCAATCCGGACTGTACTGCTATTCCGGCTGCCCGCAGCTGCCTGATACCCTCGCCATTGACTCTGTCATTGGGATCCAGCATGGCCATCATTACACGATTAACTCCAGCCTCAATCAATGCCCGTGTACAAGGTGGTGTGCGCCCCTGATGGCTACAAGGTTCCAGAGTCACATACACCGTTGCGCCTCTCGCAAGCGAACCCGCTGCACGTAGCGCATGAATTTCGGCATGCGGCTCTCCTGAACGCACGTGCCAGCCACTCCCTACTATCTGGCCATCCCTAACGATCACACACCCTACGCGCGGATTGGGAGTGGTGGTATACAACCCATTCTCCGCCAGACGCAGCGCCTGCGTCATCCACGCATGATCAGCAGCACTAAAAAACAAGTAAACCCCGTTTCAACATTTTACAATTCTGAAATGACAAAGCAGATATTTCTCAGTTTCGACAATCAGAAACAGCATCAAACCGAACAGCAGAATTTTCGACCACGCTGCCAGATTGATACCGGCCGTTGCGAATAATTGCTGCATGTAACCATTGTAGGTAAATAAGAGTTGCAGAATCAGTAATAACGCAACCAACAACAGTGCATAAGGATTACCGACAAAATCTCGCCACTTGATCACAGGCGCCAGCATATAACGACAATTAAAGAGATAACCGATTTCACCGATGACAAGCGCGTTGACGGCTGTCGTGCGGCACACTTCGAGACTCGCTCCTGCAGCCTGCTGCCAGTAATAAAGTCCCAGTGCGCCCACGGTGAGCAATATGGAAACAAATCCAACTCGCCACAGCATAAAAGTATCCAGAATAAAACCTTGGGGATCCCTTGGTGGGCGCTGCATGATCGCAGGCTCCGCCTGCTCAAAAGCCAAGGCCATCGACAAGGTTACCGCTGTCACCATATTGACCCACAATATCTGTACCGGCGTAATCGGCAGCACCACACCCAGCAAAATGGCGACCCCCAGCATGGCTGCCTGCCCGCCACTGACAGCAAGCGTATAGATAATGGTTTTGCGAATATTATCGTAAACTCTGCGTCCCTCTTCCACCGCGTGGATAATGGATGCAAAATTATCATCAGTAATTACCATCTCTGCTGCTTCCTTGGCAACTTCAGTCCCTTTTCTGCCCATGGCCACGCCGATATCCGCCCGTCGCAACGCAGGCGCATCATTAACGCCGTCACCAGTCATCGCAACAATCTCACCATTGGTCTGCATCGCCTCCACCAAACGCAGTTTGTGTGCGGGGCTGGCTCGCGCAAAGACATCAACAATTCTGACAGCTTCTGCAAGCTGCTGATCATCAAGCCTATCCAGCTCACCACCTGTCAAGGCAGCCTGTCCATCACCAATACCCAGTTGCAACCCAATTGCTTTGGCAGTCGTCACGTGATCGCCCGTGATCATTTTTACCTGTATTCCTGCCGAACGGCATGCCGTTACCGCAGCAATCGATTCCTCACGTGGAGGATCAACAATACCAACCAGACCCAGCAGCACGAAACCATCACTGACATCTTCAAACATCAGCGCTGTCTGCTCTACTTCAACGTACTTGACCGCCAGCGCCAATATCCGTTGCCCCTGTGCTGCAACCGTGTCCATAGCCATTTGCCAGAAATCTTTATCAAGCGGTTGATCACCTGCAGCAGTCCGTTGACTCTCGCATCGGGTCAATACCGCTTCAAGCGCGCCTTTCCAGTAAATAAAGCCGCGCCCGGTGTGATCATGATGTAACGTTGCCATGAAGCGATGCTCGGACTCAAACGGAATGGTGTCGATACGTGGGCAAGTTGCCTGCTCAAAAACGGGATCAAACCCAGCCTTCATTGCGAGCGCCAGCAACGCGCCCTCCGTCGGATCGCCTACAAGCGACCAGTTATCATGCTCCTCTTTGAGCTGTGCATCGTTGCATAACAGCGCAACTCGAAATAGATCAGTGAATTCAGGGCACTCCGTCACAAAAAAATCTTCGTCCTGTAGCGTGAATCCGCCGCGTGGCACATAACCAATGCCGCTGACTGCTAATGAGCTATCGGCAGTAATCACTTGTTGTACAGTCATTTCATTGCGAGTTAGCGTTCCGGTTTTATCCGAGCAGATTATCGTAACCGAGCCTAACGTTTCAACTGCCGGCAAGCGCCGGATGATTGCATGACGCCACGCCATCGATCGCACTCCCAATGCCAGCGTGATAGTCATGATGGCGGGCAGTCCCTCCGGGATCGCTGCAACGGCAATACTAACCGCAGCAGTAAATATCTCACCCGTTGTATAGTCATGCAGCAGCAAACCGTATAAAAGCAGACTGGCTGCCAGCACAACAATAACAACGGTCAACCAGCGGCCGAATACCGCCATTTGTCTCAGCAAAGGCGTCTCCAGCACATCGACACGTCGCAACATGGCGTTGACATGACCGATTTCGGTTGTGTCTCCCGTTGCGACGACCACCCCTATTCCCTGGCCATAAGCCACCAGCGTGCCGGAATATGCCATGCAAAAACGATCACCCAGCTCCGCGTTTTTTTTCACCGGCGCTGTACTTTTCTCTACTGCCTCAGATTCTCCTGTCAGCGCCGCTTCCTCGATTCGCAGATTTTTAACACCAATCAAACGAAGATCCGCCGGTACCTTATCACCAGATTGCAGCATGACCACATCACCCGGCACCAGCTCCTCCGCAGCAATCCGTCTACGATGCCCATCACGCAGCACCGTTGCTTCAGGCGACAACATCCTGCGAATGGCATCCAGCGCCTGCTCTGCTTTGCCTTCCTGAACGAAGCCAATCAAGGCATTGATTATGACAACACCGATGATCACTGCTGTATCAACCCACTGTTGCAAGAAAACCGTTACCAGTGCCGCTGCCAATAATACGTAAATCAGCACATTATGAAACTGCGATAGAAAACGCATCCAGGCACTACGAGTTTTGAGAGGACTTAAGCAATTGGCGCCATAATGTTGCTGGCGTATCCCGGCTTCCTGCTGTGTTAATCCCTGCGAAGTGGCTTGCAGCAAACTCAATGCTATTTCGCTTGTCTGACAATGCCAGGCGGTTATTTCCTGGTTAGGATTCAAGCCATTGTTTTTCATGATTGATGACTCTTTTCAATTACCCCGGTATTCATGCTACGATTTTAGCCCGTTTAGACTTTATAGGAGACCAAGATGAAATTTTTGAAGCAGATTACCCTGTTATTCGTCCTGTTTATATTGTTGATTGCTAACTGGGCAATTGCCAAAGGTCTGGTTCCCTATCCTGCTCAAGTCAACAACATAATGCGTTACCAGCGAGTTGCACCCAATATTGCTACTTCCGGCGCACTTGACAGCAATGCCATTCAAGAATTGGTCAAGCATGATTTCCGTACCATTATTGATTTACGCACCGAGCAAGAAGGTACGAATAATGAAAAACTGGCGGTCAAAAAAACCGATATGGAATATTTCAACATTCCCGTCACGCGGGAAGGGATAGACGAATCTCAGCTGGCTGCTTTCAAGGCAATCCTCGCGCAAGCAACCTCGCCGATTCTCCTGCACTGCAGCACCGGTAACCGAGCCGGAGCAATGTGGGTAGTTTACCGGCTTAGTGAAGGCATGTCGGCGGATCGTGCTTTCAAAGAAGGTCGTGATGCCGGCATGAATGAAGCCATGACAGAAATCATTAAGCAAAAATGGTGCCAGGATCGGGATGATTGCTGATCGTGTCAAGAGTCGGGAATGGGCACACTGCAGAGAATAATTTCTTTATGGAAACGGAGCAGCTGTGTCATTAACCCAAGGCATGACCTCATCAAATGCCTTGTCTCCGTCCTCACACGGGACACCGTGGGGCTTGAGGTGGGAGAAATTATAACGTCGAGTATCAGCCAGGTGGGAAAGCTGGATATTTTGTAACGCGGTAAACATGGTTTCGAGCCTGCCCGGGAAATTCCGGTCCCATTTTTGCATCATTTCCTTGATAACCTGACGTTGCATATTGGGTTGGGAACCGCACAAGTTGCAAGGGATAATCGGGAATTGCGTAATTTCAGCAAATGTCGCCAGATCTTTTTCCTTGCAATACGCAAGCGGACGAATCACGATATGCTGACCATCGTCACTGACCAGTTTGGGTGGCATCGCTTTCAGTTTTCCACCGTAAAACATATTGAGAAAAAAAGTTTCCAAAATATCGTCGCGATGATGTCCCAGTGCAATTTTAGTTGCACCAAGCTCACCTGCAACCCGATAGAGCACCCCTCTGCGCAGGCGGGAACAGAGACTGCAGGTAGTTTTACCTTCCGCAATCACGCGTTTCACCACACTGTAGGTGTCTTGTTCGACAATGTAAAAAGGAATGCCAATTTCAGTCAGGTAGTCTGGCAATACTCGTTCAGGAAACCCCGGTTGTTTTTGGTCAAGATTAACCGCGATCAATTCGAAATCCAGTGGAGCATGTGCCTGCAGGTTGCGAAGAATATCCAGTAAAGCATAACTGTCTTTTCCTCCGGACAAACATACCATTACACGATCACCATGTTCAATCATGTTGTAATCGGCGATTGCCGTCCCTACAAGGCGCCTCAGGCGTTTACGCAACTTGTTCGTGTTATATTCCAGTTTTCGGGAAAGGACTTCCACAACCATGGTGACTCCTGACAGACGTGAATAAATAGTGATTTAAAAATTGGTAACTACCGGCAAAACTACAACAAAAGCAATTTCACAGAAATATTCCATTGCTCTCATTATCGAAATAATGCACATTATTGAGATACTTTTTATCAAATAACGAATGGAGGGTATATGAAAAAGTACGCTTGTGTCGCAATGTTAATTCTATTCCTGATTACTCCGATCGCCCAAGCAGAAAAACCGGATTATAACAATGCAACGATAGGCAGGCCAGGTGACGTAGTGAACGTTTCACGCACAATTAATATCGAAGCTTACGAGTACCGTTTCGAACCCTCTGAGTTAAACGTTAAACAGGGTGAAACCATCCGGTTAATCGTCAGCAATTCCGGCAAAAGAAGGCATGAATTTATCCTGGATACTTTGGAGCATCTCAAGGAACATGCAAAAATGATGCGATCACATTCAGGCATGCAACATAATGACCCCAACCAGGTCACCCTCTATCCGGGCGAACAGAAAGAACTGATTTGGCAATTTACCAGTGCGGGTGTACTTCATTTTGCATGCCCAATCCCGGGGCATTTCACAGGCATGCGCGGCAAAATTTTTGTGGAGGATATATGAAAGCAAAGCAATTAAATATTTTGATAACGCTCGTATTAATGGTGGTTATTCTGACCATTTTTCCAGCTTATGTTAGCGCCAATCAGACAGTCGAGGTCTATAAAAGTCCAACCTGTGGCTGTTGTGCCAAATGGGTAGAACATCTGGAATTACATGGTTTTACTGTCAATACTCATGATGTTGGCAACCAGAAAATGCGTGCACAGGCTGGCGTAGCTCCCAGCCTCGGCTCATGCCACACCGCGATGGTTGATGGCTATGCTATTGAGGGACATGTACCGGCGGAAGATATCAAACGTTTGCTCAAGGAAAAACCCCGCGCTGTGGGACTAACGGTTCCGGATATGCCACATGGCTCTCCAGGTATGGAGACCGGGCGTATTGATCCATATAACGTACTACTAATCAAAAAATCAGGAGATACACGCAGTGCGACGACCATTTACAGCCAGCATGGTGCGTTACCATCTTCAAGCGCTACACCGTCATTGAAGAATGATATTTCAGAATCGATACTACGGTTGAAATAAATGGTTTTTTATAGATTCCTCACTATATTGTTACTCTTGGGTCTGACGGCGTGCTCAAAAGAGACTGTCATCAGCCCAGGCGATGCGCTGGATAAAATTTTGGGTACTTCTCAACATGAGCAAGCTGTGGTACGCAATTTCGATCCTGCCCAGATTGAACGCGGACGCACTCTATTTCAAAAAAATTGTGCTGTTTGCCATGGTGAATATGCGCAGGGAACAGCAGACTGGCGCAAACCGCTTGATAACGGCAGATATCCACCACCGCCGCTGAATGGCACCGCTCACGAATGGCACCACTCCACCGATGAGTTGAAGCATTTTATTCTTAATGGAGGCCCACCCGGGGAAGGGCGTATGCCAGGATGGGAGGGAATTCTTCAGGATCAGGAAATTGACGATATTCTGGTATGGATCAAATCGTTATGGCCGGATGAAATTTATCACGGATGGTATACCAGAATCGAGAATCGCTGACTGGCTGGTGGTTTTTATGGCGCGCCCAACACGATTCGAACGTGTGACCACCGCCTTCGGAGGGCGGTACTCTATCCACTGAGCTATGGGCGCTACAAAAAGATACAAATACGAACCCGATTCAGGATGCCTCTCAAACAGCGCCAACTGCTCGTCGGTTACTTGAGGCAGCCTATTCTGATTTTCCCTGTGGGATTGGCTGATCTGGATAAATCCTTACCGTTTTAACACCTTGATTGTTTGTTTGCAAAACTTCCATTCGGCAACCTTCAATCTTCAATCCTGTTCCCGTTTCTGGAATATCTTGAAAATATTCAAGAATCAGCCCATTCAGGGTTTTGGGTCCGTCAAGTGGCAGTTGCAAGCCCAACTTACGATTTAATTCGCGTAACAGTGCCCCGCCCTCGGCAATTATACTCCCATCTGCTTCCCGTTTGCATGTACCGGTTTGCGTGGGTGCATGAGTAGTGAATTCACCAATAACTTCTTCAAGAATATCTTCGAGTGTTACCAGTCCCAACCATTCCCCATACTCATCGACTACCAGACCAATACGGCGATTATTTTCCTGAAACAGCTGCAACTGGGAAAAAAGAGGGGTACCGGAGGGAATAAAATAAGGTTTCTGCATAACCGCCTCTAGCATCGAAGCGCTGATTTCTTCTTCCTTGAGCTGATTCAGTATCTTACGGGCATGCACAATACCCACCACATTATCAAAATGTTTGCGGTACAAAGGAAATCTTGTATGGTGACAGGTCAGTAGCTGGTTTTTGATTGCAGCTTCATCTGCTTCCAGATCAATCGCCTCAATCTGGTTTCGAGGCACCATGACATCATCAACTGTGATCGATTCCAGATCAATCAGGTTGGCCAGTACGCTCTGATGTTTTTTCTGAATAAAGTGCCCGGCTTCCAGCACCAAAGTCTTAAGTTCTTCCATACTAAGCTGGTGAGCTACCTGCTGCGAAGGATTCAGACGTAGCACGACTAACAACGCCTGCACAAACAGATTGATAAACCAGACAACGGGAGAAAAAAGCTTGAGTAATGGTGTCAGAATGTAACTAACCGTCAGCGCAATACGCTCGGGGTAAGCGGCAGCGATCACTTTTGGCGTAATCTCACTAAAAATCAGGATAGCCAATGTTACGGCTACACTGCCCAGCAACAACGCCAGCTCACTGTGAGCGAAAAAAAAAGTAACAATTACGGCAACCAGCGTAGCTGCCGCAGTATTTAACAGATTATTGCCCAGTAGAATGACACCCAGCAACTTGTCGGTATCCTGCAACAATCTGACTGTTAGTTCCGCCCCACGATGACCCTGTTTGGCAAGATGCCTGAGACGATAGCGATTAATCGCCATCATGCTGGTTTCCGATAAAGAAAAAAAACCAGACAACAGCAGCAGTAGCGCCAAGATGATCAGCAGAAGGTAGACAGGAATATCTTCTGGCACCTACTATCCTTACGGTAAAGACAAACTACCCCCAATGGCATTTTATAGGCCATTCGAATAAATAAACGGTAGAAAATATGATATTTCTAAACTTTAATCTTTTTCAAACCAGTCAAAATAGGCGTAGCTCCTGGGCGCCACTTTAGCCTCCTTAAGTGCCTGCTGTGCTTTCTGGTCAACCTTTTTGTCCCACCAGAGTGCGCGTGCTTCTTTCTGTTTTTCTATCCACTCAGGATGCTTTGCAAAAAGCTCACGCATAAACTTGGTGTGCTCGGATTCGTAGAGTTCCATACTGTTCAATTTACTCAAAAAGTTAATAATATCAATCTGAAGGGCTGAGGAATATAATTTATTCTCATTTAAAATCATTAAATTAACTTAATGCTAATGCTGCTGATCATGTCGCCACTCGTTCTCGACCGATCATATCGTGCTCCTGTCTCACTTATATTTGTATTTATACAAAAAGAGTCCTGCCGGTATCGAATCCAGCTGCACTATTATAGATTAGCTACAAAATTGTTTCATAGGAGATAGCTTCACATGGGAAATTATAAAAAATTTGTAAAATTTGAGAACAAGATTATTTTTATCGGATTTGGATGCGTTGGACAGGGTGTGTTACCTCTGATTCTCCGGCATATAGACATATCGCCCGCACAAATCCGTATTATTACAGCTGATACAGAGGGGCAGATCCAAGCCGAGAAAGCACATGTCTCGTTTACGGTTTGCCCGCTTACGCCACAAAATTTTCAACAGATTCTGGATGAGAATCTGGCTCCAGGAGATTATCTGCTCAATTTATCCGTCAATGTCTCCAGTTTGGCGCTGATCGAGTATTGTCATCAGCGCAACCTCCTTTATCTGGATGCCTGCCTCGAACCTTGGCAAGGTGGCTACACCGACACCACCCTGTCGCTATCGGCTCGCTCCAATTATAATGCGCGCGAGCAATCGCTAAATCTGCGTGAACGGCTCGGCAGCGGACCCACAGCGGTACTTTGTCATGGCGCCAACCCTGGATTGGTTTCTCACTTTACCAAACAGGCATTGGTAAATATTGCCCGTGATACCGGCATTGACTTTGTCCTGCCACAAACACGCGAATCATGGGCAGCACTCGCACAGAAACTGAGCATTAAAGTCATCCAGTGTGCGGAGCGTGACACACAAACTGCCAAACCATTCAAGCGGGTCAACGAATTCGTCAATACTTGGTCAATCGATGGTTTCATTGGCGAAGGACTGCAACCCGCCGAACTGGGTTGGGGCAGCCATGAAAAAACTGAACCGCTTGATGCCAGCCATCATGATTATGGTTGCGATGCCGCCATTTATCTACGTCGCCCAGGAACACGTACTTCAGTCAGAGGATGGAATCCGCTGACTGGCGCCTATCAAGGATTTCTAATAACGCATGCCGAGTCGATTGCCATTGCTGACTACTTAACCGTCAAGACCAACGAAGAACTTGAATACCGCCCCACCGTCTATTATGCGTATCATCCATCTGATGCAACCGTTCTGTCTATTCACGAGCTGAGTGGCCGGAATTTCAAGCAACAGGAGACCAAACGCCTGCTGATGAATGACATTGATTCCGGTTCCGATGCTCTGGGAATGGCATTGATGGGGCACGCCAAGGGACTATACTGGTATGGATCAATTTTATCGATCGAGGAAGCACGGGATCTTGCGCCCTACAATAACGCCACCAGCCTGCAAGTGGCCGCCGGAGTGCTCGGTGGAATGGTATGGGCAATCGAGAATCCACAAGCAGGTATCGTCGAACCGGAAGAAATGGATTTTAAACGTGTTCTACAAATAGCTTCGCCCTATCTTGGCGATATAACAGGGCAGTATAGCAACTGGACTCCATTGCGAAATAATCTGGCTTTGTATGATGCTCACTTGGATACAACCGACCCATGGCAGTTCAAAAACTTCCGAGTCGTTTAAATTTAATACTCTCAGGTCTCTCATAAACAACATGGATCTTCTCACACAGGGCTTGCTGGGCGCAAATCTCGCCGTTACCCGCGCACAAAAACACGAAATCCGTTTGGCAACGGGAATCGGTTTTTTTGCCGGCATGGTCGCTGATGCAGATATTCTGATTCAATCTGATCAGGATCCATTACTGACAATCGAGTTTCACCGTCATTTCACACACTCATTGTTTTTCATACCTTTTGGCGCACTAATTGCGGCCGTTTTGTTGTGGCCTTTTCTGCGCAAACGCCTGGTATTTTTCCGGTTATATTTCTTCTGTCTGCTAGGGTACAGCTTAAGCGGCGTATTAGACGCCTTAACGAGCTATGGCACCCATCTTTTATGGCCACTTATTGAAACCCGGATGGCCTTGAATATTATTTCTGTAATTGATCCAATTTTTACACTCATTCTGCTGGCAGCGATTTTTATCACATACCGAAACAGAACGGCGACTCACGCTATTTTTGGTTTAATCATCGCCTGCGTCTATCTGCTAATTGGCTACACCCAGTTGCAGCGAGCAGAGCTGACCGCATTGACCATTGCTCAGTCGCGTCAGCACGAGATTGAGCGATTATTAGTCAAACCAACGCTGGGAAATTTATTGCTATGGCGCTCAATTTATGAGTATGACGGCCGGTTCTATGTGGATGCAGTGCGAACGGGATTATTCTCAAGACCCACCTTTTACCCGGGTGAGTCAGTTGAGAAATTCATCAAAACTGATTATCTTGATCGTCATTCCTTGGAATCGGTGCTCGCTGGTGATATTGACCGTTTCGGCATCTTTTCGGACGGATTTTTGGCTTTGCAGCCAGGAACGCAAGATTTGCTGGTAGACATCCGTTATTCCAGCTTGCCAAATAGCATTGCACCGCTCTGGGCTATCGAAATGGATCTGGCGCAGCCGGATCAGCATGCACAGTTTCGTGTGTTCCGCAGCATGTCAAAGACGCTGCGCGAGAAATTCATCGCCTTATTGATGGGAAGTAAACAACCCGCTTTTTAGTTAAGGAACCCCTGAAAAACAAACATTCTAAACGGCAGTCACTCAAAAACTGGCCACCATTTTAAATAATGCAGTTGCGGAAAGCTTCTTTGGCAGCCTCAAGCAGGAACGTTGCCAATGGCGGCATTACCAAACCCGCTATGAAGCAGAAGCAGAAAAATCGATAAAAGCAGCTTAACTGAGGTGTCCGGTTTTACTTGACAAGGTCACATTACTTCAAACCAGCCTTTTAGCCAGTGGGATCAAATCTTCCCCGACACCATGATGACTGTTGCCGCCATCGACCGGATCATCCATCACGCAACCATCATCGAAATCGACAGTGAAAGTTATAGGAGGAAAAACCAGAAAAAATCATGAAGTAGCTAATAAGCTCAACCGGCCATCATAATTGTCGTCAAAGCGGCCAAGATAATTGACGCGAGACACTATCGCAATGGTGCGCATGCGCAGTGAGCCTAGAACTCAAGCCTATGTAATGCGTCGTACAGAACAAGGAATGTTAAATAAAGAAATTCAACGTTGCCTGAAGCGTTATATAGTTCGTGAGCTGTATCTGATTATTCTTGCTGACTTGTCAGACGCAGCCACAATTACTTGACATAGGAGCGTCAACGCCGTGTCGGAAAGCTTCTTCCATGCCTTATAAAAACCGAATTAATCCATCATCAAACGTTTCATTCCCGAGAAGAAGCTAAACAGGCTGTGTTTGAATATATCGAAGTGTTTTACAACCGGGAGCGATTGCATTCAGCTAATGGATATATATCACCCGTTGACTTCGAATTGCAGCAAAATACCGCTTAACTTTGTGTCCAGAAAAGTGTTGACATCACTGCACTGCTCGGTAGTGTCGTTTATCCGGCTCTTATTCATCGGCTCGCGGTTTATGTTCCACGCTCGGTCACCCTCACACAGCTTAGTTCCATCTCCGGGCAAACAAAAAAAGCATCCAAAATTATAAATTTTGGATGCTTAATCATTTAGGGTGCTTGGCGGTGTCCTACTTTCACATGCGTATACACACTATCATCGGCGCTGCTTCGTTTCACTTCTCTGTTCGGGATGGGAAAAGGTGGTTCCAAAGCGCTATGGCCGCCAAGCAAAAACTGTAACTACATATAAATTAGTAAAGTAATTTGAATTCTCAAGATTATAGGATCAAGCCTCACGGTCAATTAGTATCGATTAGCTCAACACATTACTGTGCTTCCACATTCGACCTATCAACGTTGTAGTCTCCAACGAACCTTTAGGGGAGTTATACTCCCGGGAAGTCTAATCTTGTGGCAAGTTTCCCGCTTAGATGCTTTCAGCGGTTATCTCTTCCGCACATAGCTACCCGGCGATGCCACTGGCGTGACAACCGGTACACCAGAGGTGCGTCCACTCCGGTCCTCTCGTACTAGGAGCAGCCCCACTCAAACTTCCAACGCCCACGGCAGATAGGGACCAAACTGTCTCACGACGTTTTAAACCCAGCTCACGTACCACTTTAAATGGCGAACAGCCATACCCTTGGGACCGGCTTCAGCCCCAGGATGTGATGAGCCGACATCGAGGTGCCAAACTCCCCCGTCGATATGAACTCTTGGGAGGAATCAGCCTGTTATCCCCGGCGTACCTTTTATCCGTTGAGCGATGGCCCTTCCATACAGAACCACCGGATCACTATGACCTGCTTTCGCACCTGCTCGACTTGTCAGTCTCGCAGTCAAGCACGCTTATGCCATTGCACTATCAGCACGATTTCCGACCGTACCTAGCGTACCTTCGTACTCCTCCGTTACTCTTTGGGAGGAGACCGCCCCAGTCAAACTGCCTACCATACACGGTCCCTGATCCAGATAATGGACCTAGGTTAGAATTTCGATAATGCTAGGGTGGTATTTCAAGGATGGCTCCATACACTCTGGCGAGCATATTTCATAGCCTCCCACCTATCCTACACAAACATGATCAAAATCCAATGTAAAGCTACAGTAAAGGTGCACGGGGTCTTTCCGTCTAGCCGCGGGTAGATTGCATCTTCACAAACATTTCAACTTCGCTGAGTCCCGGGAGGAGACAGTGTGGCCATCGTTACGCCATTCGTGCAGGTCGGAACTTACCCGACAAGGAATTTCGCTACCTTAGGACCGTTATAGTTACGGCCGCCGTTTACCGGGGCTTCGATCAAGAGCTTGCACCCCATCACTTAACCTTCCGGCACCGGGCAGGCGTCACACTCTATACGTCCACTTTCGTGTTTGCAGAGTGCTGTGTTTTTATTAAACAGTCGCAGCCACCTTTTTATTGCAACCTTTTTCTGCTTCGCATGCAAGATGCTACACATACTAGAGGCACACCTTCTCCCGAAGTTACGGTGTCAATTTGCCGAGTTCCTTCTCCCGAGTTCTCTCAAGCGCCTTAGAATTCTCATCTCACCCACCTGTGTCGGTTTGCGGTACGGTCTTTATTTAACTGAAGCTTAGTGGCTTTTCCTGGAAGCAGGGCATCACTTACTTGGCTCACGAATGAGTTTCGTTATCACGCCTCAACTTAGCCGCCCGGATTTGCCTAGGCAGCACGTCTACACGCTTCAACCGGGACATCCAACACCCGGATAAGCTAGCCTTCTTCGTCCCCACATCGCATTAAATAAAGGTGCTGGAATATTAACCAGCTTCCCATCAGCTACGCATTTCTGCCTTACCTTAGGGGCCGACTCACCCTGCGTCGATGAACGTTGCACAGGAAACCTTGGGTTTTCGGCGAGGAAGCCTTTCACTTCCTTTATCGCTACTCATGTCAGCATTCGCACTTCCGATACCTCCAGCAATCTTCACAGATCACCTTCGCAGGCCTACGGAACGCTCTCCTACCATCTGCAATTACTTGCAAATCCCTAGCTTCGGTGCACAGTTTAGCCCCGTTACATCTTCCGCGCAGGACGACTCGATCAGTGAGCTATTACGCTTTCTTTAAAGGATGGCTGCTTCTAAGCCAACTTCCTGACTGTCTATGCCTTCCCACTTCGTTTACCACTTAACTGTGTCTTTGGGACCTTAGCTGAGGGTCTGGGTTGTTTCCCTTTCGACACCGAACGTTAGCACCCGATGTCTGTCTCCCATACTTGCACTCTTTGGTATTCGGAGTTTGCCATGGTTTGGTAAATCTTGACGATCCCCTAGCCATAACAGTGCTCTACCCCCAAAGGTGATATATGAGGCACTACCTAAATAGTTTTCGGAGAGAACCAGCTATTTCCAGATTTGTTTAGCCTTTCACCCCTACCCACAGCTCATCCCCTAATTTTTCAACATTAGTGGGTTCGGACCTCCACAAAGTATTACCTTTGCTTCATCCTGGCCATGAGTAGATCATCTGGTTTCGGGTCTACACCCAGCAACTAAACGCCCTATTAAGACTCGCTTTCGCTGCGCTTCCCCTAAATGGTTAAGCTTGCTACTGAATGTAAGTCGCTGACCCATTATACAAAAGGTACGCAGTCACCCCTGCTTCAAACACCCTTCAGGTATTTGAATAAAATTTACTATTACGCCCAACCATGGCAATTTATTTATCCATTTCTGGTTTAATTGAACAGCATCGTTGAGCGACACCTTTTAAAAATCAAAAGATGCTTGAAGCAGGGGCTCCCACTGTTTGTATGCATGCGGTTTCAGGATCTATTTCACTCCCCTTCCGGGGTTCTTTTCGCCTTTCCCTCACGGTACTGGTTCACTATCGGTCGATTACGAGTATTTAGCCTTGGAGGATGGTCCCCCCATATTCAGACAAGGTTTCACGTGCCCCGCCCTACTTATCGCAACCTTAGTTCCACATTATGATTTTTGCTTACGGGGCTATCACCCAATATCGCTTAACTTTCCAGAAAATTCAGCTAATCTTAATGCTAAAAGTTGCAGGCTGATCCCATTTCGTTCGCCACTACTACGGGAATCTCGGTTGATTTCTTTTCCTCTGGTTACTTAGATGTTTCAGTTCACCAGGTTAGCCACTTTCTCTCTATGTATTCAAGAGAAGTTACCCTTTCGGGTGGGTTTTCCCATTCGGACATCTCCGGATCAAAGCTTGTTTGCCAGCTCCCCGAAGCTTTTCGCAGGCTTCCACGTCCTTCATCGCCTGTAATCGCCAAGGCATCCACCACATGCACTTATTTGCTTGATCCTATAATCTTGAAAATTCCATATTATTAGATAATACGATTCAATTTTATATAATCTATATATAAATATTCATATTAGAATACAATCGAACCCAAATTACTTTCTATTTTTTAAAGAACGCTACCAGCAAACTTGATTTTTGATTTAATCTAGAACCTGACTCCATGTTTAATTGGTGGAGGTGAACGGGATCGAACCGATGACCCCCTGCTTGCAAAGCAGGTGCTCTCCCAGCTGAGCTACACCCCCTATGGTGGGTCTGGGTGGACTTGAACCACCGACCCCACGCTTATCAAGCGTGTGCTCTAACCAACTGAGCTACAGACCCGTCAGGGCCGCGTTGATTACCACATAAACCAATAACTTGTTTGCTAGTTTTAATAACCAATAAGTGTGAACGCTTAACGATACTAATATGAAAGGAGGTGATCCAGCCGCAGGTTCCCCTACGGCTACCTTGTTACGACTTCACCCCAGTCATGACCCTCACCGTGGCAGGCGCCCTCCTTTCGGTTAAGCTACCTGATTCTGGTGAAAACCACTCCCATGGTGTGACGGGCGGTGTGTACAAGACCCGGGAACGTATTCACCGCGACATGCTGATCCGCGATTACTAGCGATTCCGACTTCACGGAGTCGAGTTGCAGACTCCGATCCGGACTACGACGTGCTTTATGAGATTGGCTCCCCCTCGCGGGTTGGCTACCCTCTGTACACGCCATTGTATTACGTGTGAAGCCCTACCCATAAGGGCCATGAGGACTTGACGTCATCCCCACCTTCCTCCGGTTTGTCACCGGCAGTCTCATTAAAGTGCTCAAATTAATGATAGCAATTAATGACAAGGGTTGCGCTCGTTGCGGGACTTAACCCAACATCTCACGACACGAGCTGACGACAGCCATGCAGCACCTGTGTCTTGGTTCCCTTTCGGGCACTCCTATATCTCTACAGGATCCCAAGCATGTCAAGGGTAGGTAAGGTTTTTCGCGTTGCATCGAATTAATCCACATAATCCACCGCTTGTGCGGGTCCCCGTCAATTCCTTTGAGTTTTAATCTTGCGATCGTACTCCCCAGGCGGTCAACTTCACGCGTTAGCTACGTTACCAAACCCTTAATTAGATCCGACAACTAGTTGACATCGTTTAGGGCGTGGACTACCAGGGTATCTAATCCTGTTTGCTCCCCACGCTTTCGTGCATGAGCGTCAGTGTTAACCCAGGGAGCTGCCTTCGCCATTGGTGTTCCTCCGCATATCTACGCATTTCACTGCTACACGCGAAATTCCACTCCCCTCTGCCACACTCTAGTCTTGCAGTTTCAAACGCCATTCCCAGGTTAAGCCCGGGGATTTCACATCTGACTTACAAAACCGCCTGCGCACCCTTTACGCCCAGTAATTCCGATTAACGCTCGCACCCTACGTATTACCGCGGCTGCTGGCACGTAGTTAGCCGGTGCTTCTTCTGTCGGTACCGTCATTAATTACAATTATTAGTTGCAATCGTTTCTTTCCGACTGAAAGAGCTTTACAACCCGAAGGCCTTCTTCACTCACGCGGCATGGCTGGATCAGGCTTTCGCCCATTGTCCAAAATTCCCCACTGCTGCCTCCCGTAGGAGTCTGGGCCGTGTCTCAGTCCCAGTGTGGTTGGTCGTCCTCTCAGACCAACTACTGATCGTCGCCTTGGTAGGCCTTTACCCCACCAACTAGCTAATCAGACATCGGCCGCTCCTCAAGCGCAAGGTCTTTCGATCCCCTGCTTTACTTGTAAAAGACTATGCGGTATTAGCACATCTTTCGATGCGTTATTCCCCACTTAAGGATACGTTCCGATGTATTACTCACCCGTTCGCCACTCGCCGGCAGGTGCAAGCACCCCCGCTGCCGTTCGACTTGCATGTGTAAAGCATGCCGCCAGCGTTCAATCTGAGCCAGGATCAAACTCTTCAGTTTAATCTTGCTTATCTTCGCAAGAAGATTTATCTTCTAAATTGACTTGCGTTGACACTTATCTCTACATTTTTTTTGCATTACTGCAAACTTTTTTGTATCGCTAAGCGCCCACAATTATTGGTTATTTTTTTAAAGAACATCGCTTTGAAGTGTTTGCCTCGCTGCGTTAGAGATGCGAATTATACAGAGTAATTACTGCACGTCAACGAATATTGGCAATGATTTGCCATATTTATCAAAAAAACTTTTAACTCATTAATTTTAATAAATAATATTTTGAAAGTATTTGCCATCATTTGATGATGACCTCTATCATCAGGTTAAAACTACCGGCTTTAGCTGCGAGAATATGCCACGCAAGAGGTGTCGCATAGATTGCAGATACAGAAATCAAACGATTTACCAGATTAGGGACCAGCCCGTATAAGTAACGAAGTATCTATACGAAATTCCGAAGGGAGAGGTGGCGAAACGTGTTCGAGAGTTGGCTCGTCAGACATGCGAAGCGTTTGAGATCAAGACTGCACAAGACATAGTGCGCAAAGATCATGCGCATATACTGATGAGTTTTTCGCCAGAAATCACTCTGAGCGAGATCATGAAACGGATAAAAGGAAAAACATCGAGCTACCTGTTTGAAGAACTTGCCCATCTCAAGTAGAAGTACCGGGGAAGATATTTTTGGGTACGATGGTATTTCTACACGACAGCAGGCCAGATGGCAGAAGAGATGAGCAAGCAATGCCCGGAGAATTGCTAACAATACGTATCATTCAGTCAACGCATATCCAGACTTCAGCCCGTAACTCTAAACTACTGGCTTTAGCCCGCAGTTTATAACTTTCTAGCCTGGCATATGATCTTCGGATCTTCGGATCTTCGGTCTTGCTTCACCAAACCCACGTTCTGATAGAACAAGCCAGGCGGATCCAGAAATCAGCCTCAACAGCTATTGTTTGACAGCGATCTTAAGCGCTGGTTATTAAATTTCACCCCATGTAATTGGCAGCGCAGTGTTTATTGAGCGCCAGCAAGTTCCGTACGGGTTTGCCAGGGCCGATCCATGAGATGCCGCTTGAGTCCCGATATTATGGCATCGGTCAGTTGATGCTGATATTGCTCACTACCCAGCTTTTTCTCTTCGGCTTTATTACTAATAAAAGCAGTTTCAATAAGAATAGAGGGAATATCGGGTGATTTCAGGACGGCAAAGCCTGCCTGCTCGACTTGTTTTTTGTGCAGATGATTTACTGTGCCGATTTCGGACAACACGTTAGTGGCCAGACGGATGCTTTCATCAATCGTGGCTTTCATCGAAAGATCCAGCAAAGTCTGCTTTAAATAAAGATTTCGGTTATCCAACGTAATCCCTCCCATCAGGTCGGCATCATTTTCTTTTTTTGCCAGCCAGCTGGCAGTTGTCGAAGTAGCACTGCTCTCAGATAGCGCATAAACAGAAGAACCATGCGCCTGTTTGCGTGGTGCAGCATCGGCATGAATGGAGACAAACAGATCGGCATTCGCCCTCCTTGCCTTGGCACGACGATCCGCCAGAGACAAAAATTCATCGCCATCACGAATCAGGACGGCACGCAGGTTAGGCTCTTTATCCAGTTTGGCTTTGAGTTTTCTGGCGATAGCTAGAGTGATGTGTTTTTCCTGAGTACCATGATCACCTATCGCACCCGGATCCTTGCCGCCATGCCCGGCATCGATGGCAATAATGAATGGCCGTCTTTTATCAGGCTTACGATTGATTGCTGCAGTCAGCATGGGAGTAGCGACAGACTTCCTTGCAGAGAAAGCACCTGGCTTTTTTTCTCGCAGCAAGGCCAGAATAGGGTCGTCCACAGTATTTTTATTTTCTGCGGCCAGATCGGGAGGAAACAGATCCAGCACCAACCTATGTACAAATTGATCCGCTGGTTCAAGAGTGAAGGTTCTGGGAACCACGCTTACTTTTAATGTAATTTTCAGCCGGGTTATGGCTTGGCTGACGCGCTCAATATGCAAAGATTTGACCAGACGGTCACGCACATGAACTTTTGAACGTAATGCCTCCAGTGAAGAATACAAACCGACATTTTCCAGATCAAGAATAATGGCCTGGGGAGAGTCCTGCAAATTGATCGAGAAGCTGATAGGCTGAACAGACTCCAGCGTAATGCGTGTGTGTTCTGGACCGGCATAATACCGTGCAGCTTTGATTATATTATTGGCTGCGACCTCTCTGGCGAATAAAGCAAACAGTACTGCAATCAGACAAAAAAATAGCAATCCGTTGCCAATCTGTACATGATGACCGACTCTGCTCAGGAAACTCCCAGGTTTTGCCATTGTTGCATGCATTGTATCCCCACCTCCGTATTTGCCCTGATTGTCACCATTCTTCCGTGGCTGGCGTAATCGAGTGTAATGTCAAGATCAGGCGTATACAGAAGTCCAACAGCCTTCTCAGGCCATTCAATCAAACAAATCGAATCCGGATTGAAATATTCCCGCAAGCCTGCATCTTCCCACTCACCAGGGTCATTGAATCTATAGAAATCAAAATGATACAAGTATAACCTAGAAATTTTATAGATTTCAACCAAATTGTACGTGGGACTTTTGACTTTTCCTGGGTAACCCAGCCCCCTCAGCATGCCGCGCACCAGTGTGGTTTTGCCGGCACCCAACTCGCCATGCAGAAACACAGTCAGCCCACCCCGCAGAAAAGGAGCCAGTTGCGCACCAAGCAACAGGGTCGCATCATTGTCTGCCAGCGTGACGTAGCTTGGTGAGACAGGGCTGGTTTCGGTATGATGCTCGTTATGCAAAAATCGACTCCGGATAAACATACACAGCAAACACAGGACTGGCACCAGCTTGCGAGCCAGATCAAGGATTGGGCGCGCACGCTGGGTTTTCAGGATCTACATATCAGCGATGCCTGCACCGATACGACCGCCAGCGAGAGCGGACTGAATGCATGGCTCGAAGCTGACTACCATGGCGAGATGGATTATATGGCAAAACACGGCATCAAGCGTACTCGCCCTGCCGAGTTGGTGCCCGGTACGCTACGTGTGATTTCGGTACGCATGAACAACAAGCCCGTCGAAATGGAAAATAGCTGGCATGCGATCAGGAACGGGCAAAGGGCGTTCATTTCCCGCTACGCACTAGGCCGTGATTATCACAAGGTTGTGCGTGCCCGATTACAGAAGCTGGCAGATCGCATTCATGCACAGGTGGGAGAATTCGGCTACCGCGTCTTCAGCGACAGCGCTCCGGTAATGGAGGTCGAGTGGGCCAGTCGTAGTGGCCTGGGTTGGCGGGGTAAGCATACATTGCTCTTGACGCGTGAGGCAGGTTCCTTCTTCTTTCTCGGTGAGATTTATACCGATCTGCCCTTGCCGGTGGATCAGCCAATGCCGAATTATTGTGGCAGCTGTACGCGTTGCATCGACATCTGCCCAACACAAGCGATTATCGCACCATATCATCTGGACGCCAGACGTTGCATTTCTTACCTGACTATCGAGCTGAAAGGCAGCATTCCAGAGGACATGCGTCCCTTGATCGGCAATCGCGTCTATGGGTGCGATGATTGCCAGCTGATTTGTCCCTGGAATAAATTTTCCAGATTAACCGAAGAGGAGGATTTTACAGTGCGTCATGGCCTGGACGACATCACACTGATCGATTTGTTCGCCTGGTCACAATCCGAATTTGAAGACAAGCTTGCTGGCAGCCCCATACGACGTATCGGCCATGAGCGATGGCTGCGTAATCTGGCTGTTGGATTGGGAAATGCACCCACCTCGCCAGAAATAATCACAGCACTGAAAACCCGTAGCAATGACACTTCACCGCTGGTACGCGAGCACGTGCAATGGGCGCTTGCAAGACACGGCAGCACAGAATAAAGCTCGTGTCTTTTTACCAGGGGATTAATTGCCCATCATAGGCAAAAAATTTACCAGAATCGCCAGGTGTTATCCGATTTAACACCGCTCGCATGCCAGCCACGCTCTGTTGTGTAGAGATGAGGGCACCGGGACCACCCATGCGCGTTTGCACCCAGCCAGGATGCAACAGAATAGTCGTAATATACTGCCGGGCAAGATCAATTGCCAGGCTTTTGGCAACCATATTTACCGCAGCCTTGCTGGTACGATAGGGATAACTGCCGCCTCGTCCGTTATCGGCAATACTGCCCATTTTGCTGGTAATAATTGCAAATGTCTTCAGCCTGCTCCGTTCCAGCTGCGTCACAAACGACTCCGCCATTTTTAATGGTGCCAGTGTGTTGATACGCAAGGTCTCCAGCCAGGCATCATAATTGATGTGACCAAACTCACCTTGTTGTGCGGGAGGATATACTCCGGCATTATTGATGATCAGATCGATGGTTTCCCCGCGAAGAGTGTCAGCCAACCGATCAATTGCCATAAAATCAGACAAATCGAGTTCGTGAACGAGTAACCGATCTCCATGAATATTCTTGAGTGTTCGGAGTGATTCTGCATGATCGGGTTGCCGGCAGCATGCAATAATGCGCCAGTTATCTGCTGCATATTGTGTGACAAATTCCAGTCCAATGCCGCGATTGGCGCCAGTAATCAGGAGAGTGGATATAGTGTTATTCATCGCGCACCTTTTTTTCAAAAAACTGTCTGTTGATTAACCGTTGCATTGCTACTGATACCAAGCTGTGGCAATATCAAACCGGTTTCGTGATGGCATCGCTGCCTATTTTATTATTATGTACTGCTTATTTTGCTATTTAGCAGAAAGGATGGGGAATTTTGGATAATTTTTTTGACCAGGTATGGCTTTATTTAGAGGTAGTCCCTTTTTGGCCATTTGTGCTGCTGGGTTTTGTTGTAATGATCGGACTGATTGTCGATTACGTCAATCGCCGTCGCCGGGTAGACGCCGTGGAATATTTCGACTCCGCCTTTCGGGAAGAACTGGCAGGACTTTATCCGACTGCGTCACGCTGGCCGAATGAACTTTCTACTTTCATGCAGCCACGTTTGCCCATGTTATTGGATGCTTTTACTACACTACGTAATTTCATTCCGCAAGATCAATTACGTGAATACAATATGGCCTGGAATAACTTCAACGATTTTTCCCGCACGACCTCTGCTGGCGCCGAATCAAATTCAGAAACCTCACCGGAATTGGTTAGAGAACAACAGCTTTTGCAGCAACAACAATTCCAAGAGATGGTAGCCACATTGTTGAGTTATTCCGAACAATTCAAATAACAAAATTGCCTTCTGGAAAGTTTATCGAGATCCGCCCGCTAGCCTCGTATCGCGACATGGGAACCTTTATCGAGGTTCCGTGGCGGGTATACGAGCATGACCCCATGTGGGTGCCACCATTACGACTGGAGCGACGACTGCATTTCTCCCGCCTGAATCCTTATTTCAGGCATGCCCACTGGCAAGGCTGGGTGGCCTGGCAGAATGCCCAACCGGTTGGCAGGATCAGCGCGCAGATCGACACCCTGCACCAGCAGCGTTATGGCAAGGACAGTGGGCACTTTGGCCTGCTGGAGTGCATCGATGATCCTGCCGTGTGCAAGGCGCTGATGCAGACTGCCGAGAACTGGTTATCTGTTCGCGGTGTACAACGTATCAGCGGTCCCTTCAGTTTTTCAATCAATCAGGAGTGCGGTATCCTGGTGGAGGGTTTTGACACGCCACCCACCGTCATGATGCCACACTCCCCTCGCTGGTATGAGCGCCTGCTGGAGCAAGCCGGTTACCAGCCCTGCAAGGATTTACTGGCTTACTGGATTCATACCGACTTTGAAGCACCGGCTGTTATGCAGGTGATGGCGCGCAAGTATCGCACCCGGATTCATGTCAGACCGCTGCAACGTCAAAATTTCAATACGGAAATTGAGCTTCTGCGAGATATCTTCAACGACGCCTGGTCAGAAAACTGGGGGTTTGTACCATTCACGGAAGCAGAATTTGCCGAGCTGGGAAGCGTCATGAAATGGCTCATTCCAGATGATTTTGTGCAGATCGCAGAAGTGGATGGCGTACCTGCAGCCTTTATGGTGGCGCTACCCAATCTCAACGAGATTCTGCGCCAGCTGAACGGCAAACTGTGGCCATTGGGCTGGCTGCAGCTCATCAGGCAAGTCAAGGCTTGCGCCATGACCACTGCTCGGGTGCCACTGATGGGCGTGCGCAAACAGTTCCACAATACCTCCCTCGGGATGACGCTGGCTTTCAGCATCATCGATGCGCCACGCAAGCAAGGGCTGGCAAGAGGAATTCAAGCCATCGAACTGTCATGGATACTGGAAAATAATCTTCCCATGCGCGCCATACTCGATAGAATTGGCGGCAAAATATACAAACGCTATCGAATTTATGAAAAAACCTTGTCTAGCCAGACGGCGGCATGCTGAGTCTGCGTGAATAAGAACAGCTATACCGCCCTGGTATTGGCGGCAGACCGCGCTGGAGGCGACCAGGTTGCACGTACAGCGGGTACAGCCTGCAAGGCGTTTGCTCCTGTTGGCGGGCGGCCCATGGTGCTGCGCGTGCTGGACGCACTGGCCAATTGTCAGGAGGTGCCATCAATACTGCTATGCGGTCCGCCCCAGGCACTGCTTACGCAATGTCCTGAGCTCAAACAACGGATCGAACTAGGGCAAGTCGGCTGGATAGAAAACCAAAAGTCACCCAGTCAAAGCGCAGCAGCCGGCATGGCACAGGTAGCGGAAGACCAGCGCATCCTCCTGACGACTGCGGATCATGCGCTGCTCTCGACTGAGATTGTGACGTATTTTCTGCAAAAATCCAGGGAGCTCGATTGTGATGCCACGGTGGGAATGGTCGAGCACAAAACAATTCAGCGTCAGTTTCCACAAAACAAACGAACTGTCATTCGACTCAAAGATGCGAATCTATGCGGATGTAACCTGTTTACATTCAACCCTCGCGGGCGCCATCTGGTCACATTCTGGCAGCAGGCGGAAGCGCTGCGTAAACGACCATGGCGTCTGGTCAGTCAGGTATTGGGCTGGCGAGCGGTATGGGCTTATCTGCTGGGGAATCTGTCACTTGATCAGGCGATGCACACTATTTCGCAAAAATCTGGTGTCAGGGTAGCACCCGTCATGTTACCTTTCGCGGAAGCGGGAATAGACGTTGACAAGCGAACGGATTTGCAGCTGGTAGAATCCATTCTGGCCGCTCGCTCACCGTTATCTTCATAATCAAGCACAGTTAATTCTCATGAGAATTATCGAGAAGTATATTGCGCGCGAGCTGTTACTTCCTTTCCTGGTCGTCACCCTCATCCTGATTGGACTTTTTACCAGTTTCAACGTGGCACGTTTCCTCACCAGCGCGGTTTCTGAAACCCTGGGCGCCGGGGCAATGTTCAAACTGGTCGGATTGAAAACAATCATCGCAGCTGAAGTGCTGATTCCCATCGCTTTCTATGTAGCAGTAATTTACGGCCTGAGCCGGCTGAATCGCGACCAGGAGCTGAACGTATTGCGCTCGGTTGGTTATAGCGATAGCCGCATTACTTTCACTGTTTTTTGGGTAGCCTTGCCCGTGGCGATACTCAGTGGCTTGCTGTCTGTTTATGCGCGCCCCTGGGCTTATGCCGAAAGCTATATCATGGATGCTCAGGCACAAGCGGAATTAAATGCGGACCGGTTCCAGCCCGGTCGATTTTATGGCAGCGAAAAAAGTGGCCGGGTCATTTTTGTTCGTAACAAGGACGATAACGAAAAACGTCTTGAAGGCATATTCCATTATGTTAGAACTATCGGAAAAAGTGAAATTATCACGGCAACCGAAGGTTACCAGCGGGAGATCACCCTGGAACAACCGGCCCGTATCGAACTTGTCGATGGTCAGGTGTATCGGCTGACTCAGCCCGCCGTCAAAGATACGATGATCCACTTTGAGAAACTGACCTATTTCAATGAGGATCCACAGGCCATGGATTCACGACGCAAAGCGGCGTCGACTCGCGCATTATGGAGTAGCGAGCAGCCACGTGAAATCGCTGAGCTGCAATGGCGGCTTTCACGTCCGGTGGCTACCGTCCTGCTTGCGCTGATGGCCATCTCATTTACCAGGGCAGCGCCCCGCAAGGGAAAAAATGATAAAACCTTCATCGCTGCAGCATTGGTGTTTGCCCTCTATTACAACCTAAGCGGATTGGCAAAAACCTGGGTAGAACAGGGTGTCGTTGCCGCCATACCCGGCATCTGGTGGTTGTATGGCGTTTTCTTCCTGGTAGTGATGCTGCGTTTGTGGGATATCAGGGCAATACGAGCTGTGAGGCAAAATTGAAGATCATTGCACGTTACATTGCCTGGGAAGTCTTCATTGGCATGATCATTGCTGCAGTTATTCTGTTACCGCTATTCAGTTTTTTTGATCTGATTGATCAGCTTGATGATGTTGGCAAAGGAACATACGGTATCAAGGATGCCTTTTTATATATGCTGATGCTGGTGCCGCGTCGATTTATCCAATTAGCGCCATTCATCGCCCTGTTAGGCACAGTGGGGGCACTGGGGGTACTGGCGGTTAATCTGGAGCTGGTGGCGTTACGGGTAGCCGGGCTGTCTCCCCTGGTAATCAGCTTGCCAGCGGTGGGGGTGGGATTACTGCTAACCAGTTTAATTGTCGGACTCGAATACCTGGTTGCCCCCCAGCTACAGCAAAAAGCCATCATGCTGCGCGCAGTTGCGCTGGAACAGAGTGTGGAGCTGGGTCGCGATCTTGGCATCTGGACACGTGATGCACAAAATATTCTGCGTATCGGAGAAATGCTGAACCAGCATTTTGGTCAGGATATCGAGATTATCCACTTCAACCAGCAAGGCAAAATAACCGCTCATGTACAGGCACAACATGCTGATATCACTGATGATGGCATGTGGAAATTACACGAAGTGACCGTGCGCACCTTTACGCCGGAAAAAATAGCGATAACCCATGCAAACGCCATCAGCTGGCACTCATTTCTGGGGCCGGAAGATATCGCAACCTTAACAAAACCCCCTGAGAGCCTCACCCCGCTTGAATTGATGCGACATACCGAATTCCTGCAGACTACCGGACAACAAGCCGACGCCTATCTACTGGCTCTGTGGCGAAAAGCGGGGGCAGTCGTCATGACCACTGCAATGGTGCTGATCGCAATTCCTTTTGTATTTGGCTCGGTACGGGAAGGGTTAAGCGGAAAGCTGGTGCTTGCTTCGCTCGTGGGAATTGGTGTTTACCTGCTCGACCAGATCATCGCCAATATCGGATTGATGCTACAACTTAATCCGATAATCACTTCGTTATCTCCAGGATTGTTGCTGATTGCCACGGCAGGGTACTGGCTACTGCGGCGTGTTGTCTGATGGCAAATCTATTTCTAATCACTTGACCGGACAAATTCAGAATGACGGAAACCATTTTTATTCATCTTGTCAGCGATAGCGCCGCCAAGCTCTGGGGACTCAGCGGTCGGCAACGTTTACAACGCATGCTGACAGAAACCCAATCCACGTTTGAAATAATTGAAAACCTCTCAAACCTGCCTGCAGCGGCCCGTGTTTTACTGATACGCGCGGATTATCTGTATGACGGCAGAATACTAAAAGCCCTACTGCCTTTCGATCCATTCATGATGCTGGTTACGGATGACGACCAACCGGTTGCCATTCTCACCCCCGCGAGCGAAACAACTGTGATGCAGGCAGTATTGCAAGGGGAGGCACCCATCCCGGTCACACTGCTTCAAAAAAAACTGGCAGATATTCAAACTGGAATGCAGCAGAATCTGAAAAAGAAAGATTCTCCCTATATTTTACCGATAAGCGAAACCAATCGCACCGCGCTGGAGCAAGAGCTATTCGCGGCTTCGTATAAAGGTGTCACGGATCTGGTCACCAAGTGGGCATGGCCACTGCCAGCGTTCTGGGTGACTCATTTGTGCGTGCGCTTTGGTCTGAAACCCAATCATGTCACTTTACTGAGTTTGTTATTCGCGATGCTCGCCGGATGGGCGTTCTGGGAAGGCGAGTTTGGCTGGGGATTATTGCTGGGATGGTTGATGACCTTTCTGGATACAGTAGACGGCAAACTGGCGCGAGTCACACTGACTTCCAGCAAAATCGGCGACATCCTTGACCACGGGCTGGATATTGTTCACCCACCGCTATGGTATTGGGCCTGGGGACTGGGCGTCATGACCACAGTCACCCCATTGGCCGAACTGGAATGGCTTGTCGGACTGATGTTTCTTGGCTACATCGGCGGACGATTTTGTGAGGGCGCCTTTCAGCTCTGGC
The DNA here is from genome assembly GCA_016703745.1 of Nitrosomonas sp. NCBI lineage: Bacteria > Pseudomonadati > Pseudomonadota > Betaproteobacteria > Nitrosomonadales > Nitrosomonadaceae > Nitrosomonas > Nitrosomonas sp. Next base: position 2,367,185 of record JADJBK010000006.1, on the reverse strand, counting down.
TGGCGCCGTTTGATCTGTTTATCTGGCGCAAAGTAGACTCGTTCAACCGCCTGATTACCGCCAGACGCAATCCCAACCTACTGCTGCTCACAGCGGGCTGGATGGCTGGTCGACCGGATATCGGACTGATACTGGTTGTGGCCTGGCACCTGGCATCCACGCTGATACTGACTATCAGACTGATGATGGCGTGGCGCGAACGTACTCAGGCTGGGAAGTTACACTCCTGGATGGAACCCATTGATCCCATCAGAAACCGTGATCAACTTGCTGTCCGGGTTTTTACCCGAGTGCCACTGGCGCATCGGTATGGCAAAACAGATACCGCCCGTTTTTAACGACAATCACGATGACAGACCGTCCTGTTACGCAAATATCGGAAGTAAGTGTTTCAAAAACACGTTTGCATTGGTATAATGCCGACCTTCGGGTCGTTAGCTCAGCTGGTAGAGCAGCGGACTTTTAATCCGTTGGTCGCGAGTTCGAATCTCGCACGGCCTACCAGATAAATCAAGGGGTTAGTTAAACACTAACTCCTTTTTTCTTTTTGAACGTGACAAAAACGTGACAAGTTAACCACGTTCCCCCCACGTCCGCCCTCGATTCTAGCCGCTGCAACCCTCAAATGCTCGGTTGCATACTTCGCATAGCGATCCACCATAATTCTAGATTTCCAGCCACCTAGATCCTTCAGCTCATCGCAGCTCGTGCCAGCCTGACGATGCCATGAAGCCCAAGTATGTCTAAGGTCATGAAACCGAAAATCACTTATTCCTGCTTTAGCCAATGCGGTATGCCATGCGCTGTTTGTGATTTCCCAACGAATCGGCGCACCAAAATAAGTAAAGCAAAACTGCGGATGCTTGCCGAGCTGTTCTTCAAGAACAATGACTGCATCGAAATTTAGCGGCACACCTCTCGGTGTTCCATTCTTGGTTTGGTTAAGCCAGGCTGTTCTACGTTCCAAATCAACCCGATTCCATTCCAACCCAGTGATTTCCCTGGCACGGCATCCAGTCGCGAGAGCAAAACGGATCAAAGCTGCCAAATGTGGAGGACTAACCGCTATTAATCGATCAGCCTCCTCTCTTGTCAGCCATCTATCACGCTCTGTTTCACCCGCTAAAAAGCGAATTTTTGGCATCGCATCTATCCACTGCCATTCATCACGTGCCATGCGTAACAAGCTACGAATTAGTGCCAGATAACGATTAACTGTAGCAGGTTTGTTCCCCTTTGCCAGTACACCCTGAATTACGGACCAAATCACATCACCAGTGATCTGGTCTACCCTGATAACGCCGCAACTGCGCGGCAATCAGTGCCAGATGCGTGGATTTACCGGCGCCTGTAGGTCCGAACATAAAGGTGTGACCTAAATCGCGCACATGCAAATTCAGCCGGAAAGGGGTAGCTCCTTGTGTGACACAGTGCATCAATGGCGGTGAATTGGGTGGATACATCGGACAGGGTGCGGATTCCTTACCGGTCCAGATGGTATTGACCGGCAACAAATCAGCCAGATTCATGGTGTTAATGAGGGGTCTGCGCACATTTTCAACACCGTGACCGGGCAGGCTTCCCAGATACGCATCCATGGTGTTAATCGTCTCAACCCGTGCGGCAAATCCCAAATGGTTGATTGCTTTTTCAACCTTTCGCCCGGCTTCTTCCAATGCTGCCCGATCTTCCATCATCAGCACGACTACGCTGGTATAGTAACCTTGACCTACAAAACCGCTATTGGTCTCAGCAATGGCTGACTGCGCATCTTCAGTCATATTCAGCGCGTCTTCATCAATGTTGCTGCTTTGCAGATTAAACACCTGGTCAAAGAATCCACGAATCTTTTGTTTCCAGCGTCTGCGGAATTTTTCCAGATGATTGACTGCTTCATGCGCATCCATAAAGATAAACCGCGATGACCAGCGGTACACGCCCGGCAATTCAGAGAGCAGGTTTAACATGCCGGGTGAGGATTCGAGCGGAAAACCCTCAACCGAGACCACCTGAACAAAATTGCGGCCAATCTTAGGCACGACCCCGCTCCACATTTCCTGACCACCCAGCAGCGTATCCAGATACATCGGATTGGCCGGTAACACCATCGGATGATCCACGCCGGTTACGCACAATTGCAGCCACTGCAAGAAATCGTCATGGGTGATGGTGGTATTGTCTTCATTCACCAGCTTGCGGCTTTTTAAGCGCGACAAATGAAATACGCTGGATAATCGGGATTCAAAGTTGGCACATTCGCGCTGGAAATATTCCAGCAGCCCTTGTGTTCTGGCTTTTTGGTCGGGTGCTTGGGCTTCATCGTCAAACATCAGTTCAACGAACTTGCGCTGCGCCAGCATCGGCGGCAAATACGTGAGTGATACGATAAAACAGCTCTCATACATTGTGCCGATACGCTCGAATAGATTGCGCCGCTCCATATCAATGGCAGCGGTAACGGGATCAGGATAATTGGAGTGCGCTTTGTCTGAATAGCCTTGTGCGGGCTTGCGGATGGCATCAACATGAATCATCCAACCATTACCCAAACGGGATAAAGCTTGGTTAATGCGGAATGACACGCGCTCACGCTCAATATCGGTACTGCTGGCGGTATCATCGCCACAAAATACCCAGGCAGCCATCAATGAACCGTTCTTGCCGACAATCACCCCATCTTCCACCACGGCTGCATAGACCAGCAGATCGGCAAAGCCCATTGCTTTGGATCGATGTTGATCCAGTCTTAATTCTTTACCTGCATCACGGATACGGATAAACAGTATCAAGAGCAGCACAGCTCCAGAGATTGCGATAAGAACGGTGATGGCGGCAATCATAGATGCTGTTTTTCCTGTGTGAGCGTATTGTCATAAAAAGGGGTGCTTCGCGCCGGATAGTATTTCTTGTATTGCATCTGGCGCAGATAAACATGACGTAGCTGCGGATCATTTTTAGCCATCAGTCGTAGTGCAAACAGTGCAAAAAACCACAGGGCTACCCCAAAGATCGTAGCCTTGACTTCCATCGCCACAAAAATGGAAGTCGCTGCAATCAGGATAGAAAACATAACCAGTTCCCGGTCACCACCCATAAACAGGTTAGGACGGTTACCCGATTGACGGATAGGTATGGTTCGAAGCGCCATGAGTTTGCCTCCTATTCCTGTGAATTTACGATTGATTCCTGGTCTTGGGGTATTTCACCCGGAATAACCGCACCCTGAAACAAATTGGTCATGATGTTGTTCGCACCGACGAGTAATGCCATAACCAACACGATAAAAATCAAGGTGCGGAAAAAGGCATTGAGTTCACCGCCAAAGATCAGAATGCCGCCTGCAACGACAATACCGACAATGGATAGGGTAAAAGCAACCGGACCGGTGACGGAGTTTCTGAGATTAACCAGCCAGGTTTCATAGGGAAGCGCACCACCCGCGCCTACAGCGGCTTGTGCGTTATCGGTCGAAAACAAAAGCGCACACAAAAAAACGATTGAGAAGAAACAAAAGAATGGAGAGATATCCTTGATATGAATCAGTTTCATAGACTGGCTCCTATGGATGATTTACAACTTTTTGATTTGGTAACTTCCTCTTTTAAAACCTTGTACTTCGATAATCTGCTGGATTTTCCTGCCGTGAGGTGTGCGCGTGATATGCACGACCATATCAACCGCCTCCGCGATTAATGGCATGATTTCTTTAGGGAACCTCTGAAAAACAAACATTCTGAACGGCAGTCACTCAAAAACTGACCACTACTTCAAATAGTGACGCTGATTTTTATGAAAACAGCCGTTCCTCTCTGGAAACAAGCTCATTTACTGGCTTGTTTTCAAATTTCAGACGCAACAAGACATCGACGTTCATAAGCATCACCACGGATGACGTTGGCAATGGCTGTCAGGAAGGTCAAACGGGCCGCATTTTTGGCCAGGCCGCGATAGCGATTTTTAGCATACCCAAAGCGGATTTTGATATCCCGAAACACGTGTTCGACTTTGGCGCGGCGTTTCGCCAGCTCACGGGCGGCACCGCGCAGTAGTTGAGCCGCCCCGGAATCGTCTTTCGTGAGCCTGGCCAGTTTGCCCGGACGCATCGCGATCACGCAGGCTGGAGGGCTTTCCGCCGGCATCTCCGGGCGTTTATCCAGCCCCTGATATCCGGCATCGCCATGAACAAACTGTTCCTCGCCATGCAGCAGGGCGGCGGCTTCGGCAACGTCGCTGACATGCCCCGAGGTTACTTTGAGCGTATGCACCAACCCGGTTTCATGATCGACGCCGATATGAAACTTGCTGCCGAAAAACCATTGATTGCCCTTTTTGCTGGAATGCATTTCTGGATCACGCGACCGGCTCTTATTTTTGGTTGAAGTCGGCGCGGCAATCAGGCTGGCATCGACGATGGTGCCGGCTTTCAAGAACAACCCACGCTCACCCAGCGTTTGGTTGATGACCTGGAAGATCTGATCCATTAACCCGTGTTTTTCCAGTAAATGCCGAAATTGCAAAATGGTGCTTTCATCCGGCACGGCTTCCAGACGAATGCCGCAAAAACGGCGCAGTGATTCAATCTCATACAGCGCATCTTCCATGCCCGGATCGGAATAGTTGTAGATAATTTGCGCAACATGCGCGCGCAGCATCAATTCCAAGGCAAATGGTTTGCGGCCACGCCCATTGCCTGGCGCATAGTGTGGTTCAATAACATCAATCATAGCCTGCCAAGGCAATAACCCGTCAAGTTGATCGAGAAACTTCTCGCGGCGCGTGACTTTGCCCTTATTGGCGTATTCGGCATCAGCAAAACTCATCTGTTGGTAAGGTTTCATGAATAGCTTCTCGAAAAAGTTTGATGCAGAATTATATTGCTTGCGGGGAATTAATCAGAGGTTCCTAAAACCATCACTGTTACCGACCAGCAGGACAAGTGGATTAAAGCTCAGATTGAGGGTGGCGACTTCACCAATGACAGTGAATATATCCGAGATCTGATTAGGCGTGATCAAGCTCGCAATTCTGAAATCGATACCATTCGTAGCGAGCTAATCAAAGGCGAACAGAGTGGTGAACCACAGCCATTTGACGGCGTTTTGTTTAAAGAAGGAATGACCGCCAAACATGTCAAAGTCAGCTGAATATCGGTTAACACCGGAAGCTGCTCGCGATATGGAAAACATTTGGCTTTACACACTCAAAGAGTGGGGTTTGGAACAGGCCAATCGTTACACAGACGAATTGACAGAAGCGTTTGGTCAATTGGCGGAGAATCCGGAAATGGCAACACCCTGCGATCGTATCCGTAAAGGGTATCGCCGTAGTCAAGTTGGGCGACACGCTATATATTTCCGGCAAACAAATTACGGAATTGTGGTAGTTCGTGTACTGCATGATCGAATGTTATCTACGCTGCATTTGTAGAGTTACAATTATTAATAATAAAACGTGACAAAAATGACGATTGTCGGCGAGTGTTGACGAGCACTTGCGAGTGTAAAATTAATAAAAACAGTTAGTTAAAACACCTTTTAATCCGTTGGTCGCGAGTTCGAATCTCGCACGGCCTACCAGATAGAAAAAGGAGTCGGTTAACCACCTACTCCTTTTTTCTTTTTGAACGTGACAAGTTAACCATGCCCCCACGTCCGCCCTCGATTCTAGCCGCTGCAACCCTCAAATGCTCGGTTGCATACTTGGCATAGCGATCCACCATAATCCTGGATTTCCAGCCAATATATGATTTCAGATAAAGATCGATGGCATTTGTTATAGGGTTGTTAAATTCAGATCCAGGTTTAGCTTAAGTTAGCAATATTATGTTCTAAAAATAAACTAGGTTTTCTGTCTTTTCATGGATGCAAGAACATGCTATTTTACTGCAATAGTATGATCTTTTCACATGCCTTTGGAGGATAAAATGGGAACAACCCGTAAAACCATCACTGTTACCGATCAGCAAGATAAGTGGATTAAGGCTCAGATTGAGGGCGGTGACTTCACCAATGACAGTGAATATATCCGAGATCTGATTAGGCGTGATCAAGCTCGCAATTCTGAAATCGATACTATTCGCGGCGAGTTAATCAAAGGCGAACAAAGTGGTGAACCACAGCCATTTGACGGCGATTTGTTTAAAGAAGGAATGACCGCAAAACATGTCAAAGTCAGCTGAGTATCGGTTAACACCGGAAGCTGCACGCGATATGGAAACCATTTGGCTTTACACACTCAAAGAGTGGGGATTGGAACAGGCCAATCGTTACACAGATGAATTGACAGAAGCGTTTGGTCAGCTGACGGAGAATCCGAAAATAGCAACACCCTGCGATCGTATCCGTAAAGGGTATCGCCGGAGTCAAGTTGGGCGACACGCTATATATTTCCGGCAAACAAATTACGGAATTGTGGTAGTACGTGTACTGCATGATCGAATGTTATCTACGCTGCATTTGTAGAGTTACAGTTATTAATAATAAAGCGTGAAAAAAATGACGATTATCGGCGAGTGCTGACAAGCACTGACAAGTTTAATATTAATAAAAACATCTAGTTAAAGTATATTTTAATCCGTTGGTCGCGAGTTAGAATCTCGCACGGCCTACCAGATAGAACAAGGAGTCGGTTAACCACCTACTCCTTTTTTCTTTTTAAGAAGATAAAAACACAACAAGTAAGCAATATCCCACCGAAACAACATCCCACCACATCAACCCGCTGCACAAACCAATAGACTCCATTTTTGGCAATACACATCTGGTGTTGCAGAGCCCCCCCTAAAAATTCAGCGTATTAAGCAAGACGAGGCACGAACAAAAAATATTGACGCCGCATAGGATTGATAGACAAGGAAATATGGATTCTAGAAATACGCTGGAATCACGGGTTAACAAGCGCGTGGTAATATTCACCAGGTAAAATTCAGCCCAAACCACCAGGAGTAAAACAATGCCGTATGTCAATATTCGTCTGGCAGGCTCGCTCAGCCAGGAACAGAAACGCCAGATTGCCAAAGAATTCACCGACACACTCGAACGTGTCGCGCACAAACCCAAATCTTATACCTACATTACTTTCGACGAATTGCCTCACGAAAATTGGGCCGTTGGCGGAGAGCTGCTGAGCAGCAACAAATAATGCGGTAAGATGGTTCTGGCGGAAGACCCGTTCGACGGGAAAGCATTTGCACTGAAACTGCCAGCTCAGCCTGGCGTGTATCGCATGCTCAACGCCGCGCAGAAAGTTATTTATGTCGGCAAGGCAATCAATTTACGCAAGCGCGTTGTGTCCTACTTTCGCCAGTCTGGCAGTCTGTCTCCCCGCATTCAATTAATGGTGTCACAAGTAGCCGGGATCGAAACTACCGTCACCCGTTCCGAGGCAGAAGCGCTGATTCTGGAAAACAACCTGATCAAAAGCCTGGCGCCCCGTTACAACATCCTGTTTCGTGACGATAAGTCTTATCCTTACCTGAAGCTCACCCGGCATGATTATCCTCGGCTGGTCTATTATCGGGGCGCGCTGGATAACGAAAATCAGTATTTTGGCCCATTCCCCAATGCGGGCGTAGTCAAATCCAGCATTCAACTGCTGCAAAAAGTGTTTCGCCTGCGCACTTGCCAGAATTCGGTATTCAATCATCGCACTCGCCCCTGTCTGCTCTATCAGATCAAACGTTGCAGCGGGCCCTGCGTCGGGCTGGTGACAGAAGAGGACTATCGTGAAGATGTGCGCAACGCAACCCTGTTCCTGCAAGGCAAGCAGCAAGAGGTACTGAAAGTGATCGAAGCAAAAATGCTGACCGCCGCAGATGAGCTCAATTTCGAGCAGGCTGCACTATTCCGCGACCAGATGCAGTCACTACGCAAAATCCAGGAAAAGCAGTTTGTCGATAGCGGCAGGCTGCTGGATGCCGATGTAATCGCTTGCGTAGCCGGAGAAGACGGCAGCGTCGCCGTCAATCTGGTGATGATCCGTGGTGGTCGGCATCTCGGTGACAAAACCTTTTTTCCGCAAAATGCGCAGGAATACGACCTCAATGCGATATTAGAAACTTTTGTAGCCCAGCATTACCTGCAACGCAGCACACCACCCCTGATCATTTTAGGCGAAAAAATCAATGTGACATTATTGCAGGATTTACTGTCCGAGCAGGCCGGGCACAAGATCACGCTGACAACCCATCCTATCGCCGACCGGCGCAAATGGCTGGATATGGCCGCACAAAATGCGCAATTGGCGTTGCAGCAGCGAATCAACCAGCAAGCCGGTCAGGAAAATCGCCTGCAGGCACTGCAAACAGCACTCGATCTGCCGGGCCTCAAACGTATCGAATGTTTCGATATCAGCCACACCATGGGAGAAGCCACCATGGCATCTTGCGTAGTGTATGACGACATGGCGGAGCGGCATAACGAATACCGCCGTTACAACATTACCGGCAACCAGCCCGGAGACGATTACGCCGCGATGCGCGATGTCTTGCAACGACGTTATGCCCGAATTGCTGCCGGAGAAGGAAAACTGCCTGATCTGATTCTGATCGATGGCGGCAAAGGGCAAGTCAACATCGCTTACGAAGTCATGCTGGAGCTGGGGCTGGGCGATATTCCGCTGCTGGGTGTGGCCAAGGGTGAAGCACGCAAACCCGGACTGGAGCAACTCGTTTATCCACTGCAAACGCCTACCGTGCGCCTGCCGAGCGATCATCCCGGTCTGCACCTGATCCAGCAGATCCGCGATGAAGCCCACCGCTTTGCCATTCAGGGACATCGCGCCAAACGCGCCAAAGCTCGCAACGTTTCCGATCTGGAACAGATCACCGGCATCGGCGCAAAACGCCGCCAAAGCCTGCTGACCCGCTTTGGCGGATTAAAAGGGGTAAAAAATGCCAGTATAGATGAGCTGCAACAAACTGAAGGTATCAGCCGCGCACTGGCAGAAAAGATTTATCGAGAAATACGCTGACGATTCAACAAATTGAGACAAACCGCATGCCCCGGATATAATGAAACAACGGCAACTCAATGACCCAACCGGGCACAGGCCACTTCATCAAGGCAAATATTTGATTGCCGCCACAATCAGACCACTAACCGTCAATGTCGTCGCAAACGACCACACCATAAAATGGTCAATGCGGGCAGTCAACAGTTCAAAGCGTTTATCTATCGTCTCGAAACGTTTGTCTATCGTTTCGAAGCGCTTGTCCATCATTTCGAAGCGTTTGTCTATCATTTCGAAGCGCTCGTCTATCACTTCAAAACGCTTATCCATACTGATCTGCATCATTTCGAAACGCTTATCCATGCTGATCTGCATCATTTCGAAACGCTTATCCATGCTGATCTGTAACGCCTCAAAGCGACGGTCGATCGTCTCAAAACGACGGTCGATCGCCTCAAAGCGGCTATCGATTATCTCAAAGCGGTGATCGATCTCCTCAAAACGCTTATCCATCCGCCTGAATCCTTCCAGCAGCAACTCACGCTGGTGTCTCAGCTCCTCTTCCACGCGAACAATCCGCTCCCGCAGCTCCAGCTCATAACGAACGTTGTTATGGCTAAACTCCGGCTGTGCACGCAGAGTTTCTGCGATCAGATTCTGGATCATGTCCTGTATCTGCGCAATATCTTCCTGTGCCAGTGCCATCGCTATTTTCTCAGTGTATTATCCACACACCAAATATACCACGATCCATCACGACATGACTTATCTCCAGGAGAGCAGGTGATCGCCCTACGCAGGTTGATAAATTTCGGATAACAAAAAACTGCCCCCAGCTGCTGGTGTTGGGGTTCGCAAGCTCACCCTGTCTCGCGTCAATTATCTTGGCCGCTTTGACGATAATTATGATGGCCGGTTGAGTTTATTAGCTACTTCATGATTTTTTCTGGTTTTTCCTCCCATAACTTTCACTGTCGATTTCGATGATAGTTTCCCATTACCCTGGAATGTCTGGCTATTATTATCCGCCTCGCTCTCCTTGATCCATCGCCCAAGCATGTTAGCCCTGATTTCCAGACTCCTGGCAGCTTCTGCTATCGTAAATCTCTGATCCATCTGAACGTCCCCCGGCTGACAGGGGAAAACTGCTTGAACTGTGAAAACCGGCTCTTTCCGGTATATGGTAAAACTGCCGGTTCTAGATTTTTCTGTTTCATGCAACCTCCGAATTAGCAACCAACTAATCTGGAGCACTCAAAACACCACCACACGCCAATATATAAGCCCTGAACGGGCATCAATAAAAGTATTGACTAAACATATTGGTAAACCCTCACCGGAAGATCATATACCCACCCCTAGCAGTATCCAGATAATCCGCCCAGTCCTGCATCATCTTCGCACGTGGTTCCAAATGCAGCGCATGGTTATATGCCGCGCTTACGGCGTTCCTTGGGCTATGCGCCAGTTGTAATTCAATATGATCATGGTTGTATCCGCGTTCATGAAGGATGGTCGAAGCCATATCACGGAACCCGTGCCCTGTCATGCGCGAGTGATAGCCCATGCGATACAGGGCGTAAAGAATAGTATTATTGCTCATAAGCTTCCCGTCACGGCGTTCACTGGGAAACAACAAGGCATCATCCACCCTCAGCGATTTAATGTCTTCTATGGCCTCTATGGCCTGCGTGGACAACGGCACAATGTGTTGTGTCTTCATTCTCATGCGGCTTGCGGGTATGCGCCACTGTTTCAAGTCAAGGTTGAATTCCTCCCACCGTGCGCCAATCAGCTCGCTGGTTCTTACGAATGTTAACGCCATTAACTTCAACGCCAGTCTAGTCAATAGCTGTCCGTCGTATGCGTCAATCTTTTGGAGTAATTCAGGAAGGTCTTTTTCATCAAGCCGTGCGTGGTTCTTCTTTTTGGTGGGCTTTAGTGCGTCCTCCGGTTTAATATCTGCCGCCGGGTTGCGTTCTGCCAATCCATTCACTATGGCGTAGCGGAATACCTGCCCGCAAGTGGTTAATGCGCGTTTGGCGATATCCACCGCGCCGCGTGTCTCAATCTTCTTGACCGCAGATAGCAGGGTATGGATAGATATTTCATTGACTGGCTCGCGACCAAGGGCAGGGAAGATGTCCGCTTCCAATCGCCGTATTGTGTAGTTTGCGTGTCGTTCGGTCTTGTTGTGCTTCCAGTGATTCCACCAAAGACGGGCAACTGTTTCAAAGCTGTTCCCTGCCGCTATTGCCGCAATTTGCTTTTGTTCCTGGCGATGCCTTGAGGGATCAATACCCTGCTTGAGTAAATCGCTGGCAGTTACCCGCAGATCCCGTGCTTTTTTGAGGGTAACCCCCGGATACACGCCAAGAGAGATAGACTTTTCCTTACCGTTGAACCGGTAACGATACCGCCACCATTTGGAGCTGTTTGGCTGAACCAGTAATAGAAGCCCGCCACCATCGGATAACTTGTAGGCTTTCTCTTTGGGCTTTGCTGCCTTGATTGTTGTATCTGTGAGCTTCATATGAGGGCAAGTTTTCAGAGGTACTTGAACCTACCCTCAATATTACCCGCATTTTAATCTTGTTACCCACATTTCCCGTTGTTGCCCAGTGTTGCCTTAAATCTATCGAAACTGTTTATCTATAAGGGTATATTTGGCAACTGTGGGCAACTGCTGGTGCATAGTTGGCGGAGAGAGAGGGATTCGAACCCTCGATAAGCTTTTGAGCCTATACTCCCTTAGCAGGGGAGCGCCTTCGACCACTCGGCCATCTCTCCGATTTCAATATTTTTAGCGTTACGCTGACATGCGGGTTGCCATATTAGCATAGTTTGGCACAAACAGATTACCGCTCCTGATCCAAATCGAAAGCCTTGTGCAATATCCGCACTGCCAGTTCCATATATTTTTCATCCACAATCACCGAAATCTTGATTTCTGAAGTAGCGATCATCTGGATATTAATCCCCTCTTCTGCCAGCACACGAAACATGTTACTTGCAACACCTGCATGTGACCGCATACCCACGCCTATCACGGAAACTTTTGCAATTTGATTGCCGCCAATCACATCACGCGCTCCAATATGCGGCAAAATCTGGTCTTTGAGGATACCCATAGTTTTAGCGTATTCATTGCGGTTAACCGTGAATGAAAAATCGGTCGTACCATCGTGCCCGACATTCTGAATAATCATATCTACGTCAACATTGGCATCGGCAACCGGACCCAATATTTGATAGGCAATGCCAGGATGATCCGGCACACCCACAATCGTAATTTTTGATTCGTCCCGATTAAATGCGATACCAGAAATAATGGGCTGCTCCATTTGCTTGTTTTCCTCAAAGGTAATCAATGTTCCTTCGCCCTGCTCCTCAAAACTGGAAAGAACCCTTAGCTTAACCCGGTATTTTCCGGCAAATTCCACCGAACGGATTTGCAACACCTTTGATCCCAGGCTTGCCATTTCAAGCATTTCTTCAAAAGTGATCGTTTTTAATCGCCGCGCTTCCGCCACCACACGCGGATCCGTAGTATAAATACCATCGACATCTGTATATATTTGACACTCATCCGCCTTAAGTGCTGCCGCAAGCGCCACGGCCGTGGTATCGGATCCCCCCCGCCCCAGCGTAGTGATGTTGCCGGCATCATCTCTGCCCTGAAATCCCGCTACGATGACAACATAGCCTGCGGCGAGATCCGCACGTATAAATTTTTCATCGATCTTCAGAATACGTGCTTTGTTATACGCGCTGTCAGTTGTTATACTGGCCTGCGAGCCAGTATAACTTTTAGCCTTCACACCAAGCGCGTGGAGTGCCATCGCCAGCAAGGCAATCGACACCTGCTCACCTGTTGACAGAATAACGTCTAATTCACGTGCGTCAGGCTCAGATTGAATCTCCCTGGCCAGCGAGATGAGACGGTTAGTTTCACCGCTCATAGCAGAAACCACTACGACAAGGGCATGACCCTTTGCCTGAAAATCAGCAACACGTTGAGCAACCTGCTTGATGCGCTCAGTGCTACCTACCGATGTACCACCGTATTTTTGTACAAGAAACGCCACAAATACTCTTTATCAATAGATTGAGAATCTAAAATGTGCCCGACAAGACGCCCACTCCAAGTAACTCTCAAGAACTAAAATGAAACATCCAATGCCCGCAATGTCTCTTTGGTGAATTTTCCAGCTTCCAGTCCGTTCTGTTGTTGGTAGGTTTTTAGCGCAGTAAGGGTGCGTGGACCCAATTTACCGTCAGCAGTACCAGCATCAAATCCTGCATCATTCAAAGCGTTCTGAATCTTACGAATCAGATCTGGAGTAGCCTTAACGATTTCATGCCCATCGTGAACGGCTTCCTGCACGGCTTCAAGGGATTCATCAACAGCTTCTTCTATTGTTGCAACATAGGATTTCGATCCTTCAGCGATATCTTCCGCCATTTCGCCTAATTCGGTTTTAACAGTATCACCATTAAACTCACCAAGCGTTTCCTCAGTTTTTTTAATCACAGCATCGGCTTCTTGAAGAATGGCATCCAATGATTTCTCAATGGATTCGGTGATCTCCGCAGCATCCGCATGGACTGAGGGTTCCGTAGCTCTAATCACCGCTTCATCACTTTGAGTATATTCTGGAACAACAACTGCATCCCTACCAACTTTAGTGGATTCTTCCGGCTCGTCTCCGCAACCTGCCAAGAATCCAATTACCAGAAATATCAACACACTTTTCACCAGAGTATCCAGGTTTTTTCCAGCTTCCATCTCTCACTCTCCTCGTAAAATCAATATGATGAGTTCCGCTCAAGCCCATTCACCCAAGACATATATCCAAAAACAGCGCATAGCGGAACCAACTAAGCCATTCAAAACTCATTGTATGAAGATTTATTACCTTGTCTATTACCATGACATTCTACTACGTGAGCGCAAAGGATCAATTCAAATCTGTTAATTTTGGGAAACTTGGGGTAAATTATTGCTGTGCGTGGCGATAATTACCGTAATCAGTCAACTAATCCATTCATGCAAAACGTTACTCAGACAACATTCAGTATAATTATCCGTGCCAGCCTGTTTTCTGGGATATGGTGGCTGTTGACTGACGGCAACCTGACTGCGTGGTGGTTAGGCGGCCTGTTTGTTCTGACTTCCACCCTATTAAGCCGGCGGTTGCTTCCGCCATCCTCATGGTCGCTGACTGGCTGGCTACGCTTTCTTCCTTATTTCATATTCCACTCTGTCAGCAGCAGCTTCGATGTCGCCTACCGAGCTTTGCGACCAGGCTTGAATCTGGCTCCGGTTTTAATCAGGTACCCCATGCGCCTGCCGGCAGGCACATCCCATATTTTTATGACCAGCATCACCAGCTTGCTCCCAGGCACATTGGCTGCAGACCTGGATGGGTCCTGTCTAATCGTACACGTACTCGACGGCAGAACGCCTTACTGGCAGTCATTGCAACTACTGGAAAGCCATATTGCACGGTTGACCAATCTCGTCCTGCCAACACCAGATAAGCAAAAAATACCCACATGATCCTATTCTACGAAATTATGCTTGCTTTTCTACTGGGTACCCTGGCAGCAGGATTATGGCGAATCTTTCAAGGGCCCACCCCAGCTGACCGAATGCTGACAGCCCAGCTGTTTGGCACCACAACTGTGGCTATGTTGCTCATCCTGTCACAATTATCTGGCAATCACGCTTTTCGTGACGCCGCCCTGGTACTGGCGCTGCTGGCAGCGGTAATGGCAACAGCCTTCGTGCGCCGCAGCTGGCACACAACAATGGAACCTGACGATGAGCATGATAAATAACCTCACGATCCTGCTGCTTGCAATGGGAGGGTTTTTCTTTCTGGCTGGCACTATTGGCCTGTTGCGTTTTCCAGATGTCTTTACGCGCCTGCATGCCCTCACCAAAGCAGACAACCTTGGCTTGGGTCTGATAGTGGCAGCCCTGAGCATCCAAGCCGAGTCGTGGACGGTGGTTGGCAAACTGGTGCTAATCTGGCTGCTTGTGTTGTTCGCCTCCAGCACCACTTGTCATCTGATTGCACGTGCCGCGTTACAAAATAATCTGCCACCATGGAAACCACGCTGACACCCATTCTACTGGATTACCTGCTTGCTTCGCTTTTGACACTGGTAGCAGCCTTATCCCTATTTAGCCACAACCTCTTTCGTGCAATTATTTTGTATATCATCTTTGGTTTATTACTGGGGCTCACCTGGATAAGGCTGGATGCACCCGATATTGCACTTGCTGAAATCGCAATTGGTGCCGGGCTAACAGGTGCACTGCTGCTCTCTGCCTGGGCAGTTCTGGCCCGAAAAGACAAATCACCATGCAAACCAAAAATGTGACGCGATCAGAAAAATTACACAAACTTACCTTAACTATATTCAGCGCAATATTAGTTATCTGTGTCGCTATTGGGTTGATGATTTCCGTCTTTTTCCTGCCAGTCCGCGATGCCGAATTGATTGAGATCGTTTCCGCACAGCTCCCTGCAAGTGGCGTGAGTCATCCGGTAACAGCGGTACTACTCAATTTTCGTGGCTACGATACACTACTGGAAATGGCAGTATTGCTGCTAGCGCTAATAGGCACATGGTCACTTGCGCCACTTGACGTTCAAGCGGATGACACCAGGCACCCGCCAGGTGAAATGCTCGATAGCCTGACACGTTTTTTAACGCCAATCATCGTTCTGGTAGCAGGTTATCTCTTGTGGGCAGGTGCACACGCGCCCGGAGGCGCTTTTCAAGCAGGCGCATTACTGGCCTCGCTGGGCATCATGATTCAACTCACTGGCTGGAAACTTCCAATTGAACTAACCGGCATCTATCTTAGATTTATTCATGTTTGTGGCTTAGTCGTTTTTTTATTGGTAGCCGCATCAGGTTGGTTCAATAGCGCTCCCTTCTTCTCCCTCCCACCAGATCTGGCAGGTATACTGATACTACTGATCGAGACTTTTGCCATGCTATCGATCGGCCTGACACTCGCCACCCTGTTTTTACTGGGCAGACCGCATTCAACGCCATGACCATTGCCATACTGTATGCTTCGACCGGTATCGGCCTTTTTTCGCTGGGTCTTTATGCGTTAATCGTATTAACCCATTTACTGCGCAAGCTGCTAGCGATCAATGTCATGAGTTGTGGCGTTTTTCTGGTTCTCGCCGGCCTGGCGGCACACACGCCGAACGCTATCGTCGATCCCATCCCGCATGCAATGGTTATTACCGGTATCGTCGTCGCCATTGCTGCTACCGCTCTGGGGCTGTCCATTCTGCTTCGTATTCACGCACTGACAGGCAGAGTACATTTACCAGGTGTAGACGAGCAGTTTGATGACTGATTCGGCATGATCACGCCTGATCTCGGCATAACGCTGGTCGTACTGCCACTGACAGGCGCGCTACTGGCATTTCTAATTCGCAAACATGCTCACTGGATCGGGTTAGGTACCGCTTTGGCAGTAAGCCTTATACTAGCATCGTTACTTACCGATCTGGTTACCTCACCAGGAGACTATTACTACACCTTGGGCGGCTGGGGCGCACCACTTGGAATTGAGCTTCACCTGGACGGGTTGAGTGCATTCATGCTCATGGCGAGTGTCGTCACCGGGCTAGGTGTCAGCTTATATGCCTTTTCCTATTTTCGAATACCGCCTCAGGACAACGGCAAATCCGCTGCTTTCTGGTCGCTATGGCTCTTTTTATGGGCGGGGCTTAATGCGCTATTTCTATCAGCGGATCTTTTTAACTTGTACGTCACACTCGAACTGATTGGCCTCTCCGCCGTTGCACTAACCGCACTTGCCGGCAGCAGAGATGCGCTCATCAGCGCCATTCGCTATCTACTGACCAGCCTGCTTGGCTCGCTGTGTTATCTACTGGGTATCGCCCTGCTATATCACACCTATGCAACGGTCGATCTCACCCTGCTTTCCGGGCGCATTACCGCACAACCCTCAACACAAGCCGCGTTAGCGCTGATAACAGCCGGACTGCTGCTTAAGTCAGCGCTATTCCCATTACATTTTTGGTTGCCACCCGCGCACGGTAGTGCAGCTGCCCCGGTCAGCGCGTTACTCTCGGCTCTGGTGGTCAAGGCTTCGTTCTACTTGCTCGCACGCCTGTGGCTGGAACTCTTTCACCCTATCCATAATTTAATGCCAGATCTTCTGGGATGGTTCGGTGCTGCTGCTATTATCTGGGGTTCACTACTAGCGCTACGCCAGATTCGCCTTAAATTACTCATTGCTTATTCTACCGTTGCCCAGCTCGGTTATTTTTTTCTGGTTTTTCCGCTTGCAGATAACCAATCCGACGAGATGCTCGTCGGCGCCTGGCAGGGCGCGTTCTACATGTTGCTCGCACATGCATTTGCGAAAAGCGCCATGTTTCTTGCAGCTGGCAATATTCAACTATTTAGCGGGCATGATCGCATCCTCGAGTTCGATCATATCGCACAGCGACTGCCACTCACTCTTGCCGCTTTTTCCCTGGCAGGAGTGAGCATCATGGGACTGCCACCAAGTGGCGGATTCACCGGAAAATGGCTGTTACTGGAAGCCGCCATTGCGCAGGAACGATGGGGATATGCAATCATCATTCTTATGGGTGGACTTCTGGCAGCAGGTTATGTTTTCAAAGTGATTGGCCACGCCTTCACCCAAGCGCAGACAGAAAGCTTTATTTCTGAGACCCGCACCATCCCTGCCATGATGCAGTGGGTTGCATTAGCACTTGCCCTCGTCTCAATCCTGCTCGGATGCTATCCTGCACCATTACTTGAGTTGCTCACAATCGGAAACCCCTTCAATTTTTTTCATCCTGGCTCATGATTACGCAAAGCTGGCTGCCACTTCTGGTGTTGCTGACCTCGCTGCTATCTGGGCTCATCATTTTTACCCTTCCGGAAAATAACGTACGAACCCGCACCACTCTGAATCTGCTGGCGGCATTCAGCAAGATTGGGCTGGTCAGCTGGATGATCTGGCATATTTACCAAGGCCAACACTATCAGATCCATATTCAATTTCTACCGAATATCGATTTCATATTACAAATGGATCCGCTCGCTGTGATGTTTGTCAGCCTGTCTGCCGTGTTATGGCTGGTTACCACTTTTTACGCCATCGGCTATCTGGAAGGCTCACCTCATCGCAGCCGTTTTTTTGGTTTTTTCAGCCTGTGTGTTGCAGCAACTTCCGGGGTTGCTATGGCAGGCAATCTGCTCACATTCCTCATCTGTTACGAGCTACTCACACTGGCTGCTTATCCCTTGATCGTGCATCGCGGCACTGAAGCAGCCCGCAAGGCCGGACGAACCTATCTCATCTACACAATTGGTGGAGGGGTATCGCTGCTGACCGGCACAGTCTGGCTGTACACCCTGACCGGCACGCTCGATTTCACTCCACAAGGCTTTGTACAGCAGTTATCTCCCGCATTACATCCCCAATTAACTATCATTTTCATGCTGCTGATTATGGGATTAGGCGTTAAAGCCGCATTGGTGCCCTTGCACGGCTGGTTGCCGCAGGCGATGGTCGCTCCGGCGCCAGTCAGCGCACTGCTACATGCTGTTGCGGTCGTCAAGGCAGGCGCATTCGGGATCGTGCGCGTGCTCTACGATGTTTATGGCATTGATTTCTCTGCAACACTTGGCGTTACAGCACCACTGGTGATGCTAGCAGCAGTCACTATCATTTACGGCTCATTGCGCGCACTCACGCAGGACAACCTCAAACGGCGACTCGCCTTCTCCACAGTCAGCCAGGTATCGTATATCACCCTGGGCGTGGCGCTCGCCGGGCCCATCGGTGCAATCGGAGGACTGGTTCATCTGGTACATCAAGGACTGATGAAAATCACACTATTCTTTTGTGCGGGCAATCTTGCTGAAACACTGGGCATCCACAAGATCAGTGAAATGAAGGGAGTAGGTCGACGCATGCCGCTTACCATGACAGCATTCACACTGGCCGCACTGGGCATGATTGGCGTGCCACCGATCGCAGGTTTTATCAGCAAATGGTATCTGGGCATGGGAGCGTTGCAAAGTGGCCTTACCTGGGTAATTGGTGTGCTGCTCATCAGCACGCTACTCAATGCCGCCTATTTTTTACCTATTTTATACACGGCCTGGTTTGACCGGCCAGACACAGAGCCGATCGCTCACCCGAAAACCTCCCGCTTGCTGCTCTGGCCTCCTCTGATAACCGCACTGCTATCACTTGCTGCCGGCCTGTTTGCCGCCCTGCCCTATACACCGCTGGAATGGGCACGCTTCATTGTGGATTTAGAGTTTTTGCAACCATGACCACCATATTGCTCCCATTCAGCGTCATCTGGCCATTGCTGCTTGCGGGTATGCTACAGATTCCCCGGTTGCACACACTTGCCCTTGGATTATCCCCTTGGGCTGCTTTTCCAGCGCTACCTATCGCACTTTTCGCGGCAGACCATACCATTATTGAATTGCCGTGGTTGCTGCTGGGCAGCGAATGGGGACTGGATTTAACCGGACGTGTTTTTCTAGTGCTGACAGGCGTGTTATGGGGGCTCACCTGCTGGCATAGCCGTTACCACCTTCCCTCCACACAACAAGCACGTTTCTTCAGCTGGTTTCATCTCGCGCTTGCCGGCAATATTGGGCTCATTGTATCCCTCGACATGCTTAGTTTTTATCTGTTCTTCACACTAATGAGCTTCGCCTCTTACGGGCTGATAGCACATACACGCAGTGAGCAAGCCTGGTACGCCGGCAAGTGCTATCTAATCCTTGTCATTCTCGGCGAAGCAGCACTTTTTGCCGCGCTGATATTGACTGCATCCACCTGCAATACACTTTTATTCGAAACAGCACGTCCGCTGCTTGCACAATCCGAATGGCTAAATACCATTCTGCTGCTCACCTGGATCGGGTTCGGCATTAAGGTGGGTACAATTGGCCTGCATGTCTGGCTGCCACTCGCCCACCCGGCCGCACCGCCACCTGCCAGCGCAGTACTCTCCGGCATCATGCTCAAGGCAGGATTACTCGGCTGGCTGCGGCTGCTCCCATTAGGAGAAACTACACTGGAAAACTGGGGAGAATGGTGGATGGTATTAGGTCTGCTGGCAACCTTCTACGGCGCTCTCATCGGACTTACGCAACGTGACGCCAAGACACTGCTCGCCTATTCCAGCATCAGCCAAATGGGACTTTTGACCGCAGCTGTCGGCCTTGGCCTGATTGTACCCCATGCCTGGCCTCAAATCCTGACTACAATCCTGATTTACAGCTTGCATCACGGTTTCGCCAAAGGTGCATTATTTATGGGGGCCGGTATGCTGCTGCACGCTCATCCAGCATCGCGGAAATGGCTGCTAACAGGATTATTATTGCCGGCGTTATCCCTGGTCGGTGCGCCACTGACAAGTGGCTGGCTCGCCAAGTCACTCCTAAAAACACAGGCCACACACGCACCAGGCTACTGGGAAGTACTGTGGCAAAACCTGTTGCCAGCTAGTGCAGTGGCAACTGCATTGCTGATGGCAAGGTTCGTACTCCTGACGACTAGAATAAAAAATCAACCGGACAACACCCTATCTGCCCCTGATCACAAATATTTTGCACCATGGATAATTCTGCTGCTACTTATCACTATCATACCAATGGCTGTCAACTGGCTGGATGATTTTGAAATCTCGCATTCACTGATTATCAACAGCCTCTGGCCGCTGATACTCGCTACCCTGCTTTTTCTCTATCTTCACCGACAAACCACTAGAAATTCGCCTCTAGGGCGGCGCATTGCTCATTTAGTCATTCCACCAGGCGATATGCTCGTATTTTATGAGTACGGCATTCGGAGGATTTTGCTCTGGCTCAATTACCTGTCCAATCACGAGCTGCCCTACTGGTTACTAAAAATTCAGCATATATTTCAGCGTGTTCCAGATTTATCCATATGGTCAACCCGCCTGGATCAATCAGAAAAATTTCTTAGCCACTGGCCCATCGCGCTGTGCGGGCTGATTCTGCTCGGGATAATTCTTGCCAAATTCAATTGAAGCTTGCTGGTGTTTGGCAGCTTTATGGCTTCATACAATCGATCTGCAAAGGACAGCTTTAAAACAAAACACGGATTGTAATTCAGTGTACCCGCTGGAAGCAGGTACACAAGCAGCCTTCATCACCCAAAAAGTCAACCTGAGGTGAAAAATTTCATCAGGAACACCGCCATGAATAAGCAAATTGCAGCATTGCACAACACGTTATGCTACGCTTGTTTCTTCAGAAACCACCAGGGAGGGCAGCAAATGGCTTTCCTGCCATTATATATTCCAGGAAGCAAACAGTTAAAGATCGTGATTGTGGGCGGTGGTTATGCCGGCATTGCCGCCATGGTGACACTCTATCGGTATATGCCCGGGGCGGAGATCACGTTGATTGATCCCAAAGCGGAACACCTCAAGATAACGCATGTACATGAGACCTTCCGTTATCCCCTGACCGATTTCCAGGTTCCTCTATCAGTATTGGTGCAGCGATTTGGCTTTCGCCATATCCAGAATACGCTGAATATCACCGCCGATCGCCTGATATATTGGCAAAAAACAAAATGTATTCAAGTCAACGAGCAGACTCTGCCATTTGATTATTTGCTGATTACAACCGGGGGAAACACCAATCGGAACAATTTTGGAGAACAGGTACTGGAGCTGGATGATTTTTCAGGGATGGCAGGATCAGCGCTGCTTAGCTCATATTTGTCTGCATCAAGTGATGCAGACACGTTCATTTCCATTGTGGGTGGCGGGGCAACCGGTATCCAGTTTCTGTTCGAGATCACTGATTTTCTCCGCCGCATGCGCAGCACCTGCAGGCTGCGATTAATCGATAGCGGCGAGCACGTTCTACGCCAGTTTCCGGCTGGTTTCTCTCAATATGTGCAAACCCGCATGCAGGAAGAAAGCATCGAATTCCATCCATCGTCTCATTTTATTGGTCAGCAGGAAAATCAACTGCTGCTTAAGCATAAAATAACGGGGCAACGTGTTGTTCTACCCTCAATGCTATCGCTGGTATTTTCTGGTAAACAGGCAGGAATCCTCAAAACCAATGCATTCGGGCAAGTTACCGTTAGCCAGGATATATTGGCCAATATTTTTGCGGCGGGTGATTGCGCACATTATCAGTCAGTTGGATCCAACGCTATGACAGCACAATCCGCAGTGCGCAAGGGAAAGCTAGCAGCACGCAATCTACTGCGCCACTCTGGTATCATCAAAGTCATGGAGCCTTATCTGCATCGGGATATCGGCTATGTGGTCAGTCTCGGTGCTACTGATGCGGCTGGCTGGCTAGCGATGGAGAGCAACATTGTGACAGGCATGCCGGCATTGCTGATCAAGGAAGTAGTCGAAGCACAGTATGATTTATTGTTAACCGGCGTTGATACCTATCTGATATAGATGTGCCCTGGGTTCACAATCATGTCGCGCCAGCAGGAGACTGTTTCATGTTCAATTTGTTTAACGATACTTCGGTTGCTGGAAAAGCCAGCACAGAAATTCAATGTTCAAGCGAGAAGCTGTTTGATTTCATCGGCAATCATTTACTGAAGAACTACCCAAGATGGTCGCCTGAAGTCCGGGAACTGGAACAGCTCACTCCTGGCGCTATTGCGCAGGGCACTTTGTGTCGCCAAGTCAGGGTGGATCAGGGAAACCAATCGGAATCAACGTTCAAGGTAGTCATTTTCAACCCCGCATCCAGAATCTGCTTTGAAGGAATATCCAACCCTTTTCGCTGCGATTATGTGCTGGAAACGATCGATCAGAACGCAACGCGCATATCATTTACTTTTGAGCTGCTCAGTCTTGAACTGCACATGCGTCCTTTTGAAAAATTGATACGATTTGCGGTTCAGGATGGCACCGAACGCACCGTGCGCAATATCCGCAAGCTAGTAGAAACAGAACACTCGAGTCAGGAAAAACCTCAGCCTAATTTTTAGAGCACACGCTTGAAATTGTCACACGACGGTTACAGGTGAAATTTTGGAGAAACATAATGGATTTTATTGTTGAGAAAGACCCGGGACTCATTCCACAGGTATTGTCAAAAATCCTGGATTCGTGTGTCAACGGCATTACTCTGGCCGACCCCGACCAGAAAGACTTGCCATTGGTATACGCCAACAAAGCCTTCGAAATCATCACGGGTTACTCGCAGACAGAGGTGCTGGGACGTAATTGCCGTTTTTTACAGGGCACTGATCGCGATCAAGCCGAGCGTCTGCATTTGAAAACAGCAATCGAAACCAGACAACCGGTTGAAATCATACTGCGTAATTACCGCAAAAATGGCGAGTTATTTTACAACCATCTGAATATCACTCCCCTGCTCGATGCTGACGGAAGATTGCTTTATTTTCTGGGGGTTCAATACG
Organism: Nitrosomonas sp.; assembly: GCA_016703745.1. Classification (NCBI taxonomy): domain Bacteria; kingdom Pseudomonadati; phylum Pseudomonadota; class Betaproteobacteria; order Nitrosomonadales; family Nitrosomonadaceae; genus Nitrosomonas; species Nitrosomonas sp. The sequence continues at coordinate 2,343,748 of JADJBK010000006.1, read as the reverse complement.
ATGTAACTGGTCAACGTCATGCCGAAACAGAAATTGCGCAACTGAAGGCACAGGTAGCGGCCTTATCCGGATCCTATCCATAAAAAATCAGGATTCCATATCATCATTCCATGCTACTAATCAAATGGTTGGCCATCATTATCTTTGCAACTGCAGTGCTCATGATTGTGGTCGGCCAGCTAGGCTTTTTCAGGGGGAATCCACCTGATGATCTCGGGGTGCGCGAGGGCAGATTAAAGCCGCCGGCACCGACACCTAATAGCGTATCCAGCCAAACTGGACTCTACCCGGAGCACCCCCAACAGGACTATGCTTCTATTGCTCCCCTCGAAGTTGATCTTGACGGAGAAGCCATGCTGGCGAGGATCAAAACTGTTGTCGCAGCCACGCCAGGGGCACAGATTATCGAAAACACATCAGACTATCTCTACGCTCGATTCACCACACCCACCCTGAAATTTGTCGATGATGTCGAATTCTGGTTTGATCCCGGCATGAATGTGATTCACGTCCGCTCTGCATCCCGTTTGGGCAAAAGTGATCTTGGCGTCAATCGTCGACGCATCGAGGCGATCCGATCGGCGCTTCAGCCGCTTTCAGAAAATAATAGTGATTGAAAGATCAACGCTTTTAGCCCAATATGCTGAGAAAATCAGTTGCAATATTACTTTTTCTGATTGTGGTTATCACCGCTGCCGGGTGGATACTGCTGGCAGGCAGTTTGCCACGTTACGAAGGAGAACAGTCTGTAGCCGGACTGCTGCACACCGTAACTGTAGAGCGGGATAGTGTCGGTAGTGTCACGCTGACGGGTGATAACCGACTGGATCTGACGAAAGCGTTAGGTTACGTTCATGCTCAGGAACGATTCTTCGAGATGGATTTATTGCGTCGCAAAGCTGCCGGCGAGCTGGCAGAACTTTTTGGCAGCCCGGCTTTGTCGGCAGACCGAAGTGCACGCAAACATCGTTTTCGCAGCCGCGCACAAGCAATGTTGATCGCATTGCCGGATAATCAGCGTGAGTTGTTAAATGCTTATACAGCGGGGGTTAATCAGGGTCTGGCAGATCTCACGATCTGGCCATTCTCTTATCTACTGATACAGACTGCTCCTCAAAATTGGTGTAGTGAAGACAGTCTGCTCGTCATTATGGCTATGTACCTGACCCTGCAGGAAGCCAGTATTCATCGCGAGCCAAAACTTTCTGTGATGCACTCCATCCTGCCGGAGGCTGCTTACCGTTTTTTAGCTGCCAGCGGCGGTGAATGGGATGCCCCGTTAGAAGGCAAGCTGCTTGAATGGCCACGATTTCCAGAAGAAAATGAGCTGGATTTGCGTACTCTCGATAAAAGCCTGTTGCAGGATATTGAATTTGAAGAAGTATATTCGGCCGGCAGTAACGGATTTGCTGTCATGGGCCATCTGGCAGATGGCAAGGCATTAATTGCCAATGATATGCACCTCGGTTTACGAGTGCCTAATCTCTGGTTTCGCACCCGCCTGGTTTACCCTGACCCTGAAGACTCTGAACATATGACCGATATTACCGGCGTCAGCCTGCCAGGAGCACCCGCAATCGTGGTAGGTACAAATCGTCACATTGCATGGGGATTTACCAATGCTTATGGTGATTTCGCCGACTGGGTACGGGTTACCCTCCATCCAGAGAATCTCTCCCTTTATTACGATCGAGGCGAATGGAAACCATTGGCAATTTATAGTGAAATGATAAATGTCAAGGGTGCCCCCGCTGAAACGCTAGTTATCGCCGAAACCAGCTGGGGGCCTATTCTAGAAAGCGAACACGATAGTACACCGCTTGCACTGGCATGGGTCGCGCACCGCATTGGCGCCGTCAATCTTGATCTCATCCGGCTTGAATCAGCCCAAACCGTTCATGATGCTGTCAGGATTGCTCCAGATATAGGTATTCCGGCACAGAATTTTATTATTGGGGACGACACTGGTGATATTGCATGGACAATCGCTGGCCGCCTACCCGCGCGTCATGGTAACTTTGACTCTCACCTACCCGGGAACTGGGATAAAGGCGACATCGGTTGGCAAGGCTGGATAGCAGCTGAAAACTACCCGCGCATTATCAACCCCCCCGGTGCACGAATCTGGAATGGCAATTCACGCATGATCGACGGCGACATGCTCACCGGACTCGGAGACGGCGGCTATGAATTGGGTGCCCGCAGCCGGCAAATTCGTGATGGCCTGATGGCAACAGATCGATTCTCACCTGTCGATTTGCTGGAGATACAGCTGGATGACCGTGCCATGTTGCTGGAACGCTGGAAACAATTACTCGATAACGTGTTATTGGATCAAACGGCTGACTGGAGCCAGGCCATGCGGATGGGATTACGTGACTGGGATGGGCGCGCTTCTGACCAGTCGGTATCCTACCGATTGGTCAGAAATTTTCGCCATGAAGTCATGCGAAGTGCATTGAGTGGTTTTGCTGCAAAAATAAAAGCCAGCCAGCCAGGCTTCTCGCTGCCAAGGTTGAATCAGATTGAACATGCCGTCTGGCAGTTGCTCGAGCATCAGCCACCACACTTGCTGTCACCAGGTTATCAAAACTGGCAGAATCTACTTGTGTCATGCGCAGAACGTATTGCCAAAATAGCCCAATCACAGTCAGGGGGAATAGCAGCTTATTCCTGGGGAAAAGAAAATACTGCAGAAATCCGGCACCCACTCAGCCAGGCGCTACCCGAATGGCTTGCCAGATGGCTGGATATGCCAGCTGATCCTTTACCTGGTGATCATCATATGCCCCGTGTCCAGGCGCCCAATTTTGGGGCTTCCATACGGTTTGGAGTTGCACCAGGTGATGAAGTCGCTGGATACTTTCACATGCCGGGGGGGCAAAGCGGCCATCCACTTTCTCCCTACTATGGTACTGGCCATGCTGACTGGGTAGCCGGACTTACCAGCCCGTTTCTGCCTGGCACAAGTAACTACACGTTGTTATTAATTCCCACTAATTAACCAAGGAACTCTGATATGAAAAAATTCTCCCTGATACTGATCAGTGCATGGATCGGTTTATTCTCAACCAGCGCCATCTCCAGCGATCCAGATACTCGTCACGTTATTCCACTCAATAAAATGCAGCGCCATCATCTTTTATCCGAGATGCGTGCCTTGCTTGAAGGTATGCAGGTTATTCTGCAGTCGCTGGCTAAGCAGGACATGACTGCAATTGCAAAACACGCACGCAGCCTGGGCACGGAAATGCCCCGTACCGGTGAGCGACATTTACACGAAATTCTGCCCAAACCCTTCGTTGCGATGGGTATGCAAGTTCATCGGGGGTTTGACCAAATTGCAGCAGAAGCAGAAACATCACAACACCCTCAGACTATGCTGCAACAATTAAGTGATATCACCCGTATTTGTGCAGATTGCCATGCAACTTACCAGGTCCGGTTACGCACAGCATCCGACCACAGCGAATCGGACGAACCCCATCACCATCGCCATCACTAGAAGTTTCTGTTAGCCCGCTACAAGTATTGGTTAGATAACCACATCTCAATATATTTGAAATCGTGTCGATATACTTTACACTTTCAATAAATGACACGGTTCAAGTGATGCCAACCAACACACAAAAAAAGCTGCTGGTAGTAGAAGATGATCCAGGGCTGCAAAAACAACTCCGCTGGAGTTTTGATAATTTCACCGTGGTCACTGCCGCCGACCGGGAAAGTGCGCTGGCTCAAATACGGCGGCATACACCCGCAGTTGTTACCATGGACCTTGGCCTACCGCCAGATATAGATGGCGCGACAGAAGGACTTGCCACCTTGCAACAAATTCTGGAGCTAGCTCCTGACACCAAGGTTATCGTATTAACCGGAAACCAGAATCGCGAGAACGCATTAAAAGCTATTAGCCTGGGAGCGTATGATTTCCATCAAAAGCCTTTTGACGCAAGCGTGCTCAACCTGATTGTCAGCCGGGCATTCTATCTGCATCAACTACAATGCGAAAACCGCGAGCTACTTGAATCCTCCGAAAATACGATCATATCCGGATTCATTTCTAATGACCCAAACATGATCAAGCTTTGCCAGCAGGTGCAGCGTATTGCCTCATCCGATATTTCTGTCGCATTACTGGGAGAAAGTGGCACCGGTAAGGAACTGCTGGCCCGCGCGTTACATGAACTAAGTGGCAGGAAGAAACATAATTTTGTTGCAGTTAACTGTGCAGCCATCCCAGAAAACTTGCTGGAATCCGAGTTATTTGGTTATGAAAAGGGCGCATTTACCGGTGCAACAAAACAGACACCCGGTAAAATCGAGTCAGCCCAGGGAGGCACTTTCTTTCTCGACGAGATCGGAGATCTTCCATTTTCACTACAGTCCAAATTACTGCGTTTTTTGCAGGAGCACAAAATCGAGCGAATTGGGGGGCGCGAAGAAATTCAAGTTGATGTCCGAATCGTATGTGCGACTCACCAGAACCTGAAAGACATGATTGCGGCCAGAACCTTCCGGGAGGATTTGTTTTATCGCTTGAGCGAGACCACGATTCAAATACCGCCATTACGTGATCGCATTGGCGATGCGGTATTACTTGCACATTTTTTCAAAAACCGGTTTTGTGCCAAAGATAAACGTCATGGATTGAGTTTTAGTCAGGAAGCGCTGAATGCGATCGATAACTATCAATGGCCAGGTAATGTACGTGAAGTTGAGAATTGCATCAAACGTGCGGTTGTGATGGCGCAAGGTAATCAAATCTCGGTGGAGGATTTAGGTCTGATGCCTGCCAATAAACCAACTGAGCCGGCTACTCTGCGTGAAATAAGGGAAAAAGTAGAATGCGAAACTCTGGTTAAAGCACTCGCCAGGGTAGACGGTAACGTTGCCAAAGCAGCAGAACTACTGGGCGTGACCCGGCCAACCCTCTATGATTTAATGAACCGATATGGTCTTAATAAAGCCAGTACTAAAAACTTGACACATTGAAAGGTATGAAGTGCTTTCATAGGAAGGGTACGCTTGAATCGGATCAAGCCAGTTTTACCTGCACATTTTATAAATTACGTTTCTGATCCACTGACATGCCCACTCTTTACCATGAATTAATTTTCAGATCGGCTGACCGTTCTGCCCATGCCGTCGCATTGATCGATCGCCAGCAAAAAACCGACTATGCCACACTCGCTAATACTACCCGTTCATTTGCGAATGCTTTAAACATTCATGCCCATGCTCGCGGGGAACGTCTGGCTGTTTACCTCGAAAAGCGTACTGAAGCCGTTATCGCCATGTTTGGGGCCTGTGCCGCTAGTGGAGTATTTGTACCAATCAATCCCTTACTTAAAACCGAGCAGGTTGCCTACATCTTGCAGGACTGCAATGTCAGGATACTGGTTACTTCTCTCGAACGTTACAAGCTGCTGCTATCTGCTCTACCATCCTGTCACGATTTACGTATGGTTATTCTTGTTGAGGATGTCATGCCACCATCCGTCCCTCCCGGTCTGGAAGTAATCAGCTGGCAGTCATTCCTGAAGATGACCCCTGATCAGAATTACTGTCCACGCATGATCGATAGCGATATGGCAGCGATTTTGTATACCTCCGGTAGTACCGGAAAACCGAAGGGAGTCGTACTTTCTCACCGCAATCTGGTCACTGGCGCCAAGAGTGTTGCTCAATACCTCGACAATCATCCGCAGGATCGCATCCTATCCGTGCTCCCGTTAAGTTTCGATTACGGGCTGAATCAGTTGAATACCGCCTTTTATGTCGGCGCGACTGCCGTGCTGATGAATTACCTGCTGCCCAGAGATATTCTGCAATTGATCAGGCAAGAAAACATCACCGGACTTGCAGCCGTGCCACCGTTATGGGTGCAGCTTGCGCAGCTGGACTGGCATGGCATTGATTCGTTACGCTATATTACCAATTCCGGCGGCGCGATGCCGCAAGCGACATTGGCGCGGCTACGTAATATTTTGCCTGCCACACAGATTTATCTGATGTACGGTTTGACTGAAGCCTTCCGCTCGACCTTTCTGCCGCCCAATCAGGTGGATAAGCGCCCTGATTCCATGGGCAAAGCCATCCCCAATGTAGAAGTAATGGTACTGCGTGAAGATGGCTCCCACTGTGCGCCAGGAGAACCTGGCGAGCTGGTGCATCGTGGCCCGCTGGTTTCTATGGGTTACTGGAATGATCCCGACAAGACCGCCGCCTGTTTCAGGCCGATTACTCCCCGCCAATCAGGGTTGACCATTCCAGAGCTGGCGGTATGGTCTGGCGATACCGTGCGCATGGATGAGGAAGGATATTTATATTTCATCGGTCGTCGTGATGACATGATCAAGACTTCGGGTTATCGAGTCAGTCCAACTGAAATAGAAGAAGTGGTTTATGCGACTGAAACGGTTGCTGAAACAGCAGCCTTTGGTGTCGCTCATCCCACACTCGGTCAGGCAATTGTCGTGGTGGCGTTACCCGTGGACGGAGCAGATACAGTCAAGGAAAAGATTCTTGCCGCCTGCAAACAGCACTTGCCTGCTTTTATGCAGCCCGCCCTGGTTGAGCTCAGACAAGCCAGTCTACCGCGCAATCCCAATGGTAAGATTGACCGCAAAACTCTGGCTGCAGAGTTTGCACCTTTTTTTGAGACAGAACAATCATGAAAACTGGCCAACCACTTCACAGTGCCTTGCTACAACCCTTCCCAATAGAAAATCACTGTCTCGTCGTTGGCGGTGTGTCGCTTACCCGTTTGATGCAGCGGGTCGGGCGAACTCCGTTCTATGCGTATGACCGGCAATTGATCCGCGAGCGCGTCGGGTTATTGCGGCAATACCTCCCGCATGGCATTCATCTGCACTATGCAATGAAAGCCAACCCCATGCCTGCCGTCGTACAGCATCTGGCGCAATGGGTGGATGGAATTGATGTGGCGTCAGCAGGTGAGATGAAAGTTGCGCTGGATACCGGAATACCACCAGAAAATATCAGTTTTGCCGGACCGGGGAAAAGCCGCCAGGAACTCGCTTGCGCCATTGCTGCCGGCATTGTTCTGAATATTGAATCCGAGCAAGAGCTGACAACCATCACCGAACTCGCTCAACAAATGTCCCTACGTCCCAAAGTGGCCATCCGTGTCAATCCGGATTTTGAACTCAAGTCATCCGGCATGAAAATGGGGGGGGGTGCGAAGCAGTTTGGTATCGATGCGGAGGCCGTTCCGGCGGTACTCGCGCGCATTGCCAAAATCAATATTGATTTTGAAGGCCTGCATATTTTCAGTGGCTCACAGAACCTGAAAGCGGAAGCAATCCAGGAGTCACACGAAAAAACGCTACAACTTGCTGTTCAGCTCACTGCCGCCTCACCAATTGCTGTGCGTACCATCAATATTGGCGGCGGACTCGGCATTCCTTATTTTCCGGGTGAACAGCCACTAGATCTGGCTGTAATTGGCCGAAATCTTGAAAAACTGTTGGTAGAATTTGCACCCGCATTACCCGGCGTACAGTTTGTGATGGAACTGGGCCGTTATCTCGTGGGTGAGGCCGGAATCTACGTCTGCAAGATTCTGGACAAAAAAGTTTCCAGAGGACAAGTTTTTCTAGTAACCGATGGGGGTTTACACCATCATCTGGCCGCCTCAGGGAACTTTGGCCAGGTAATCCGTAAAAACTATCCTGTTGCCATAGGAAATAAAATGGATAAGGCTGATACCGAGATCGTATCAGTAGTCGGTCCGCTGTGTACCCCGCTTGATTTGCTGGCTGACCGGATGATGCTTGCCAGAGCAGAACCTGGTGATCTTGTCGTCGTCTTTCAGTCCGGCGCTTATGGGCTGACCGCCAGCCCCCTGGCTTTCCTTGGTCATCCTGCTCCGGCTGAAGTGCTGGTTTAGGTGACTGAACACGAATATCCTTTATATTTCCGCGTGTCATTATCTGTAATGCTGGCAATTTGAACAGGGCCAGCGAAAGCATTATTTCTACATCAATTCAGGAGGCAGCATGAGTGGCATTTGTGGCTGGTTGGAGACAAATTGCGCCGCAACCGATAGTCGGCAGATAACAGAACGCATGACGAGACCACTGGCTGGTTTCGACAACAGTCCAATACAAACGATTATTAAAAATGATTGTGCGTTAGCCATTGCTGCAGCGCCTCACCTTGCCCATCTGCATGAAGCTGACGATTTACTGGTTGTTATCTACGGTGATGTTCGATTCAGGCAGACCACACCTCAGGAAAACAGTCCATCGAACGCTGTGGCAGTGGCTCTCGCCCATCAATGGCGGCAGCGAGGAAAATCCGTTCTGGCAGAACTTGCCGGAGAGTTTGTATGTTGCGTACTTGACCGGAAAGCAGGTGAGCTGAATCTGGCTATCGATCCGATGGGCACGCGCGCCTTGTATTATCAACCCATAAGAAACGGGCTGGTATTTGCCACTCGCGCCGACTCCATCCTGGCGCACCCGCAAGCTATTTCCGACATCAACCCTCAAGGCATCTTCAATTATTTTTATTTTCATATGATTCCTGCGCCTGATAGCATTTATCAGGCGCAAAAGAAGCTGCTTCCAGGTGAATTGCTGACATTTTCTCATGGGCAGATTCAGTGTAAGCGTTACACGCAAACGCGATTCAATGAAATTAGCAATCGCCCCTTTCCGGAGCTTAAGCAGGAATTTCTGGCTCTGCTGAAATCCAGTGTCCGCGAGGCGACACAAAACCAGCAGGTTGGCACCTTTCTGAGTGGAGGTACGGATAGCTCCACACTGGCAGGTATATTGACCGAGGTGACAGGTAAGCCGGCAAAAACTTATTCCATTGGCTTCGAGGCTGAAGGATATGATGAGATGTCTTACGCACGTATTGCTGCTCGTCATTTTTCAACCGACCATCACGAATACTATGTCACACCCGATGATGTGGTAGCCGCTATTCCCAGGATTGCCTCGATCTTCGATCAGCCGTTCGGCAATGCCTCCGCCATCCCAGCTTACTACTGCGCGCGCATGGCAAAACAGGACGGACTTGACAGATTACTGGGTGGGGATGGTGGCGATGAGCTCTTTGGTGGCAATACGCGCTATGCCAAGCAGCATGTTTTTTCACTATATGACAGGATTCCGGCCTGGTTACGCAATAGCATTATCACTCCATTGGTTTTGTCATTGCCCTCCGAGTCTGGCCCGACATTGACTAAAAAAGCGCGGAGCTATGTCGCACAGGCAACCGTTCCTATGCCGCATCGAATGGAAACTTATAACTTATTGGTGCGCTATGGTGTCAATACAGTTTTTTCCGATGAATTTCTGGCACAGATTCAGCCAGATTACCCTGCTGTCCTGCTTGAACAGACTTATAACGAATCACAGACAAGCAGCCTGATCAACCGCATGCTGGCACACGACTGGAAATTTACACTGGCAGACAATGATCTACCCAAAGTGGTGCAGGCCTGCCAACTGGCAGAGATGGAAGTTGCCTTTCCGTTTCTCAATCATGCAATGGTTGCTTTTTCTGCGCAGCTTTCACCTCAGCTGAAACTCAAAGGTACCCAGTTACGCTATTTCTTCAAGCAGGCACTGCATGATTTTCTACCCGATGAAATCATTGCCAAACAAAAACAGGGTTTTGGTCTGCCATTTGGTGTGTGGCTACAAAACGACAAAGGACTCAAGGAAATTGCAGCGGACAGTCTGCACGACTTGAAATCACGTCACATCATACGTGATGGGTTTATAAACACCCTACTGGACCAGCATTTACATGAGCACGCAGGCTATCATGGCACCATGGTCTGGCTGTTGATGATGATGGAATATTGGCACAAACAACATACCCCCGCCACAACCACATAGTTGTGTTGATTTTTATCATGGAGTTTGGGTTAATTTATGATAAATTGCTAACATTTTTATGTCTCATCATGACGACAGATTTGTTTTAGCCTGGCCGGAGGTAATGGAGGCACGAACACCCTGAGTTAGCAAAACTTTGACTTTCAGTCTGAGTTTAGAGGTGAATCATTAACTTATTCCTTGATTTAATAGCTGAATAGCGTAATAGAATCCAGTCCAGGGCACCTCTAAAAATCCAGAGTTCTCATTCCAAATCAGGCACACAAGCCCAGGAGAGGATGCTCGCAAGTATGGATTTTTAGAAACACCCTGGATTCAGAGTGAATTACAGATCCTATTCAAACCATGCTTTATTAAGAGAATGCCATGAATGATATTGAAGCTGCTTTTAATGAATATTTTGAAATCGTTAGCGCCGATACTCCAGAACTGCTTAAAGAGGTTTTTGATCTACGTTACCGTATATTGTGCGTACACAATACTTTTCCGGACTTCGATGGATCAAAATTCCCGGACGGATTGGAGCATGATGAATACGATGACCACTCTGTACATATTTTATTACGGCACCGTCCATCCGATATTTTTGTAGGAACAACCCGCCTGATTATGCCGGATAGGCAACATACTGAAAGAAAATTTCCAACCGAACTACATACGCGCTTTTTTCCAGGATTTGCACTTGACACCTCATCTCGCCAACAAACTTGTGAAATATCTCGCTTTGCTATTCTCAGTGAATTTTTCAAGCGCAAAAAAGATCAGGCAGCAACCCCGTCTACCAGCATGGCATCTGCTGAAAAGCATAATCGCCGTCGTTTTCCCCACCCTATGCTTGCGTTGGTGGTAGGCATCATCCGCCTGTGTGCCAAGCACAAAATTTATTATCTGCTCTCGTCTATGGACCCAGCCTTAAACAAGCTGTTGGGATTCTATGGTCTACAGCTCAATCCAATTGGGCCAACCGTCGACTATCATGGCATTCGCTGCCCCTACCATGTTTCCGTACTCGACATGCTGGAAAGAATGTATCGATACCATCGAAATATCTGGGAATTGGTTACCGATCACGGCAAGTTCTGGCCGGCCGATCTTTCATCACTACGAAGCTGCCAGCATCGATCAGCGGACACAATCAAGCTTGATGAGTATGCTCGCCTGCTTGGTTAACCTTTACCAGGCCGGAACGTGACAGGAAATTACTTACCTTGCCGTTTCAAGTCTATTTTGCTGGTTGGCCTTGTTTTTTTTAGTACGCTGACAGCAGCGGGAGAGACAGTTAAAACCGTCAGGCCGGTCATCCATCCAGGTATTAATACGGATCATCTCTCCCGTAATTTATTACGCTCTATTTTTGGGATGCGGCTCCGTACTTGGCAGGATGGTCCTCCTATTCGGGTATTCGTTTTGCCAGATGATGCACCTACTCATGGCATATTTACCAAGCAGCAACTGAATGTCTTTCCCTACCAATTACGTGCCGCATGGGATCGACTGACTTTTACCGGCACCGGGCAGGCTCCCATCATTGTGCAATCCGAAGATGAAATGTACGCGCTGATTACCAGCACACCGGGCGCTATTGGTTATTTGAGTGAAGCCAGAATTGATAAACATGTCAGGGTAATTCATGTCGATTAGCCGTGCCTGTCAGACGGTTTTCACTCGTGTGCGCCAGTATGGCATTGTGCTGGTTGCAATATTATTTCTGCCTACTACCAGTCTTGCCGATCAACCTGTACAAAATGAAAGTCTCAACTCTCTACGTATAAATGGTTTTCTGAGTCAGGGTTACGTCAAAACTGATCAGAATAATTTTTTTGGAAAAAGTGACGGCAAAGGCAGTTTGGATTTCCGCGAGTTAGGTTTGGCAGCATCACTCCGTCCTACTGAAAAACTGCAGCTCTCAGGACAACTGCTGTGGCGCAGGGCTGGAGAAGGTAGCCGACGCGGCATCAGTATTGATTTTGGTTTTCTGGATTACAGCTTCGTTACCAGGCCAGCTGGCGAGCTAGGCATTCGCTTAGGCAGAACCAAAAACCCATTGGGGTTTTACAATGATACGCGCGATGTCCCTTTTACCCGCCCCAGTATCATATTGCCTCAATCAATCTATTTTGACCGCACACGTAATCTGGCGCTGGCTTCTGACGGCGCGCAACTCTATGGTGAATCCCGTACTGACTGGGGCAATCTCACCGCACAGTTTGGCACGGTTTTTCCCCAGGTACATGATCGCGATACAGAAGTATCTATTCTTGGCGCAAACCGGCCGGGGGATCTGAAAACCAGACTCTCCTATGTGGGTAGAGTCGTATATGAACTGCCAAATGGACGTTTCCGGTTTGCGGTAAGCGGTGCACAGGTCAATGCGGGTTATGATCCCGGCGCCGATGATCGACTTGCTTCGGGTTCGCTCAAGTTCACCCCCCTGATTCTATCAGCACAATACAACGCGGAACGCTGGAGTATCACCTCCGAATATGCGCTCCGTATGTTCCAGTTACAAAATTTTGGTATTCGTGCTTTTGAGCAAAAATTTACCGGGGAAAGCATTTATCTGCAGGGCACTTACCGCCTCACCCCCAAATGGGAAGCCATGTTACGCTATGATCTGCTATTTACTGATAGAACCGACCGTAACGGAAAAGAATATGCCGCCACGACTGGACGTCCGGCGCATTTCCGCTTTGCCAGGGATGTGACAATTGGGTTACGCTGGAACGTCACACCGTCCATCATGCTAGCAACCGAGTATCATCACATTAACGGTACTGCCTGGCTCTCCAATCTGGACAATCCTGACATTGCTCATGCCAAGCAACATTGGAACCTGTTCTCATTTCAGGCTTCCTACCGTTTCTGATGCCTCTATAAATGAAACCCGTTACTTCCAGGCATAGTAGCGCATCGCAAAATCATAGCACCAGGCTACCCAGGATTTTTGTTGGACTGAACTGGAAGGTTTCCTTACTGAGCAGTCTGATTTTGCTACTGGTCGTCACCACCTTCAGCTGGCTCAATTACAACAGCCTGATCGATACTATCGAACAACAGCGCGAGATGCAGTATCGACGCCATATTCGAGAAGTAGAGAGTTTGATTGGACGCAGCTCACAAAATCTTCATCAGCTTATCAGAATTATTCCCTATCTTGGGGGTATGGAAGATAGTCTGCTATCCAGAAATGCCGATACCTTATTCGAAAATTTCGACCGCTACTGGAATGTATTCCAAATCCAGAACGATATTGAAGATGTGCGTTTTTATGATGCCGAAAATCTACTGCTAGCGAGCTGGAGTAACCTCGACCCCAGCCTGAAGCGTGACAATCTGGTACTTGATCATATTCGTGAAGTCAATCAGCGGGAGCAGCCAGCAATGTCCATGATTTGCGTGGATAATTGCACGCAATACACAATTGAACCCCTGCTGATCGGCGGTACTCGCGTGGGGGTTATTGCCGTTGGCTCATCCCTGATCGATGTATTCTTGAACTTCCGGCGCGCATCCGGAGCGGATATTGGACTCATTATCAAACATGCGAGTGCCATGCCTGATCTGCCACCTGACAGCGACATGCATATTTCCGAATGGAACAGCCATATCACCGCATTGACCAGTAATCAGAAAAACCTTGCACTAATACAACAGGCTGCGGAGCAACACCCCGATCTGCAAGCGATTGCTGATGGTATACAAATTGAATTTAACAAACGGCATTACCGGATAAAATCATTGCCGCTCAAGAATATTAGCTCGGCTGACCAGGCACAACTGATTATCGTCACTGAGATCTCCGGGACGATTCAAGTGATTCAGGAATCGATCTGGCGTATTGTCGTAATTGGTCTGATAGGCTTGATTTTGTCAGAAGTTGTGTTGTTCGGCCTGCTCTCCAGACCCCTATCCCGTCTTACCCATATCGCATCAACTCTGCCACGACTGGCCGGTGGAAATTTCAGCGATTTTCGCAATGTACTTGCTATTTCCAGGCGAAAACGCTACCTCAATGATGAGATCGACCTCCTCTACGATGCTTCGCTAACTCTGTCTCACCGGCTCGAACAGATGGAGGAAAAAATTGCCTATCGCAGAAAAATGCTGGTCGATCAACGTGACGCACTTAATAAAGAAAAGAATTTTGTTGAGCATCTGCTGGATACGGCACAAGTTATCATTCTGACTCAGGATGCAGATGGCAAAATCGTAACAATGAATGCCTTTGGTGAACGATTGACTCATTACAGCGAAAGTGAGTTACAAGGCGAACATTTTCTGGCTTTACTATCGCCTGACAATGAAAATCAGCATATCAACGCTCATTTGTTGAATATTCAGCAAGGTCAGCGCGATCAATTGCGGCATGAAGCTATTGTAATGTGCAAAGATCACTCGAAACGCCATATTGCCTGGCTGCATTCGCGCCTTAACTGGGATATCAATGATGATTCCTCTCAGGTTTTATCAGTCGGGTTAGATATTACCGAATATAAACGTGTTGAAGGACATCTGGCATGGCTGGCAGATCATGATCCCTTGACAAATCTCTATAACAGACGCCGTTTCAGCGAGGAACTTGAACAGATACTCGAGTGGGCAAAACGGTATCAGCATCCTGGCGCACTTTTATTTTTTGATCTTGATCGTTTTAAATATATCAATGATACCAGTGGCCACCAGACAGGCGATGCGCTGCTGCGTATGGTGGCCAATCTTCTATTACAAACCATTCGCCAGGCAGATATTTCCGGCCGATTGGGTGGAGATGAATTTTCCGTAATCTTGCCGGAAATTACTCCCGATGCAGCTATTGAAGTTGCTAAAAAAATTCTTGCTCGTTTAAACGAGGCGCAATTCAAATTTAATGGCCGGACTTATAATATTGCAGCCAGCATCGGCATTGCAATTTTCCCCGATCATGGTGACAATGTTCATGACCTGCTTGCTGCCGCCGACTTGGCCATGTACCAGGCCAAAGAGACCGGGCGCGGCACCTGGCACCTTTTCTCGGATGATGACAAGTCACGCGAGCGTGTCCATACCTTGGTACATTGGCGCGAGAAGGTTGAATATGCTTTTTTACACAATCAGTACGTGCTTTATCTGCAACCCGTTCTGTCATTGAATGATGGTCAAATTCATCACTACGAAGTACTTCTGCGCATCCATGATGAGAATGGAACCACCCATTCACCGGCCCAATTTATCTCCGCAGCGGAACAAACGGGTCTCATTCACAAAATCGATCATATGGTATTACGCAAAGCAGTCGTATTAGCTGCGCGAATCAATCATCAGAATGAGAGACGAATTGGGTTATCAATCAATCTGTCCGCGCACGCTTTTAATGACCCCGGATTATTACCTGTTATCAACAAAGCCATCGCATCTTGTCAGATTGACCCCTCATTGCTGATGTTTGAGATCACCGAAACAGCAGCACTCGACAACTTACCCGGCACCCGTAATCTGCTGCGTGAACTCAAGACGCTTGGTTGCGGTTTTACTCTGGATGATTTTGGGGTTGGCTTCTCCTCGTTTTATTATTTACGCGAACTACCTGTAGATGCCGTTAAAATCGACGGATCCTTCATTCGTAATCTCGACAATAACCCAGACGATCAAATACTCGTTGCCGCTCTTTGTAGTGTGGCCAAGGGTTTTGGAAAAAAAATTACAGCTGAATTTGTAGAGAATCAGTCAATACAGGATATGCTAAAGAGCTTTGAAATTGATTTTGCACAGGGTTATCACATTGGCAGACCTGCACCAGCAGAAAGTCTTTTTCCTGACCAGGACAATCAAATTTAATCGAGGAAACGTGGAATCATCATGATCACCGGACTTTTTGAAACAGATATCTCCAGCTTAAAACTGCTTCATCGTGGCAAAGTGCGCGACATATACGAAATCGATGAAGACAACTTATTGATTATACAAACCGACCGCATTTCTGCATTCGATGCCGTCTTACCAACACCAGTACCAGGAAAAGGAGCAATCCTGACGAGTATTTCTCAATTCTGGTTCAATAAGCTAGCGCACATCATACCCAATCATCTTACTGGCACTGCACCTGAGTCAGCGGTATCTAGCAAAGAAAGGGATCAGGTCACCAATCGTGCTTTTGTAGTTAAAAGATTGAAGCCACTCCCTGTTGAAGCAATTGTACGTGGCTATCTTTCGGGTTCGGGCTGGAAAGACTATAAACGCACCGGCTCAATTTGCGATATTGCGCTACCTGGTGGATTACGGGAAGCTGAAAAAATCCCTGGTGGAGCAATTTTTACTCCTTCCACTAAAGCAGTATCCGGACTGCATGATGAAAATATCTCACAAAAGAAATGTGAAGAAATTTTAGGTATCACACTGGCAAATAAGATTAGCCAGTATGCGATTTCCATTTACGAAGCAGCTGCGGATCATGCCTATTCACGCGGCATCATCATCGCAGATACCAAGTTTGAATTTGGACTCGACAAAACAAACCGGCTTTATCTGATCGATGAGGTACTGACGCCCGATTCTTCACGATTCTGGCCAATGGAGAGATATCAGCCGGGAAATAATCCCCCAAGTTATGACAAACAATTTATTCGCGACTGGCTAGAAAGAATCAACTGGAACAAGCAACCACCGGCACCCTCTATTCCTGCTGACATACTGAAAAAAACTATTCAGAAATATCAACAGGCATACGAGATGCTGACAAGGTAGTCTTGCTGTGGCAACATGTATATGGCATCTGACTTAAATATTTTTAACTTATCGTGCTGAGTGGATGAGGCCGATCAATACCAAACCCTTGCGCATAGTCCACGCCAATTTCAGCCAGTTTTGCCAATATCTCAGGTGTCTCAACCAGCTCACCGATCGTTCTGATTTTATGTGTATGTGCAAAACGATTGATATCTGCAACTTTGCTAAAATCTGCCGTGTTTCTAAGCATATTGCAAATCAGGCTACCGTCAATCTTGATGAAATCTGCCTTAATATTTCTTAGCAGTTGCAATGAGTTCTGGTCGTAGTCAAAGCTGCACAGGGAAACCTGACATCCCAGGCTCCTGACATTTCTGGCAAAAATTGCACAGGCAGGTAGATTGGCAGCAGCATCTACCGTCTCTATTTCAAAACATAATCTACGTGGCTCAATCTTAGTAGCATTCAATCTTTCTTGAATGAATACAACAAACATCTTATCTTCCAGAGTACTTTTAGCTATATTGAGGCAAAGTGCGATATTTGCTTTACCTGCGTTATTCTTTAGCCACTCGATCGATTTTCTGACTACCCAGCGATCCAGTCTGGGTAGCAAATTAAAACTCTCAACCATGGGCAGAAATGCCCCAGGGGGGATCATACTGGACTCTTCCTCTGCCATTCGAATCAGAATTTCATAATAAATTTCACTAGTCTGATACGCCTGTACCGGAGTAATCTTTTGCGCATGCAAATGAAAAGCCTCCCGCTCTATTGCTTGAAGTATCTGCTCAGAAGAATCTAGTGATGATTTCTTCTGCTTATGCGAAACCGGATGAATCGAGGGACTCCGGATACTTTTTTTTTGATCCTCCACTTCAGTTGCGCTTATTGAAGCGATACTTTCGGTAGCAACAACCTGCTCTCCTTCCTTCAGAAGGCGTGGTGTGTAGAGAATATAAAATCCGATCACTTTGCCATTAGCATCAAAATGCGGCACAAATTGTCCGATAATAAGGCAAGTGGATTGATTGGCTAGCTGCTGGGTATGCTGAATTTGGAGCAGTTCGCCAGCAAGAATCTTTTCAAGAAATTGTTTGACACCCAAGTAGAAAATTTCATTCAGGCATTCATGCAGAAACTTGCCATCTATTTGTTCAGGTTTCAGTCCAAACCACTGACGAAAAGCTCGATTGTGGTAGCAACATTGTAATTCCCGATTGAAGTACGCCAGCATAACTGGAAAATTCTCATCAAGAATTTGTAATTTTGTCTTATTTTCTGCAGAGGTTTTCTCTGCCCAAAGCCGGTATTTTATTTCGTTGGCCAGTCGTTCTCTTTGTGAACCGAACTGAACAAGATATCTGGAGAAGTTTTTCTCTGTTCGCGCAATTTGCAGTATTGTCGTGCAGAGAGTGAAGACCAATATTGCCCACAACCCAATTTCAACTTGCGGCTCTACCGTCAGTTTTAAATATTCCATCAGAATCAGCAGCCCCGCTGCAGCCATCGCAATAAATGCCGATAGAAAAGGTTTGATCGTATTTACCCTGGAATCGATGTATGCACTCATTCTGTCACGTCATCAAAAGTTAAATTCAAACTTGCAAAATGCTTTCATATTAATTGTATTTAGCTATTGGGTAATTAACTGCCCACAGCTTCCAGAGACTCCCGGGAGTCAAGCTGAATACCTGAGTTGATCTCTCGCCCAACGTACTTATTGTTAGTTTTGTAATCCGCCTTTTTTTTAGCAAATCCAGCAAAGGTACAAACCAAGTACTTTCAAGCTTTACAAGCTCATCTCGCCATGTAGTGAAATCCCGGTAACAAACAGAGCTCTGAAAATTATCAAACAGAATCAATTGCTTTCTCTCCTGCAGACTGGATAACCAGTCATATGCATTGGAGGGCAGGGATTGGCACTCCATACCAGCAGCATTAGCCAGGCCTTGCGCAAACTCATGATTACTCCACATTTCACAGGGTAATACCTTCAGGTTCTGTGGCATAACACCACCACCCCATATCCATAAACTATTGATAGCTGGCTCTCCATGCATTTCTCGCTGCAGATTGACAGGATGCTCATGCAGCAACATCTGGATTTCGTTAACCCACTTTATCCATTCGATACTGTCGCCACCCACCGGCAACTGGTTATTGATATTCTTGCCTGCAACTTCACCCAGAAGAGTAGTCCGCATGACTGGTGTCTCATCGCTATGTACATACCAACGATGCGGATGGATCGGTAGCAAGGCCAATCTATTCTTTGCGAGCAACTCGTTAATGCTATCGGCGAGATCACCGGCTTCTTTAGGTGAAATATTCAGCATTCGGCTATCCACCAGAAGAATATGGTTATTTTCGATTCGCAAATGAACCGGATCAGCACGTAACCAGTAACCATCAGCAGTTCTGCCAATATTCCCGCTATCCAGTTTTGCCATGATGGGTGCAATCGGCCAATCTTGCTGCTTCTCTATCTTAAAAAACTGACATAGCCAGGCTTCGATCGAAGTTGCTGCAGATTCACTACATTGACTTTTTGCCAATATTTTCTCAAGGGCAGGTAGTCGCAATTGATGATAAATATCTGGCTGACCAGAATCTGGCCAAAATAAATCGGGTATAACTATATCGACATGCATGAGGCCGTACCCTTTAAAAAATATAAACTATAATAATCTTATATATCAAACTGTTAAGATGTAACCGTGAAACTATTATCGCTTATCCAGCACACTTATTTGAACAATCACTTGCAAATTTTCTAAATACATATAGAATCACGAATCATTCTCATTAACATTGCAAAATACTTAATCACTCGTTAATATATTCTGATTTAATTTAAAACTTACTCATTGAGAATTGCTATTCATGTATATTTGTGTGTGCAAGGGAGTAACCGATCGCGATATTCATGAGGCTGCCTTGAACGGTGCCATAAGAATGCGTGATATACGGATTGGTTTGGGCGTATCTGAGCAATGTGGTGTCTGCGCCTGTCATGCCAAAATGGTACTTGATAGGGCACTGCATCTAACCGACACAACAACCGTTCCCTTCAAAGACTAAGGCAATATTTTACTATTGCCAATTATTTTTAGGCTCGTCGTACAAGGAGATATCATGAAAGGCAATACTGACATCATTCGCTGGCTAAATACCCAGCTCAAGCATGAACTTACCGCTGTTAATCAGTATTTTCTGCATGCCCGTATGTATAAAAACTGGGGATTCAATAAACTTGCGGATCATGAATATCATGAATCTATTGAGGAAATGAAACATGCGGATCAATTAATCGAACGTATCCTGCTATTGGAAGGGCTACCTAACCTGCAGGAGCTGGGCAAACTGCTAATCGGAGAAACCGCCCAGGAATGCGTTACCTGTGATCTTGATCTGGAATGCACTTCTCGCGAAACATTGATTAAAGCCATCGCGGCTTGTGAATCCGCTCAAGATTTTGTCTCGCGCGAAATATTCGAGCACATCCTGGAAGATACCGAAAACCATATTGATTGGTTGGAAACGCAAAGAGATATGACACAGAAGGTTGGTATTCAGAACTGGTTACAAAGCCAAATTTAACTTACCAGCCCAAATCAGCCTACCCTGACCAGGAAATTTAAAACTACCGATCGTTACCGAGTCTGGTAACGCCTGTGCAGGGACCCGCAGCCAATTTTCGAAGAAATTGTGATTTATTTTTGCTGTGCTGGCACAGCGTGATGTATCGCCATCATTATTGGCAATCACACTTTGTTATCCTTCTCTCATCCAAAAACCGCATCGGGTGGACAATATAGTCCGAGCACAATCAGCTGGGTTTGAAACGGCAGTATGCGCTTGCAACCCACGCCTGTCTGCATATATCGGCTGCAGAATGTGCCGTATAATGCCCAGATCATTATTTAAGGCAGAACATCCTATGACTATCCATTGCCCAGAGTGCGGTAGTGAACGTGTGCATCAGTCACGGATAAGACCAGGAGAGCGCACTGCAGCCAACCTTTTTCAACTGCCATACCGCTGCCGCGACTGCAAAGCGCGCTTCTGGGGACGCAATGCAAGTGCGTATCTGGTAGCCTTGGCAAGTGGGGGATTCATACTTTTTATGGGCTCAGTACTCTGGTTTGCTTTTATCCACGACGAACCTGGCTCAATCAAATTATCATCTGGCACCGAACCAACTGCCAGGCCAGAAGCACCTTCTTCAAATTCGTTACTTTCTTCTGCTATTGCGCGTGTTGACGAAATTAATACACAAACCATCAATGAGGAAAAAACACTGATACCAGACGCCAATAATCCACTTTACTATACTACCAGTCTGTTTCTTGACAAGGCGGTCAAAGGCAGCGCTGATGCACAGTATCAACTAGGGTTGCTTTACCTGACAGGTAAAGGTACGCTACAGGATTTTTCGGAAGCTGCAAAATGGCTGATTTTAGCCGCAGAACAGAATCATTCCCTTGCTCAATATGAGCTTGGGTTACTCTATCAGGTCGGCCAGGGTGTAGAACTAAATATGGAAAAAAGCTATATCTGGTTCAATATTGCGGCAGCTGCCGGAGTTGAACAGGCGATTCTGGCACGCGACAAGGCTATGCGCGCTTTGAGTACCGCCCAACTGAAAACCGCACAAAAAGATGCACGGGATTGGCTGGAAAACAAGCTGAGATTAAATCAGAAAGCTATCCAGAAATAGTTGCCCCCCCCGCTCTACCGACTGATGCTCTGGCGTGACCTGACTGCACTTGTGTAATTTGATTGGCAACTACTGCCAATATGCGTACAGTTGCCAAATAAAATAGCCAAACGAACCAAGACAACAGATCAGCATCACAATAGCATTACGGCGAAAATCATTAACAATAGTTATTTGCGGCTGAACAGAAATAATGTAGGGCTGCCGCTTGTCTTCTGGCCGAAAAACATGATTGGTTGTGGGTTCAACCTGTTGCATCTGGTGCAGCACCTCTGCTTCTGATCTGGCAGTACGGCGGGCTTCTTCCCATTCGCTCAGATCGATTTCACCATCATGGTTAGAGTCAAAGCGTAACAACAGTTGCTTACTATCCAGCTTCCAGCTATCGAGCAGATCACGCATAACATCGCGCAGTGAACAGTGGGTGGCCGGTGAATGAGTCGATAACTGTCCAAGCACATAGAGTCGCTGACCTGGCAATACCAGGCTTTCGGTGTAGCGGTATTCACTTTTCAGCGACATGGCGAACGGTGCGCTATCCATGATACCCGTTCGAACCGGCCACTCGGTATCTCCATACCAAACAAGCTTTTCATTGCTAATGATTTCAGCTCCGCGCGGATCAACCAGGCAGATTCCAGTTCCATCATCAAGCAGAAAAGAAGATTCACTCGTATTTTGATAAATGACCCGCCAGGTATGACGTGATTTGAAACTCGATTTGCATTCGATCACACTCTGATACCAGATGCAGCGGTGATTGGATAATGGCGCGTAGATGGCGTGATCCTGCGCAAATATGCCTTTGCCTTCAATTTCGACAAAACCCTGATGCGCAGAACGCAGGCGAGATGTTGGGGTATCCTTAATCAAACGCCAGTATTTCCAGGCTCGCAAGAAAAAGTAAGAACTGACTGCAATAGCCGCAACAGTTGCAAACAGAATCGCTCCGCGATCTTCAATCACAACAATCCAAGCTCAGGTAAAGAAGCACAGAAAAATCAGGCAAAGAGCTTTCCGAGATTAGGGTCAGCCTTGTCTTCGATGGAAAACTCCAGCAAATCACGCGCACCAAATCCAAACCACCTGGCAATGATAATTTCTGGAAACTGATCGATCAAAACATTATTGTTTTTGACGGATTCATTATAAAACTCGCGGCGATCGGCGATGCCATTTTCAAGACTGGAAATTCTTGTCTGCAGATACTGGAATTTTTCACTGGCCTTCAGTTCTGGATAAGCCTCCGCAACTGCATACAAATTTCCAAGTCCCATCCTGAGCATACCTTCTGCTGCACCCAAAGAGGAGACATCCGTTGCTTCACGCGCACTGGCGATACGTGCCCGTGCCTGCATGACCATGTTCAGAGTTGCCTGTTCAAACTGCATGTATTGCTTACAGGTTTCGACCAGCTTGGGCAGCTCATCATGGCGCTGCTTGAGCAGAATATCGATGTTCGACCAGGCTTGCGATACGGCATGCTTGGAATTGACTAAATTATTGTAGATTGTGATGGCAATCATCAACAAAAATACTGACACCGCCAGAAAACCGAAGAAATAGGTTGATAAATCCATCGTTATCTCCAGAAAAACTTTCAGAAAATAACTCTTTAACGGCACAGGATAGAAAATGAGGAGTGAAGATTTAACTCATTCATCCTTGTCTCCCCGGACGCGTACTTCATCCTGACGTTCCCAGACCACAGCCCATTCAACTAAACTGCACGCTGTACATAGAAAGCCCGCCCTTCCACTGGAGAGCAAACTTAATGCAACAAGCGAGCAACGCGCCGCAATCGACCTTTTAAGCCGGCACCCACATCCACCTTACACCAGATATTTTGTTCCAATGCGGCTGTAGCTCAACAGCCCCATTTCCCCGGAAAACCGAGAATGCATCACCCTTGAGATTAAAAGCCTTAAGCAACCCTCTCACTATATTTCGCTGGCACATTACCCACGTAATTTTCATGGAGAGCCCAAAATTGCTATAGCTTTAGAAAGAAAAGTCGTTAACTGTTTTTTACTTTTGGGAGAAATTCTTAACCTGCAAGTAAAAAAATCCCTATTGGGAAAATTTTAAATTTTTATGCTATTTTAATGGAGCAAATGATGAAACAATTTTTTCTGCTTTTTCTGGTCATTTTCTGTTTTAGCAACCCTGTATTTTCTGCTGTAGATATTAATACAGCGACACAATCTGAACTGGAAACACTGAAAGGTATTGGTCCAGCTAAAGCCAAAGCTATTGTCGAATATCGCGATCAATTCGGTCAGTTTAAATCGGTGAATGATTTGACTCAAGTCAAAGGTATTGGTACGAGCACCATCCAGAAACTGGGTGATCAAATTGTCGTTTCAGATCCCATCGAACAGGTTAACGTATTAAAATAGCGACTCTGAGAATTGCCAGGATTTCTAAATATCAGAAATATTATGGATAATCCCCTGCAAATCATCTTGCAGGGGATTATTTTAAAATCAACCGGCCAGAATCCTCTCGATAAGCTGTCGCGAGACTCAATATCCATAACCGGACTTCGGATAAATGCCAGTCACAACTCCGTTAATCCTGCATGTCATTCATCATCTTCGCACGGGCGGACTGGAGAACGGCCTGGTCAATCTTATCAACAAGATGCCGGAATCTGTGTATCGCCATGCCATTATATGTGTAGAGGATTTCTCGGATTTTCGCGACCGCATTCAACATCAAAATGTTGAAGTCATTGCCCTTCATCGCTCCAAAATTGGCGTCAGACAAATGCAGCGTGAAATTTACGCATTGTGCCGTCGTTTACGCCCAGCAATCATTCATACCCGCAACCAATCCGGACTGGATGCACTACTTCCAGCATGGCTGGCACGTGTACCTTGCCGGATCCATGGTGAACATGGCTGGGATATTGACAACATCGATGGCAAGAAACTCAAACCTGCGCTGTTGCGTCGGCTACACACCCCTCTGGTTGATGGCTACATCACAGTTTCCAGGCATCTTGCAAATTATCTGGTAAACGAGGTAGGAATTGATACCCGGCGAATCACCCAGATTTACAATGGGGTAGATACAGAAAAATTTTACCCTGTAGAAAATAAGACTTCTGATCTCCTGCCCCACTGCTTTCAGATACCTGATCGGGTAATCATTGGTACCGTTGGTCGCATCCAAGCTGTCAAGGATCAGGCAACTTTAATTAAAACCTTTGCCACACTGCTCGCAAAATATCCGGATCTGCGTTCCAATTTAAGATTAATCATAGTAGGAGACGGGCCATTACTGACAGATCTGCATCAGCTTGCCAGCAATCTGCTGCTGGCGGACTTGATCTGGTTTGCAGGCGCTCAGGAAAATATTCCGGACTGGTTACGATTGATGGATCTATTTGTATTACCCTCCCTAAACGAAGGTATTTCCAATACGCTGCTCGAGGCGATGGCAAGCGGTATTCCGGTTATTGCCACTCACGTCGGAGGTAACCCTGAACTGGTGGAAGCCGGACGAAACGGAGAATTCTTTTCCTGCGGTGATCAGTCCACTTTACTGACCTTACTGAACCGCTATGTGCGGGATCGAGAATTACGCCTGACACATGGAGGGGCATCACGCGAAATCGCGTTGCAACGATTCAGCATGTCAGCAATGGTCAGGGAATATCAACAGGTATACGATCAGTTCCGCCAAGCAAGCTAGCAGAAGTTTTACTCTTTTAGCTTGATATTGATCTGGCCATCCACAACCTGAATACCTTCAACGCCTGCCGCAAAGGACTGCCAAAATCCGGGATCAACACCGAATTCGCTGACCAGATCCAGATTTTTTAACCCACCCAACCAGGCATTTGGGATGGGTATTCCCATGATACTGACTCCTTTCAGGATTATGACGGGTTTCTGGTTTTGATAGGCCATGCCAATACCAGCATTGACACGCAAAGTTTTACCACCCAAGAAAGGAAAATCCTCCTCTAGTGGAATCAATAGCTTGGCGCTTACCATATTATCAGCCAGGTCGATCGCCAGCTTTTGTGCAAGATCGGCATTTTTGTTAAGCATCGCATTTAACTCACGCTCGGTAAAGCTGATCTCGCGCCGAGCATTTTTTTCAGAATATTGCTCTGGTTTCAGAAAACCATCTTTATCAATTTCATGATCACTTCTATCATTGTCCCGGGAAGCAGGAAAATTGAAGTCAAACCCAAGCGTCTGTAGCTTCGCCCCAAGTAATTTTTCTTCTTTTGCGTCAAGTGTCACCGGTTTAAAAGAAGGACTGAAATAATAAGTCTTCAGAAACCAGTAGGTTCCCCCCATAGTAAACATAATCGTAAGCAATACGATCAGCAGCAGCTGCGACCAATGCATAGTAGTTTTTTTATCGAGATTGCTATTCATGGAATCCATTTACCACGAAATTCCGCTTATTAAAATATTACCACCAGAAAACAAACGCCCGATAATCAGACAGGTCATCCATCCAATTACCGGGCGTAGAAAAGAATGCCGGGAAAGAATCAGTGCAGCGTAACAGCAGCCTCTTCCTCACAGACCAAATCGGCACAGTAAGTTTCATGAATGCCGTCCAGAAATTTCCAGAGTGCATCACAAGCCCTGCGCGTGGCAGCCAGAACCTCGGCTTGTTTTTCTGGCGTATCGGCAAATTTTTCAATGATCGCCCACTCTGCCTGAGAATGATAAATGTCGGCTTTTTGATGAACTGAAAAAAATTCATAGTCCTTAGAATCGGTCATTCCATAAAACTTGGCCAGACCATCAATCTTGACAGCAGCAATATCAGGCACCTGGGATTCAAAGGCATGCAATGCAGCAAGACCCGCATAGAAAGGCTGGTTCAGGCAGATATCGCGAAAGGTTGATACCAGATCTCGCGTTTCTGGCAATGCATCAGCTGCCGCCAAACTTTGATCATTGGCTCCCAGGGCGAATGCGAATGTCTTCCAGAGTGCCGGATGATTTTTCTCGCCATGCTCCTCATCAATCAGATTTTTCAGAACTTCCTGACGAACGCTGATATCACCACTATTGTGGGCATTATGGAAATGGGGTGTATTGAAATGAACTGCGCTGAGATAAGTCGGCTCAGCCAGGACATTATAGAAATACTGCTCCGCATAATGCCGCAATTGTTCGCGTGTAAGCTTCCCTTCCGTCCAGGCAATATAGAATGGATGCTGCAGAAGATGGCGTCCTTGTATAACCGAGTCGACTTGATGCTTAAATAAATTTTTTGCAACCATGATTACTCCTATCAGAGTTAACTAACAAAACTTACGCTACTATCATCGCTAATTCATCAGCTGGAGTCAAATTGATCCCCATTTCTGAATAGCAAACCAAGAATTTTGCGTAATTACCAGCAACGAATCAAATGAAATTTTTTTTCATGCCCATGAAAAATATTCATGGGCATGTAGCAGCAAATACGTTCTCTGTGGCTTTTTCTATGCAATGGTAGAATATACCGCAACAGTATAAACATAAACCTCCAAGAGTAAACATCATGTTCTCAAAACAAGAAACTATCGAGCAGATCGACCCGGAATTATGGCTAGCAATCAAAGGCGAAGTGCTGCGCCAGGAGGATCACATTGAGCTGATCGCATCTGAAAACTATGCCAGCCCCGCAGTTCTACAAGCACAAGGCACCGTCCTAACCAACAAGTATGCTGAAGGCTATCCTGGCAAACGCTACTATGGCGGGTGCAAACATGTTGATATCGTCGAGCAGCTTGCGATCGATCGACTCAAATCTCTTTTCAAAGCCGAATACGTCAACGTACAACCTCATTCAGGTTCTCAAGCCAATGCCGCCGTTTATCTGTCGGCCTTGCGACCTGGAGATACGCTCTTGGGAATGTCGCTGGCACACGGTGGGCATCTGACACACGGCGCATCTGTCAATATGAGTGGCAAGATTTTCAATTCAATTGCCTATGGGTTGGATCCGGAAACCGAGGAAATAGACTATGACGCAGTTGAACGGCTTGCGCACGAACATCGGCCTCGGATGATTGTAGCAGGCGCATCTTCCTACGCGCGCGTTATCGACTGGAAACGGTTTCGCACAATTGCAGATCAAGTCGGCGCTTATTTATTTGTCGACATGGCTCACTATGCCGGCCTGATTGCAGCGGGTTTTTATCCCAATCCAGTAGGCATTGCTGATTTTGTAACGAGTACCACGCATAAAACTCTTCGCGGACCTCGCGGAGGAGTCATTATGGCTAAACCAGAATTCGAGAAAGCGCTCAACTCGGCTGTGTTTCCTCAGACTCAAGGAGGGCCGTTGATGCATGTCATCGCCGCCAAGGCAGTAGCTTTCAAGGAAGCGGCCACCCAGGCATTCAGAAATTATCAGGAGCAAGTGATCGAGAACGCCCGTGTTATGGCTAAAGTTCTACAGCAACGAGGCCTGCGTATTGTTTCTGGACATACGGATTGCCACATGTTTCTGGTTGATTTGTGCCCAAAAAACTTGACCGGAAAAGTTGCGGAAGCCGCACTGGAAATAGCACACATTACCGTCAACAAAAACGCCATTCCCAATGACCCTCAAAAACCCTTTGTCACCAGTGGCATCCGTATTGGCACGCCAGCAATCACAACACGCGGTTTCAGGGAGTTAGAAGCCGAAGCACTGGCAAACCTGGTAGCTGATGTTCTGGATGCGCCTGAAGATGAGCAGGTGCTGGCAAAAGTTGCACAACAAGCACAAGCGTTGTGTGCAAAATTTCCGGTTTATGAAAGATAATGGCTATAGGTAGTTGGATGTTCAAGTTTACTGACATGCAGCTCGGATCATGAAATGCCCATTTTGTGGCGCAGAAGATACCGGCGTAATTGATTCGCGTGAAAACGACGAAGGAACCCGTATTCGGCGTCGGCGACGCTGCCTGGTTTGCGAAAAACGCTTTACCACCTATGAAACTGTCGAATTACGTTTTCCACAAGTCATCAAACAGGATGGTAATCGGGTAGAGTTCGATCGAAACAAGTTGCTGACCAGTTTCCTGCGAGCGCTGCACAAAAGGCCTGTCACGGCAGAGCAAGTCGACGCCGCCATGGAGCGTATCATCCAAAACCTGCTTGGCAGCGGCGCACAGGAAGTACAATCCCGCAGCATAGGTGAATGTGTTATGCAGGAACTCTATGCGCTTGATAAGGTTGCTTATATCCGTTTTGCATCAGTCTACAGAAGCTTTGAAGATATCGGTGATTTCCAAGATGCGATCAGAGAGGTTCAAGCTACACCGCCAATCAGTTGATAAGGTGAAGATATTAGTGCCATAACACACCAACCGGCACATCACAAAAATTTGAAATCATCGAAGCTGAAACCCAGAGAGCATCGAGCCAGATAGTTTTCCTGAAAAGTTACCGAATCTTTTGCTGTTTGATCAGTAATTTAGTAAAATAGCGTAACTTAATTATGACTCCACCCCGTTACATTCCCGAGTGTCAGGTTAAGTATCTTTGTACTTTTTAATACCTTGCCTTACTTTATGTTCTGAAAGAAGGCGCCATCCATAAGGAAACCATGAGACACTACGAAATTGTTTTTATTGTTCATCCGGATCAAAGTGAACAAGTACCTGCAATGATCGAGCGCTACAGCAACACAATCACATCAAAATCCGGAAAAATACACAGGACGGAGGACTGGGGTCGCAGGCAGTTGGCCTACATGATTCAGAAGTTACACAAGGCTCATTATGTATTGATGAATATTGAATGTGATCAAACAACCCTTGATGAACTCATCTACAGTTTTAAATTTAATGATGCTGTTTTACGGCACCTCATTGTTCGCATGAACTCTCCCGTTACCGAACCTTCACCGCTGTTAGTGCGCGAAGACGCCAGCAGCCGATCAACTACCAGATCAGAAGGTACAATCGCCAGTCAGGCTTCGGAGGATGGGACAGCTGAATCCGGTGAAGAAACAATAGCTGTTGCTGTTAATTCAGACGACCCCAATGCCTGACCTGGAATCCACGAAACCTGCTCACCTGTGTCTGACTGTAATCTGGTTACAATTTGCGGCGTAATCACCCAGCTTGAAAAACCACGTTTTACTCCTGCGGGTATCATGATTACCGAATTAAAACTTGATCATCAATCCAGCCAGGTAGAAGCCGGGATACAACGGCAAATTATTTGCAAACTGCACGTAGTTGGTATCGCAGATATAGCGAAGAAGTTGATTTCATTGGGTATGGGTACGCATGTCAAACTTACCGGTTTTCTGGCCTCAAAAAATCGCATGAGTGGCCAACTGGTTTTACATGTGAACACAATTGAAGCTATTTCTTAGTTATTTAATTTTTTCAGTTTGATGGAGACAAAATGAGATTCACGAGAAACAAAAAAACCGATAGCCGCTTTAATAACAAATCGACCATTCGACCCTTATTCAAGCGCAAAAAGTTCTGCCGATTTACTGCTGAAGGCATTCAACACGTAGACTATAAAAATGTAGATTTACTAAAAGATTTTATTGCTGAAAACGGAAAAATCATTCCAGCCAGAATTACTGGAACCAAATCGTTTTATCAACGCCAATTAAATGTAGCAATTGAACGCGCCCGATTTCTGGCCTTGTTACCCTATACTGATCGTCACTAATATCGAGGGAAATTACCATGCAAGTTATATTAATGGAAAAAATTGCCAAATTGGGTGAATTGGGCAGTATCGTTAACGTCAAGCGAGGGTTTGCGCGAAATTATCTTATTCCCCAGGGTAAAGCAAAGTGGGCCACCGAAAATGCAATTGCTGAATTTGAATCTCGGCGTGCAGAACTCGAAAAGAAACAGGCAGAAATTTTATCTGCTGCCGGATCCCTGGCAGCCAAACTGGAAGGGCTGGTTATTCAGATTGCGCAAAAAGCCGGCGTGGATGGCAAGCTGTTTGGATCAGTCACTAATCTGAATATTGCCGAAGCATTATGCAAGCAAAATTTTTCAGTTGAAAAATCCATGATTCGCATGCCAGCAGGACAATTCAAGCAAGTGGGAGATTACCCGGTTGTAATCGCTATACATAGCGACATTTCTGCACAAATCACAGTAACGGTTGTCGGCGAAACAGCAGCCTAAACCAGGCTAATTACCAGCAAAAAAGGACTGGCAACAGTCCTTTTTTGTTTAACCGACTGATCACTCTCACATTCATCCATATACATTCGCCATGTCTACACTTGATCACAGGCAGGATAACCCTGAAGATGGATTCAAACTTCCACCTTACTCAATCGAAGCAGAGCAATCTGTGCTGGGTGGATTAATGCTGGATAACCAGGCATGGGACAAGATAGCCGATATCATTACTGACACGGATTTTTATCGACAGGATCACCAGACAATCTATCAACATACCTGTCGCCTGATCGAACAAAATAAACCCGCTGATGTTGTCACGGTTGCCGAATCTCTTGAGAATTCAGCAAAACTAATAAATGTGGGGGGGCTAGCCTACATCAGCGCAATTACGCAAAACACACCATCAGCTGCTAATATCCGTCGTTATGCTGAAATTGTGCGAGAACGCGCAATTATGCGCAAACTAGCCCAAGTCAGTACTCAGATTGCTGACTCAGTCTATTATCCGTCAGGACGTTCTGCAGAAGATTTACTGGACGAGGCCGAAAGCAAAATTTTCGAGATTGCCGAAAAGAATGCGCATGGTAAACAGGGGTTTGTTGATATCCAGCCATTGCTAAAAGAGGTGGTCGAGCGTATCGAAATGCTCTATAACCGCGATAACCCGGATGACATCACGGGCATCGCCTCTGGTTTTCATGATCTGGACCAGAAAACTTCAGGTTTTCAGCCCGGAGACCTCATTATCGTCGCTGGCAGACCTTCCATGGGGAAAACGGCTTTTGCTCTCAATATCGGTGAACATGTTGCCATGGAAGTTAATAAACCTGTGGCGGTATTCAGCATGGAAATGAGTGGTACACAACTGGCCATGCGGATGTTAGGCTCGATCGGAAGGCTAGACCAGCACAAGGTAAGAACAGGTCGCCTCGAAGACGAGGACTGGCCGAGATTGACATATGCGCTTGGAAAGCTGAATGACGCGCTGATCTTCATTGATGAAACCCCGGCATTAAATTCACTCGAACTACGCGCCCGTGCCCGTCGGCTATACCGGCAGCATGGAGGACTGGGTCTGGTTATCGTTGATTATTTGCAATTAATGTCCTCCGCTTCACGCAACGAAAACCGTACTGCTGAAATATCCGAAATTTCCCGCTCATTAAAAGCCTTGGCAAAGGAACTACATGTGCCAGTCATGGCACTTTCTCAATTGAATCGCAGCCTTGAACAACGTCCCAACAAACGCCCAGTCATGTCCGATCTCCGTGAATCCGGCGCTATCGAACAGGATGCAGACGTCATTCTTTTTATTTATCGTGATGAGGTATACAACCCCGATACACCAGATAAAGGCATTGCAGAAATTATTATTGGCAAGCAGCGTAATGGTCCAATCGGAAAAATTGATCTGACTTTTCTTGGCGAGTTTACCCGTTTCGAGAATTGTGCACGAACGGATTACTACTGAATGATTGTCGTGCCACTATAACGCATGGTAAGCATACCCTACCATTATTCTGCCTGCTCCCAGACGACAGTCTGGCCGCTACGAACCTCCAGCAAAGGTGAGGAAGTCACCCACCCTTGCGGCGACTCATACTGGATATGTAATGGCATTACCGCCCCCCCAAATCTGACGGCACCCACTCGGGATACAGGAAACCGGCCAAGCATAGGCGATGCCGCGTAATATTGCCCATTATCGTATGGCCCAAGCTGCCAGTGTATCCATGCATCCTTTAGCGTCACCAGAACGGATAACGGGTGAGAAATATCAATAGCTGTTGTCCTGGCAATCTCTTGCTGGATTCTGTCGGTTATATCTATCATCTTGTTTTTTTCAAAATCATAAACAGACAACCTGGTAAAACCTTCATTTACCGGCAACCCCTTTATCAGAGCAACCGGACAATCTTGCCCTAACCGGATTTTTATATCACACAGACTGGTCACGTACCAGTAGCTATTCAGGATCGTTTGGGAAGGGATAAAGGCCTGTTCATGATTTGCTTCGAAAAAGAATCGCCCCTGCACATCAAATTCCTTGTAATAAGCCTGTCTGGAAATTTGCATATCTTTTGCGTAAGAAACCATCGGGAGCATAACTGCCAGATACAAACCCGCGCCGGCAATTAATTGCCCGGGCTTGCTGGCCGTGATAGCCAGCGCCACATCCCGCATTGAAAGTATCAATCCCATACTAAAGACATACCAGAACAGAAAAAGATAACGATCATTTCCGGAAATTCCTGGAGAGATGGCCAGGGGTATCAGTGGCCCAAAAACACCCATCACCAGAACCAAGGCAAGTGGAATAATAGCGGGTCTCTTGACTAATGTGAAAAGTACGGCAGTACCCAACAGAATCACCGGCGCTTTCCACTCCGGACCCAAAACAGATTCCGGAATCCGGCCAAATTCATTCGCCGTACGCATCACCGTCTGAAAAGTAAAAATGGAATCTGATTGAGCGTACCCTCCCACCATCACTCCAAGCATATATTGTCGCCAGAACACATATAAAACAGCAACAGCAATAAAAGGTAACGCAAGACGCAATCGCCTTGTCCAAACCTCGCCTGACAGTGACATGGCCAGCACAACCAAAACCAACGGCACATAGACTTCCTTGGCGGCTACTGCCAGGGCATACAACAGTGCACCGACAAAAGCCCATAACATACGCTGCTTGCGTAGCGCATGCATAAAAGCCAGCACGGCAAGCAGCGCAAATAACATTCCTTCCAGATAATGCCGTGTCATCAGAGATTCTGTAACAGACGCGGTTGGCACACCCATTAGAAACAGGCAAACAGCCAGGAATGCCCAGATCGGTGGCACCCATTGGCGACACAATACATAAGCTGCTATCAGCACCATAACCAGCGAACTCAGTTGATGAAGGTAGAAGAATTCGGGTGAAAGCCCTGCCAGCCACAAATCGATCTTGAAGGAAAAGGTGATCCAGGGAGTGAAGTTGCTTGGTGATAGCTTTTGCCATTCAGATGGAATATAAAATTCGCTTAAATCTTTTGAATCAAGTGCATGAAACAGAATGGCGGTATCGTCTCCACGCCAGTAACCCGAAGGCAGGGTATGGAAGCCCATCCAAACCAGCGCTAATAAAAGAGTCAGAGACAAACCATCCCGCCAGCCAGTCAGTGCGACTGTCACAAGCACAGAATTCACGATTGGAATTTTGCTGTTCATCATTTTTATGAATCACTCTGCCCATGTGGGTCGGAATGAGCAGCAAATGCCCAATAACGGTTCAGCAAAAAATTACAGACAGGAACGACCAGAATCACACTCAGCTGCGCGACAAAATACCACCAATTAAAAATGACGACTAACGTATACATCATCCCCACATTGAGGATCAAACCAGCCAACGAGACGATAACATAGCGCCAAAAGCTGCTCAAATGGCGGCGAGGCGACTGGAATGTCCAATAATGATTCAGCACGTATGATATGGACAATGCACTGAGAAAGCCGGCAACCGCTCCGGTAATGGCATCGTAACCAAATATTTCAACGAAAATAACCAGAACAGCAAGATGTGCAATCGTACCCAGCATACCAACAATCACATACCGGAAAACCTGCCGGGACAACACTATTCGCTGCGCTCAGCAACGATAAAACGTGGGCGGGCTTTGACCTCTTCATAAATACGCGCAATATAGGTACCGATGATTCCCAATCCCAGCATTACCACAGCGCCGATCACCAGCAACAATAAAATGACTGTTGTAAAACCATCAATAGCGTTTCCCGAGAATTTAAGATAAAGCGTCTGTATACCCAGGATAATGGCAAAAAATGTAAAAGCGATGCCAGTCAATGTCACGAGATGCAAGGGTACGGAAGAAAACGATGTGACTGCGGTAACTGCCAGTCGCACAAGCTGCATTAACGACCAGTTGGATTGACCATCGACCCGTTCCCGGACATCAAACTCAATCTGCACACGCTTGAATCCCAGCCAGGCACACATTCCTCTGAAAAACAGATTACGCTCTCCCATGCTGCGCCAGGCTTCCAGAACACGGTGATCCATCAGCTTAAAGTCTGAAGCATCATGCAAATCAAAACCAGAAAAATAGGAAAAAAGCGTATTAAAAATTTTCGCCCTGATTCTGCTGGACCAGCTTTCCTCTCCGCGAAATCGTTTCACCGCTTCAACAACATCGGCACCTGCTCTCCAGTGCACCATCATTTCAGCAATCAACCCCGGCGGATGCTGCAAATCACCATCCATTAAAATAACGGCCCGACCTTTAGCATGACCCAATCCGGCTGCAATCGCGGCTTCCTTACCAAAATTGCGACTCAACCGGATACCAAAAACAGTCGAATAGCTTTTGCACAGAGAAAGAATAACCTGCCATGTTTCATCTGGTGAACCATCATCCACCAAAATCACCTCATACTCAATTTCAAGGTCATTCAGTACCCGGATAATTTCCTGCAGCGTGTTGCCTAGATGCCGACTCTCACGATACAAGGGTATCACCACAGACAGACTCTGCATCAATGGCTCTGTTTTAGCCATATGCCTTAATTCCCATAACAGCAGTCGTCGTGGCAGGCAGCCATAAATGATAGCGACACAAAAATCCTGGTATTTTCAAACCAACTTTTGATGCGATCAGCGGCAATGGAAACGCATGGGGATAAGATATTACTTTTAGGCTACCCAGTCCGCATTCCTGCAACAATCTACTCAGGGTAATACGATCAAAATAAAGTACATGCTCAGGCAGTTTGTACGATGGCCAGCGTTTCCCCATCAGTTTTCGCCAGAAACTACCCATATCGGGTGCGGCCACCACCAGACAGCCACCCGGACGAAGATGGGTCAGTAATGACTGGATGAATGCATGCGGGTGATAAACATGCTCAATTACATGCGTAGCGATGATGCAATCAAATATCTCATTTTCTGGCAGCGCATCGATTCCACCCTGGTAAACATGATCTGCGTGATTTCTCGCTATATTGACGGCCTCGGTCGAGAAATCCGTCCCCATTCGGTTCTTAAAAAAAGGACGGGCTTCATCCAGTAGATAGCCATAACCACACCCGACTTCAAGTAGCGTTCCGCCTGTGCATCTACTCTGCTCCAGTGAATGCAGCAATCTGCGAAACGTTGCACGTAACGCGGGTTCCTGCGCCGCATAATCCGTGTAGCCAACCGCCTGTCCAGTGAAATATCGGTCTTTGGCATACAACGCCAGCATGACCTCCTCTTTCAAACGAGGAGCCAGGTAATATAAGCCGCAGTCAGTGCAACATTTTATGCCATAGGGTGCAAATGGTTCATCCGCATACAATGTCACCGCATTTTTACTGTTACATAGCGGACAGGATGGCAATTCCAGATCGGTCATGGTTGACAAGAAAAAATTCAGATGGATAACGGCATCACTGATGATCACTTCCCGCCTTGGCCAGTAGCTTATCCAGCATCCACACCGGTAAAATACGTTTCAGCAGACCAAACAAATGCGTAGGAAACGTGACATAGTAACGAGTGGCTGGCTGACTGGCTTCGAGGGCATGAATCACTTTCTGCAAGACGGCTTCCGGCTGCAAGGTGAACGGAACGGCAGCCCCTTTTTTATTCAGTCGGCTCTGTACAGCCAGATACCGATCTCGATGCACACTCTTTTCGATATCAATATAGCGTACCAGTGCTTGCATGGCGTTGGCACGGAAGTGGGTTGCAATAGGCCCGGGTTCGATGAGGCTGACGAAAATCTGTGTACCGCGCAGTTCCAGACGCAAGGTATCGCTCAATCCTTCCAGCGCAAATTTGGAAGCATTGTATGCCCCGCGAAACGGCATGGCAGCAAATCCCAGTACCGAGCTGTTTTGAATGATGCGCCCATAGCCCTGCTGGCGCATCACTGGCAAAACAAGATTGGTCAGTTCAAGCCAGCCAAAGAAATTGGTTTCAAATTGTGCGCGAATCGCCTCTCGGCTCAAATCTTCCACTGCCCCTGGCAATCCATAAGCACCGTTGTTAAACAAGGCATACAGCTTGCCATCGGTGCGCTGCAGTACTTCGGCAACCGCCTGATGAATAGAAACAGAATCATTGAGATCAAGACGAAGGCTTTCCAGTCCTTCAGACCGCAACATCGCAACACTTTCTTCACGGCGTGCAGTCGCAAACACACGATAGCCGCGCGCATGCAGTCCTTGAGCGACGCAATAGCCGATACCGCTGGAACAGCCCGTAATCAACACCGATTCTTTCATGGCAAATCCAATGTACTGATAACGCGCATTTTACCCGTTAATGTCTGATGAACCGGGCAACGGTTGGCGATCTCCAGCATGCGTTGCCGCTGCTTATCATCCAGATCACCGGCAATGCGTATGGTGCGATCCAGCTGATCGACCATTCCTTCTGTGCTGTCGCAATCCTCGCAGTCCTTGGCATGTATACGATGATGCCTGACATGCGCTTCGATTTCCGTCACAGGCAGTGCCTTATGGCGAGCATACAGATTCAGGGTCATCACAGTGCAACTTGCCAGTGCGGCACACAGATGAGCGTAGGGATCAGGCCCCAGATCCTGTCCTTTCATCGTCTCTGGCTCATCCGCAATCCAATGATGCCTGCCTGCACGTACCCGGCAAGTAAAACCATCTGCCAGGCGACCATTGACGATTGCGCCCTCAATCTCTTCAACACCCTCGTCAGGAACATCTGCAGAATCTGTATCATCCAGATAAAGACCCGCCCAACTCACGATCACCTGTCCGGCATATTGCGCATCACGGGTATTACTGAGGAGATGATCCGCCCGATCAAGACTGATGAAGCTTTTGGGATGCCGGGCAGCAGTAAATATGGTTTGTGCATCGTCGATAGAAACCACGTCATCTATTGGGGTATGCATCACCAGTAATGCCGGTTTCATCGAGGCCAGGTGGGGCAAGATTTGCTGATTGCGAATATCTTCGACAAATTCACGCGTGATTCGAAATGATCGTCCACCCAGATTAACCAGCGCAGAGCCATCCCGTTCAATCATCGTCAATTCTTCCTGCATGTGGTGCAATACATGTTTTGCCTCTGCCGGTGCATTGATCGAAACCACCGCACGACAGCTTTCCAGTTGCATAGCAGCAGCCAGCACAGCCGTTCCTCCTAGCGAGTGTCCCACCAATAGCTCCGGTGCACGATAATTTTTGGCCAGCCAGTCCGCTGCAGATAGCAGGTCATCGATATTGGCCGAAAAACCACTATTGGCAAAATCTCCCTCACTTTCTCCCAGCCCGGTGAAATCAAACCGCAAAACGGCGATTCCCTGCGCAACCATGGCGCGGCTGATATAAAACGCCGCTCGGATGTGCCGGGTGCAGGAAAAACAATGTGCGAACAGCGCGAAGGCACGAGGCGACCCGCTTACGGGCAAATCGAGATTGCCCGCCAGTTCCCATCCTTGACGATTAGTAAATTTTATTATGCTCATGACTCATAATCTCAATAGAATAACTGACCAGGCACGGTTCGGTATGACACCCAACTGACAACAACCTTAATGAATTCAGAATTATTATACGCATGGAACTGATTAAAGACTGGTATTACCGCCACTTCTCCGATCCTCAGATTATGACGCTCGCACTGCTGCTGATCTTTGGTTTCGTATTCGTTCTTCTTTCAAGTGAGATTCTGGCCCCCCTTTATGTCGCCATCATTCTGGCCTACCTGCTGGATGGGCTGGTACGAAAATTGCAACAGCTGACCATACCAAGATTGGCTGCAGTGATTACGGTTTTCACCCTCTTCATGCTATTCCTAATCATTACTCTGTTTCTGCTGATTCCCAATCTATCGCGGCAAATAACCTTATTTCTGCAGGAGTTACCCAGAATGATCACTAGAGGAGAAGGCATGCTGACGGCGTTGCCAGGATATTTTCCGGACATGTTTTCTGAAACACAGGTGATGGAATGGCTGGATCGCATCAAACAGGAAATTATGCTGGCTGGGCAGCATTTACTGACCCGCACGGTATCCTCACTGGTCAGCCTCATCACTTTCACCATTTATGTCATCCTGGTACCATTCCTGGTCTTTTTTATGATGAAGGACAAAGAACGCATCGTAGTCTGGGTCAGCCGTCATCTGCCACGCAACCGCGCACTCGCCAGCGTAATCTGGGCTGATGTGGATCGCCAGATTGGTAATTACATTCGCGGTAAGTTTTTTGAAATTCTGATCATTTGGTTTGCCTGCTACATCGTTTTTTCTATTTTCGGTCTCAATTACGCCACATTATTAAGTTTTCTGGTGGGATTATCGGTCATCATCCCGTATGTTGGCGCGGTTATCGTCACAATACCCATTGCAATTATCGCCTATTTTCAGTGGGGTATTGGTTCCGAGTGGTCATACCTGATGCTGACTTATCTGGTCATTCAGGCACTCGATGCAAACGTACTGGTACCATTACTGTTTTCTGAAGTAGTCGGCCTGCATCCGGTTGCGATCATCATTGCAGTTTTGTTCTTCGGCGGTATCTGGGGAGTAAGCGGTGTATTTTTTGCGATTCCACTCGCCACCTTAGTGCAGGCAATATTAAAAGCCTGGCCGACTCAGCAGGAGGTCGAACAACTTACCGAAAACACCCGGAATTAAATATTATTGCTGCGAGGACACAGCTTATCAGGCAGGCAACCGCTCAATAAGAATGCATACAATCAACACGTTGCCAGGCACCCAGGATGCCTCTCCAGAAAGTCAGTCCACGCCAGATGACGTTCATGACTTGACAGCAACCTATTCTGCGGTAGTGTAGTCAACAGAAAATGAAGAACTAACCTGAAAATTCACGGAGTAACGATCATGCTTGAGTTTGCCCTGTTCCTGATATTGCTGGTTGCGGTTGTTGTGGCACTGTTCATGGTGCCTTTTCTGCGCCGCAATATTATTTCTAATCTAACCCTGCGATTATTTCGTAAATTGCTGCCACAAATCTCGCAAACCGAGCAGGAAGCGCTGGATGCCGGCACGGTCTGGTGGGAAGGTGATCTCTTTAGCGGCAAGCCAGACTGGAACAAACTGGCCGCTTTTCCCAAACCCAGCTTGAGTCCGGAAGAGAAGGCATTTCTCAATGGCCCAGTCGATGAGCTCTGCGCCATGCTCGATGAATGGCACATTACTCACGAACGCCATGATCTACCGCCCCATGTCTGGCAGTTCATCAAGGAAAAGGGATTTTTCGGTCTGATCATTCCCAAAGAATATGGAGGTTACGGATTTTCTGCACTGGCACATTCTGAAGTCGTCATGAAAATCGGCTCACGCAGTAATACTGCAGCGGTTACTGTGATGGTTCCCAACTCGCTGGGCCCGGCGGAGTTGCTGCTCCATTATGGCACCGATGCACAGAAAGACTACTATCTGCCACGTTTGGCCAAAGGGCTTGAAGTCCCCTGTTTTGCCCTGACCGGACCGGATGCAGGTTCGGATGCCGGATCGATTCCGGATGTGGGCATGGTCTGCCGCGAAACATTCGATGACAAATCAGACGTGCTCGGATTGCGAGTGACCTGGGAAAAACGCTATATCACCCTTGGTCCGGTTGCGACATTGCTTGGTCTCGCTTTCCGTGTGCGTGACCCACAAGGGCTGCTTGGCGGGAAGGAAGATCTTGGCATTACGCTTGCCCTTATTCCAACCAGCACACCGGGCGTCAATATCGGTCGCCGGCATTTTCCCCTTAATGGCGCCTTCCAGAATGGCCCCAATTCAGGCCAGGATGTTTTCATTCCGATGGACTGGATCATTGGCGGCCAGGATAAAATTGGCCAGGGTTGGCGCATGCTGATGAACAGCTTATCTGTCGGACGGTCGATTTCACTGCCCGCCACCAGCGTCGGTGCCGCCAAGCTCGCCGCATGGACCAGCGGCGCCTATGGCCGAATACGCACCCAGTTCAATCTGCCGATCGGGTATTTCGAAGGCGTAGAAGAAGCGCTCGCACGGATTGCCGGCAACACCTACATGATGGATGCGGCGCGCGTCATGACGGCGGGCGCAGTTGATCTGGGCGAGAAGCCTTCGGTTATTTCCGCCATCGTCAAATATCATCTGACCGAACGCAGCCGCCAGGCGATCAATGATGCCATGGACATTCATGGCGGCAAGGGGATCTGTCTTGGTCCATCGAATTATCTGGGGCGCACCTATCAGCAGGTCCCCGTTGGCATTACGGTGGAAGGTGCGAATATTCTGACGCGCAACATGATCATCTTCGGCCAGGGCGCTATCCGCGCCCATCCCTTTGTATTGCAGGAAATCAATGCAGCCTGGGATCAGGATAAAAAACGCGGTCTGCAAGTGTTTGATCAGGCGCTGGTCGGTCATCTGATCTTTACCTTGCGTAATACCTGGCGCAGCTTCTTTTGGGGAATCGCCTGGCGGTTCAGCAAGGAAACACCCGTTCAGGTTACCATCGACACCGCGAATTATTATCGTCTCCTGGCACGGTTTTCCGCTGCGTTTGCCCTGCTCACCGATATCGCCATGATCAAGCTTGGCGGATCACTCAAGCGTCGTGAACGGTTATCCGCTCGACTGGGTGATATTCTCAGCATGCTGTATCTCTGCTCGGCCACGCTCAAACGTTATGAAGATGATGATCGTCCCGCAATCGATTTGCCGCTGTTGCACTGGTCGCTACAGGATGCGCTTTACCGCATGCAGCAGGTGTTTGACGAGTTTTTACTGAATTTCCCTAGTAATGTATTGATGCGTGCCTGGTTACGGCTGATGGTCTTTCCGCTGGGGAAGCGTCTTTGCCCGCCATCTGATGAACTCTCGCATCAGCTTGCCCGACTGCTGCTCGCGCCTGGCGAGGGACGCGAGCGCCTGACATCCGGCATCTATCTGCCAACGGCGGATCATGAACCGCTGGCTCAGCTCGAGCAGGCGCTTGCATGCGCGATTGCCTGCGAACCAATTGAAGCCAGGCTGCGTAAAGCTGCCAAGGACGGCTTGCTTGATGCGCCTGAATCCGAGCAGATCAGCGCAGCGCTGGCAAAAAATATCCTGACGACAGAAGAAGCATCCCTGCTGGAAAAAATGAAGATTCTACGCCGCAAAGTCATCATGGTAGACGATTTTTCACCTGATTTTGTGACAAACAATCGCCCTGCTACAACATCTGGGAAGATAATGTCATGAACTCGCCCAAAAATTCAGCGCATAAAGATGTCATCACGGTAGAAATTGCGCAGACCCTCGATGGATTGTTTCGAGAACGGGTCAAACGTACACCAGGAAAAATTGCCTACCGCAGTTATGACGTTCTTGAGGAAACATGGCGGGATTTCACTTGGAAGGAGATGGCAGACGCCGTTGCACGTTGGCAGACTGCATTACAACGAGAAAATCTTGCCCCTGGCGATCGAGTAGCAGTCATGCTGCGTAATTGCCAGGAGTGGGTCATGTTCGAGCAGGCCGCCTTGGCGTCCGGGCTGGTGGTTGTGCCACTCTACACGGAAGACCGCGCCGAGAACGCCGCGTGGTGTCTGGAACATGCGGGCGTCAAATTGTTGCTATTGGAAAACCAAACACAGTGGCAGGCATTGAGTGAAGTAAAAAATCCACCGGCACAACTGGCACGTATCATTATTCTGGAAGCAATGACGGACATCATGTATGCATTCAATGATAATCGCGTCCGCACATTGCCTGAATGGTTACCAGCCGAAACAGCGCAGAATCCAGAACCTGTCAGCCCCGATCCCCATGCCCTGGCAACCCTGATTTACACCTCCGGCACGACTGGCCGCCCCAAGGGGGTCATGCTAAGCCATCACAATATGCTATCTAATGCATTCGGCAGCGCTCAGGTTGTCACCGTCACCTGCGAGGATCTGCTGCTGTCGTTTCTGCCACTGTCACACACCTTCGAACGAACCGCTGGCTATTACGTGCCAATGCTATGTGGCGCCACCGTCGCCTATGCACGCTCCATCCGTCTGCTGCAGGAAGATCTGCCGACAATTCAGCCGACAATTTTAGTTTCTGTTCCGCGCGTCTATGAAAAAATCTACGCTGGCATCCAGACCAAATTGGCGCAAGGCTCTGCGCTGGCTAAATTCCTGTTTAATCTGGCCGTAGCTGTCGGCCACAGTCGCTTCGAATATCAGCAGGGGCGCACCGGCTGGCAACTTTCCCATCTGCTATGGCCATTGCTCGAAAAAGTAATTGCCCGCAAGGTCATGGATAAGCTCGGCGGTCGATTGCAGCAGGTCATGAGTGGCGGCGCCGCACTCTCGCCAGAAATTTCGCGGGTGTTCATCAGTCTGGGGCTGCCGATCCTGCAAGGTTATGGATTGACCGAAACCAGCCCGGTCGTCTGCGCCAACCGACTGGACGACAATCTGCCCAGCAGCGTGGGCAAACCCATTCCCGGGGTCGAAGTCAGACTTGGGGAACAAGATGCCCTTATGATACGCGGACCCAATGTGATGCTCGGCTATTGGCAAAACCCACAAGCTACCCAAGCCATCCTGTCGGAAGACGGCTGGCTCAACTCGGGTGACACCGCACACATTGATAAGCAGGGGCACGTCACGATCACCGGACGCCTCAAAGATATTATCGTTACCTCCACTGGCGAGAAAATTCCGCCCGCCGACATGGAAGCTGCAATTCTGCGCGACCCGGTTTTTGAGCAGGTAATCGTTATCGGTGAAGGCCGTTCCTATCTGAGTGTACTGGTGGTGTTGAGTGAGCAAGGCTGGAAAATGATTGCCGCACAATGCAATACAGATAACGACCCCATAAAGCTCGCACGCAATGATTACGCCGAGGAAATCGTATTGGAAAAAATTTCCCGCCAGATCAGTGGATTCCCCGGGTATGCCAAAATCCATCGTGCCGAGCTAATCACGAAACCCTGGACAGTCGAAAATGAAATGCTTACGCCAACGCTCAAGATAAAGCGCGCCAAAATCTTAGATTTTTACAAGGATGAGATCGAGAGACTTTATGCCGGCCGAGTTTCTTGAAATACTCAGAAATCTGATTTAATCTGGATTTTCCATTAGATAAATTCTAATGAAAGCCATTAGGATAAGTTGCTAACCCTACTTTGTCAGACCACTCCAAGCCGGGCTATGTGGGATTGAGTCTTCACAATAAAATTTGCCTGCAATGGACATCTGCGACAAATGTGTAGCCAAGAGGCTATCAACACCACGCAAAGACCCAGGAATCTTGCCATAGCCGTCATCAATACTTATTGAAATACTGTTGTTAAACTGGGTGAAATGCAAACTAATCAAATTTAAATGGGAAGCGCAGCATGTTAAAGAGAAAAGAAGACCCATCTTCCGTTAAGTTAAATCCGAATGAATTCGTATTGTCCGACAGTTTAAAGGAAATTACCTGTCTTTATGAAATTCGGCGCAACATTGGTTTGGAATTATCTATGGTAAATGTTTGCCAACAGATTTTTAAGCATCTATTGCCAGCAATGAAATATCCAGATCATGCTTCTGCCGTAATTGAAATTGATGGAATACGAATCGCTTCAAAGAACCATGATCATAATTTAACGCATGCATTAAAATCGAGAATAAACGTTAATGGAAAAACATGCGGTCAATTGAGTGTATTTTATTCTGGCAATAACCCATTTCTGCAATTGGAAGAACAGAGACTGATTGACGCTATTGCAAGTGACTTAGCGAGATGGCTTGAACGTAAGCAAGTCGATGAAATATTGCGTGAGCGATTGAAAGAAATCACTTGCCTTTATGAAATTCGCCGTGGCATGGGGCTGGAATTAACAATTGAACAAGTGTGCCACCAAATTTTTAAGCATCTATTGCCAGCAATGCAATTTCCAGAAATTGCTACTGCTGAAGTTGAACTCGAAGGCAGGCGGTTTACCTCAA
The DNA here is from genome assembly GCA_016703745.1 of Nitrosomonas sp. Lineage (NCBI taxonomy): Bacteria > Pseudomonadati > Pseudomonadota > Betaproteobacteria > Nitrosomonadales > Nitrosomonadaceae > Nitrosomonas > Nitrosomonas sp. Next base: position 2,299,374 of record JADJBK010000006.1, on the reverse strand, counting down.
AAAATTTGAATCAATATCTCGCCAGTGAGACCCATGATAAAGTGTGTTTTGAATGTTACAAAAAAAGCGATTCAGTTGGCCATATATTGCAATCTAAGATTAATGTGAATGGAAAGGTGTGCGGACAGCTAAGTGTTTTCTATCCCGAAGACAAGCCTTATTTGGTGTTTGAGGAACAAAAACTCATTATTGCCATTGCGAGCGATCTGGAGAGCTGGCTTGAGCGTAAACGCTTAGAATTAGCATTGGTTTCTGTTGCTGAAGAGCAGTTACATATGATCGGCCAGGAGCTTCATGACAATCTTGGTCAACAAATTGCCGCAATCGGTTACCAGGCAAGGGCGCTGGAGAAAAAAATATCTGTTTCCGGGGATGAGGGCATAGCTGCTGTTGCTAGCTCCATTGCGACGCAGGCGCAAACAGCAGTTATACAAATCAAGCAACTTGCACAGGGATTGCTGCCATTTAAGCTGGAGGCAAATGGCCTGATAGCAGTACTGCAGGCATTGGCATCCAGAATGGCAAAGACTTATGCAATTACTTGTGATTTTCTATGCGAACATGAGATCATCATCAGTGATAATAATCTGTCACTTAATCTATATCGCATTGCCCAGGAAGCTGCCAATAATGCAATACGGCACGGCGGCACTCAACACCTGATAATATCGCTGGCCTCCGTGGAGGGGGAGCTTCGTTTAACGATATGTGACGATGGCTGTGGTTTTGCTACTGTTGGCGAAAAACAAAAGATGACGCAAGGGATGGGCATTAGAATTATGCAATATCGCGCTAACCAGCTTGGTGCGAAGCTGGAAATCCTCTCGCGTGCTGAAGGCGGTACAGAGGTTCGATTAGAAATGCGATTGGTCTAGTATGTCAACTTCGAAAGCAAAAGTAATGATAGTCGATGACCATGCCATGCTGAGACATGGTATGGCCATGCTTATCAATATGGAACCTGATATGGAGATATTCGCCGAGGCTGACGATGGTGGCGAAGCGCTTGCAATACTCAAGAAAAACGGTCAGGTTGATATTGTTCTGTTGGATATAACACTCAAGACAGTTTCAGGCTTAGAGATAATTAAAAATATGCATGCCTATTTTCCTGAACTACCTGTACTTTTTGTATCCATGCATGACGAAGTGATTTATGCCGAGCGTGCCTTACGAGCCGGTGCACGTGGTTATGTAATGAAACAGGAGCCAGGTGAAGTACTAATTAATGCTATTCGCGAGGTGCTTAAAGGCAATGTTTTTCTGAGTAAGAACATGTATGAAAAGCTACTGAATCGAGTTGCAACTAGAGGTGCAGAACCTAAGCAATTATTAAACACCCTAACGCCCAGCGAGTTTGAAGTACTGCATTTGATTGGATCGGGACATAGTAGCCAAGAAATTGCCAAACTTCTTAGCCGCAGCATTAAGACGATTGAAACACATCGCTTTAATATCCGTTCTAAACTGAATCTGAAAGATAGTGCAGATTTGATACGCTATGCTACTCGTTGTATCTCAGAAGAGCACTAAAAAAAGCTATGTCCCCGTTAAATAGGGCGCATGTATGAAAATACCGATTATAAGAATGATTATCTAATAGCTTAAATTCTTCATGAATAATCGGAATGATTGTAACCGTCCAATTACCAATTATGCAATTACGGTGACAGTTTACCAAATACACTAACTATGCCATGCTGGCAATGTTGCATAATTGGCATATTTAGCAAACTGTCACCGTAGCCATATTCGGATGATCAGCAGCATGTGTGGGTCAGACTTCACGCCCGAATAGCCATCCAAGGAGTCGTCTGTCGATATGCTTGTCAAGATAGGCCGCACCAAACCCATCGTAGAGCTCCTTCTTCGTAACCTCCAGTTCCAATTCTTTGGCCGCCAGTATTTTTTGGGTAGAAGGACGCTCGCACATGGCATCGTAAAACGTCTTATTAGACGACAATTAACCTGTCCGGTCAGGCGACAATTATCTTGACCGGTTGAGTGAAAGTATCAGTATGAGTTCTTTTCTATATAAGGAGAAAGAACTTGCCTGGAAAACATATCACTCATCAACAGGAAGCTATTTATATGAAGAATCGTCAGATAGGGCATGGTCAGGAGACAGCGGCTGCGAAAGCGGGGGTAAGTATCCGCAGTGGCCGCAGGATTGAGAAGGGTGTGCGGGTGGAGAAGTCGCAACGGCAGTGGCGCACGCGCCAGGATCCTTTTGAGCTGGTTTGGGAGACCGAATTGGTTCCATTGCTGTACGGGGAACCTGAACTGACCGGGACTACGCTTTGGGAGTACCTGGATGATCGATATCCCGGCCAATACCCGGAGAAATTGCTCAGAAGCTTGCAGCGCCGTGTAAAACACTGGCGGGCAACGCAAGGTCCCGGTAAGGCGGTCATGTTTTGCCAGTCGGTGCCTGCCGGGCACCAGGGGTTGTCCGATTTTACCCGGCCGCGCACGGCAATTACGATTGCAGGCAAACCATTTGATCACCTGCTGTATCAGTTTCGTCTGGCTTATAGTCATTGGCGCGCGGTTCATATCATCCGGGGCGGGGAAAGTTATAGTGCGTTGGCCGATGGTTTGCAGACCGCCTTGCATAAACTGGGCGGCGTGCCCAGGGAACATCGCACCGACAGCCTGAGTGCCGCATACGTCAATGCGAGCCAAAAACAAGAACTCACGCAATCTTATGCGGCGCTGTGTCAACACTATGGCATGAAGCCTACGGTCAATAACCTGGGCGTCAGCCATGAAAACGGCGCCGTAGAAAATGCCCATGGTTCGCTCAAACACCGGATTGAGCAGGCGATCAAACTGCGGGGATCTGCGGATTTCGAAAGTGTGGGCGCCTACCGCCGTTTTCTTGAGCGGATCGTCGATAAGCTCAATCTGCGCTGCAGGGGGCGATTGGCGGAAGAGCAATCGCATCTCCAGCCACTGCCACGCTACCGCTTCATGGACTTCAGTGAACTGACCGTCAAAGTGACCACCAGTAGCACCATAGCGGTCAAACGGGGACTCTACAGTGTGCCATCCAGACTCATTGGCGAGAACATCCGGGTCCATCTCTATCACGATCGTCTGGAATGCTTTGTCGGCCAAACACCGGTCATTACATTACCGCGCGCGTATCCGAAAACGCCGGAAGGACGCGCCCGGCGCATCGATTACCGTCATGTGATTCATGCATTGGCGGCAAAGCCACAAGCCTTTCGCTTTTCCCGGCTGCGGGATGATCTGTTGCCAACGCCACAGTATCACCAGCTGTGGGCGCGGGTACAACAACAATTTGATCCCGGACTCGCTTGCAAATGGATGGTATCGGTGCTGCGTTTTGCCTACGACTATGATTGCGAGAGCCAGTTGGCCGCTGAATTGTTGCAACAACATCCGCTACCTGAACTGCAAACACTGCAAAAGCGATTTCTGCGGCAGCATGCGCCGCAGCCGGACATCCCAATTAAACAACACACTGCGGATACCTACGATCAACTCCTCAGCGGAAACTGGGCAACACAAGGAGGGCAGCTCATGTCTGAATCGCTCCCACTGATGCTCAAGGAACTCAGACTCCCTGCCTTTGGCCAGCATTACCGGCACTTCCAGGATCAAGCCGCAGAACACGCCTGGAGCTACAGCCAATATCTCGCCGCCCTGTGCGAACAGGAAGTCGCCCAGCGCTTCCAAAGCAGAATCAGCAACTGGGCGCATGAAGCCAGACTGCCGCGCGGCAAAAGCTTTGCCACTCTGGCGCTGACCGAACTGCCTCAAGCCGCTCAGAAAAAAATCATCACGCTGCGCGACAATACCTACTGGGCGAGCCAGGCAGACAATGTGTTGCTGATCGGCCCATCCGGTGTCGGCAAATCACATGTGGCGGCAGCATTGGGGTTGCATTTGATTGAACAAGGCATTCGCGTCAAATGGATATCAGCTACCGCACTCGTTCAACTTCTGCAGCAAGCCAGGAAAGAACTGGACTTGATGTCCGCCATGACGCGGCTGGATAAATACCGTGTACTGATCGTTGATGATATCGGCTATGTCAAAAAGACCGATTCGGAAACACAAGTATTGTTTGACTTCATTGCCCATCGCTATGAAAGCGGAAGTCTCATCATTACTTCAAACCAGCCTTTTAGCCAGTGGGATCAAATCTTCCCCGACACCATGATGACTGTTGCCGCCATCGACCGGATCATCCATCACGCAACTATCATCGAAATCGACAGTGAAAGTTATAGGAGGAAAAACCAGAAAAAATCATGAAGTAGCTAATAAACTCAACCGGCCATCATAATTGTCGTCAAAGCGGCCAAGATAATTGACGCGAGATAACGTCTGCAATGCTGGATCGTCTCGAAACAGATGCATCTCGGGTATTTCGAACAATTCAGAAAACATTTGGCTAAGCTCGAGCGTGTAGAACAACTGAAAATCTGGCAGAAAAGGTTCTTTGCCAAGTAGGAACGGCTCCATTCTTGAGCCATTAACTAGTCGGGATAGCCACATTTTGCTCAGCAAGACAGAAAATAGATTATAAATATGCGCTTCTTTTTCAATCTTGAGTTTCCAAGCTTTTGGAAAATATCCGCTGACAACAAACCAGTTGAAAAACGGACCTGAATCGCCCCGGTTTTTCCGGAGACTATTTACCTTGAGTCAAACCGCAACGGCTGACTCTCTTGGTTGGTGATAATAGGCCATTTCAAATTCTGCCGGCGGAATATTTCCAATCGGTTCCAACAATCGGCGATTATTGAACCAATCTACCCATTCCAAGGTTGCAAACTCAACATCGTCGATATTGCGCCAGGGGCCGCGGTGCCGTATGACCTCGGTCTTGTATAATCCGTTAATTGTTTCGGCGAGTGCATTGTCATAAGAATCACCAACACTGCCAACAGAAGCATCAATATTGGCTTGTATCAAGCGTTCCGTATAGCGGATCGACAAGTATTGGCTACCGTGGTCGCTATGATGGACTAATCCCTTAATTTCGTGCCGTGCACACAATGCCTGTTCCAATGCGTCAAGCACCAGATCGGTATGTAATGACCGGCTGACTCGCCAACCAACAATATACCGGGCAAAAACATCGGTAATAAAAGCTACATAAACAAATCCCATCCACGTTGCAACAAAGGTAATATCCGCTAACCACAATTGATTGGGCCGGGTCGCCACAAATTGTCGGTTAACCTTATCTGTTGGGCAGGCAAGTAAGTTATCTGCAATCGTTGTCCGGCACTTTTTACCACGCCTGGTGCCTTGTATCCCAAGTGTCTTCATCAATCGCTCGACGGTGCAACGCGCAGCGCTAATGCCTTCTCGCAACAATTGCCGCCATACTTTACGAACACCGTAAACCCGGAAGTTACTTTCCCAAACCTGCTGTATTTCGAGTGCCAGCTTCGTGTCCCGCTTGACGCGACCGGGCAATCGATCCGGATCTCTCTCCCGCCTTTTGTGCTCATAATAAGTCGACGGGGCAATCTGTATTTGCTTACAGATCGGCTCGACCCCATATTCCACCTTGTTTCTATCAACAAATAACATCATCATTTCGGTCGGCGGTCGAGCTCCGCCTGGGCAAAATAAGCGGATGCCTTCCGTAATATCTCGTTGGCCCGCTTTAATTCACGATTCTCCCGTTCCAATTCCTTGAGCCGCTCACGATCCGATGTCGACAACCCGCCTCGAATTCCTCGATCCGTCTCCGCTCTTCTTACCCATGCCCGCAATGTTTCCGCTGTGCAGCCAATCTTCGATGCGATCGATTTGATCGATGACCATTGCGATTCATGCTCTTTTTGCTGCTCGAATACCAACCTTACTGCTCGCTCCCGGACTTCCGGTGAATAACTAATTTGATTTTTCATATCCTCCTCCTCTCAAATCATTTTATCTCCGGAAAACCCGGGGCGATTCATAGTTTCATGTCATTAACTATCGTTTTCCGGGTCGGATAATCGAGTACAGGGTTGGTATCTACAATCCGACGTCGTCCAGGAGCGTAGTCAGCCCCCCGATTTCAGCGATTCCGTTACCAAACTCTCCACCTGTTGCGAAAATATGGTCATCCTTTATTCCGACACAGATGCCATTATCGTAGCAGCGCGCATAATAGCCCAGTGCGACGAATGATTTACTCGTATGAGGAAAAATATTGGGGTGATTGGTTTCTGCCCAAGTGAACAATCTGTCTGTTCGGGCGGTGTCGATACTTTCTTGCCGCACGCGTGTGGCAATAGCCTGCTGGAACTGATCTTCAGGTAAGTTATGATTAAACATAACATAGAAAAAATCGGAAAGTACGGGGTGCTGCTCGGAGAAAACACGCATTTCTACCATATAGGCTCCTGCTGGTCCACCGGGAAGGCCTTCGGATTCAAGAAACCAGTCCAGATGAGTATGCAGAGAACCATCTGCTTTAGTATCTCCTATGATCAGGGATTCCGCGCCATCCGTACCGTGACGACTGAAAAGGCTTGAGCCGTCGTCAACGACTTTTGGTGGACATATTACCAATCCGCAGGATGTATCCGGTTGAATATCGAGACCACCAAAAAGGCGAATTTTTGTACCCTCCTGCGCGAGGGTCCAGCGATTCAGCGCAGGATCCCAATAGGCAAGGTGTCCTGAAATCTGATAACGCACAGGTTCCGCTGGTAACAAATCACCTGAGGCTGCAAAAAATCCGGGACTATTTATTCCAATTTTGCCTGATAGGCTTAGAAATTGAGTGACATATATGGGTTTACCGGTCAACCTATCATTAGGTAGCTGACCTGGTGGTAATCCAAGAAAGTCAATTCCGATAATGCTGCACATTTCGCTGCGGTTGCAGAAATCCGTGCGCAGCTGCTGTTCATTGATAATGGCGACTTCGATATCCTGGTGAAAAGTCTGTGCCATCGTAGTGAGCGAAAATGCCAGCCCGACAAGCAGGCCAAGGCAATCAGTAGCGACCGTGATAATTTTTTTTGACATCATTTGGTTTCTCCCTTAAAGAAGTATAGTAATCACACAGTAGGCGTTATCAGAAATTTGCCCGGAACCCCGCTACAAGACTCACTCCTGGCTCGGGTGCGAAATTACGTAGAAAAGAGGTTGAATTGCGGATGATCGAGTTAGACATGTTCGATGCTTTCCCGAATAGCAATAATTTGATGCGATTTGAAACAGCCCAGTCATAAGTTACGTCCAGATCAAGGCGATCATAGCCATCGGTGGCCGTATCCAGCAAGCCTGGGTGGTTTTGTGATAGCGCGTGCGTATAGCGAATCGATCCTTTCCATTTCTCGTAGCTTGTCCCCACTTCAAAGCCAAAACGCAGCGGTGGTAATCTTGGCACATCGCCGAGCTCAGATTTACGGAACCATCCTCGCACATAGTCAGAAAAAAGAGTTAGATATGGATTAAAAGCACCGAGTTTAAATGGTAGATTCATTTCTGCCTCATAACCCCAAAAATCAGCCGCATCCCCTTGATAGCCAAATACTGGCAAGCAAGCCCTCAAATCAGCACAAGCAAGCTGGAAACGAGGGGGTTCTGGTCCTGAGTTAAAGAAAAGTCCTTGATTTTGCAAATATATAAAATTATCAATTCTTTTGAAATAGCCGTTAGCGCGGAAGGAAAAGTGTTTCTGAGAAAGGTTCAGACCCAGCTCAAAATGATCTGTCTGCTCTCGTTTTAGATTCGTGCGACCAATCTCATAATTTCGGGTAGCAAACCGAGGGCCAGATGATAAAAGTTCCTGTACATCAGGAGCGCGCTGTGCCCGTTGCCAGCTCAAATAAAGCATCCCTCCAGAAAAAGGCTCGTAATTCAATGCCGTTGCAACAGAGTAGGTATTGTATTTCAGCTGGTCAGGAAGGGGGATAGGTGCCCGAACACCCGCAATTTTTGTTTCATCGGCCTTCGGATCGGTCGTCTGGTGATCGAAACGCCCGCCGAATTCCAGGTTAAGACGCTCGCCGAACATAACGGTTTCGGTGAGGAAAAAACCGATTGAATTGATCTGAGAAGCAGGAGTGAAAGTATGAATGCCACCCGCAGAGAATTCCCGGTTTTGCCATTGCATTCCCGCTACGCCATTGAGATATTTTCCCCAGTCATGATTGGCTTCCAACCGGGATTCCCAGACTTTGTTATTGAAATTCGCAAGTGGAAGCCCCTGATTTAGCTCATCATGCGCATAATCTACGTAACCCAGCTTTGCTTCTATGGTGGACAGCATTTCCCACGGGGTGATCCACAGCCCCTCCAGATCGAAGCGACGCTGCTGCATCGCAATACGAACGGCTTCTTTTCCGAAATCATTATCGACCCGTCCAGGTACGCCCGGTGGAACGCCATAATTTTTCACCAGCTCATGGTAGCTGCCGCCGATATGTCCCGCTTCCCCGATCAGAGAGATCCCGGCGGACCCTCCTTGGCTACTGGAGCTTGTGTTTTCGATCACCTTGTGGCTATTTTCAGATGGTTGAATCTGAAATTGCTGCAGAATCGCTTTTTCATCGAGAGCAAAACCAGGAATGTGACTGTTGCCTGCCGCCCGATGAAAATAATCGAGATGAATTGCCAGCATATCCCTGCCTATATCGAGGGCAACCATACCCGCCTTTTCAGATGGATTATGATCGAAACGGAACTCGGTTTTCCCCGAAAACCACTCTTTCGGAATTTTGTCTGGAATACGCTGGTGTTTGATGTCCACCATGCCGCCAGCCGCATTGGCGCCGTAGCGCAAGGTTGCCGGGCCACGATGAATGGTAATACGGTCTGCCAGCATGGATTCGGTTGCAATGGCATAGTCAGGACTCATTCCTGAGGCATCATGAACCCCCATCCCATTTTGCATTACCCTGACGCGAGAACCGCTCATTCCTCGAATCACGACCTGCCCCACGCCGGGTCCATAAGACAAGCTGCTGACACCCATTTCACGTTCCAGTGTCTTGCCAAGCGTACCTTCCGCACGCAATCGCAGTTCACGCCCGCCCAGATTCCGAGTTGGTTCCGCAGGCAATGCGGTGGTTTCAATCACCATGGTATCGAGAAGAAGAGTGCTGGCACCGGGATTGTCAGTATTATTCATTGCTGCTTTGGGCTGGAGGGGAGCCGCATCTGGCGTTCCTGAAACGGACTCCCTGGCATGAATTTCAGCGGAGAGGGTAATGAGGAATGCAGATAGGATGACGCGCAGGCAGGCAGATGAAACAAGGCATGAAATCTGTTTCATGGAGAAAATTACAATCCCGCTGCCTCAAAAAAAGACTCGAGCGAACCATGATCGGTCAGTCCGCCGAATGGCCCTCCGGTTGTGAATACTTTGCCGCGTCTACTGCCCACACAGATGGTACTGTTATAGCAGCGTGCGTAAATACCAAAAACAAAGCGGCTCTGTGCAGCATGTGGAAAAAATTCACTGAAGTTGGTTTCGGCCCAATCGTACAACTGATCAAGGCGAGAGTAATCACTCAAGGGCGTACCGGGGAACTGATCAAGAGCTTGATTAAAAGCTGTCTGGCCAAAATTGTTGCTGACATTCAAGTGTAATGCCAGGAGAAATGGTTTGGATGGGGGGTGGGTGATGCTTCCATCTTGTTCATCGGTACCAAATAACGTCATGGCAATCATGTAGGCGCCGTCATCCGGTGCGGAACCATCCGCTGTGGTTAGCTCGAAAAGTGGATGGGTACCTTCAAACGATCCTGTGCTACCCAAGGAGGCAATCATCCCATGAGTGTTTTCACCTTCTGAGGCTGAAACTTCACGTGCGGCGAAAGCCAGTCGAATCGACAGGCGCTCATCAAATCCATCGCGCAACCAGCGATTTTCCACAGCAGACCATTTCATCAATGTGCTTTCAATCTGGTACTGGATGATACTGCCCGGATTGAAACCAAAACCGCTGATGCCTGCGTCAGACATTTGATAAGGTTTCAGCGTGCCATCAAACCGGATGGTAAAAGCAGTGTAGCCACCCAGTGTTCTGCCCTCACGCTGGGTATCGACCACAATTTTGCCGTTACTCCAGGCAAAAGCCATATTGGGCAAACCTGTGTGCGCCACGGCTGTTGTTCCCTGGCAAAGTAAGAGCAACAGAAAAACAGGAATTAGTTTCAAACTATGCATCGCCCCCTCCTTATTCTTGAAGCACGCAATGCTACAGCAAACTTTATATGATTAGAATGCGACAAATTGTCGCACCCAGTCAGGTATTGCCTGGATTAATTTCTAGGGAAAGTGGTGGTTTCGGGTGGTTAACGTTTGATGAAGATAATGTCGCGAATGGTGTGCCCCAGCTTCAAGCCACGTTCCTCAAATTTGGTTAGCGATCGATAGGATGGGCGAGGGGCGTAGTTTTCGACGGTGTTGATCAATTGGTCTTCGCAGCCGAGTACCTGCAGGATATGTTCAGCATAATTTTCCCAATCGGTTGCAATATGCAGATAAGCGCCCGGTTTCATGCGGGTGGACAGGCGGGATATAAAATCTGATTGAATCAGGCGGCGTTTGTGATGGCGTGTCTTTGGCCAGGGATCGGGAAAGAAGATATGCACGCCATCGAGTGATTCACTGGGCAGCATATTTTGCAATATGAGGTGCGCGTCATGGGCAATGATTTTGAGATTCATTATGCCCAGCTGCTGAATACGGTTGAGCAGACTCCCAACACCGGGAGCATGAACTTCTACAGCAATAAAATCTTTTTCGGGTTGTTGTTGCGCAATGGCAACGGTTGTTTCGCCCATTCCCGAGCCAATTTCAAATATTTTAGGCGCTGCTCGGCCAAATACTTCCCCTAGATTAATAGGCGCAGCAGAAAAGGGGATTCCGTAACATGGCATTAATGTTTCATAGGCGCGACGCTGTGCGTCCGAGTAATATCCCTGACGAAGCACATAGCTGCGAATAAACGTTGGTGAAGACAAAATAGTTAGAACTTGTGGAGTCAGTTTAATCAGCGCGTGGATTTGCGGTGTATCCCGGACTTCAATGCATTAATGGCTTCACTGGCAGAATTGACTACCAACCCACGTGGACAGAAGTAGTATTTCGCCAGTTCGCGTTGTGCATGCAGCTGTCGAACTTGTTCGAGGGTTTCCCATTCGCTGTTTCGTACAGGCACCCAGGTTTGCGTTGAGGGATCTCCGATTGCATAGCGTTTACGTTCGCGGGTTTCACAGCGTAGGACTTCGAACATAACGTTATCGCCACCTTGCGGAGAGCGAATGATCATACTGTAACGAATCACACGCATCTTCTTGTCAACACTGATTGAATGGGCGTCGATGAAGAAACTCAGGTTGTTTGCAGGGCCGGCATCAAATGCGAGCAGGTTGGTGTTTTCAGGATAGGGTGGCATGCTGGGGGCAATTTCTTCCCAAGTCTTGCCATGATCGAGCGTATCAATAAACTGCTCCCTGCCGGCACAGCCTGTCAGAAATAGCGTAAAGGCAAAAGCAAGCAACAGATGGCGAGCATCATGGCTCATGCCAAATCCCGCATCAGTGCTTTCTGTATATTGTCTGCTATGGGCTGAATTGTTATCTGATACGCGGAATGGTCTATGCCCATGCCCAGAGCTGCACCCTGCTGCAATGCCTGGACAATTTCTGGTGACAATTCAAAGCGTAGAAAATGAACAGCGGAAGTTTTCTCGGCGTTGGTGCGATCGAGGTCTTCATCAGCCATTCCATAGATACGCGGATGCCCAGCAACATTTACCCATACCTGGTTTTCGATGCCGATCAGTTGAGTCAGTTTTTTTGCCCGTTCCACCGGGTCGCCGTACTCGATCAGCATGGTTGCCTTCCAGTTACTCCCATCAGGAACCAATGGATTATAGACATCCAGCTCCTGCTGAATGTCAGCATCCTCAAATATTTTTTCTGCGCGCAGCATTTCCTGGATCTGATAGCGCATCGTGAGTTCATCTTCAAATAGCAGCGTGACATGTTCGCCGAGTGCAACTGAGCGGTTTTTTTTGTGTGCCATGATCTCAGCGCGGAAAGATTCTCTGTTTTTGGCATAAGCTTCGAGCGTCAAAAGACTGTCACGAGTGATCTTGGGCATGATATTTCCTGGTGAATGACTGATTGAACCTGCTGCAGGCACTGATTGTGCTGATAACGGTTGGTTCTGGGTTTCTCCGTAAGCGATGCGCAGCAGGGATAGCGGGTGGTGTTTTACGGTTTGTCTGGGTTTCATTCCTTGCTGGATGTGGCGTGCGGCAATGGCGCAGTCGGAACTAATGTAATCAGGCTCTGCCTCGCCCATCTGCCGGAATACCGGCTGACCGATTTTCATCGAGTCGTCAAAAAATTCCTGCTTGACACCCCAAGTGCCGTCATGTCCAGAGCAGCGTTCCACTGTCGTGACTTCTGTTCCAGGTATCAGTTGCAGCAGGTCACGGGTCTTCCTACCCAAATTTTGTACTCGTAAGTGACAGGGAATATGATAGGCCACCTTGCCAAGCGCATACTGGAAATCGGTTTTCAGCAGCCCCTCCCGATTGAGCAGCATCAGGTATTCAAATGGATCAAACATGGCATCGGCCACCATGGCGACCGCTTCATCTTCAGGAAACAACAGGGGTAACTCCTGTTTGTACATTAATGTACACGAAGGAACGGCAGTCAAAATTGCATAGCCTTCCCTTGCCAGGTTGGACAAATGGGGGATGTTGCGATCCTTGAGCGCGGCTACGCTATCCAGATCACCAAGTTCCAGCTTCGGCATTCCGCAGCAGGCCTCCTGCGCAACCAGTTTTGCCGGAATTTCGTTATGTGCCAGTATCCAGAGGAGATCATGGCCGATACCAGGTTCGTTGTAGTTGATATAACAGGTGGCATAGATGGCTACCTTCCCGGGTACGTTGCAGCTGGGTATCAGCGCAAAGTGTTCGTCCGGATTAGCATGGGTGCGGAATTTTCGTGAGCTGTAGGTCGGCAATTCCCGCTCGGGGTGAATGCCCAATGCCTTGCTGAATATTTTGCGCGTGGCGGGTGTTTGGGTAATGGCATTGGTTGTCTGCACGATTACCGGTATGGTGGCAAGTTTACCCAGGGTATCGGTGCTCGATAGCAGTCTATCGCGCAAACTCGCGCCTTGTTTTTTATATTTGATTGCCTTGGCACGTAACATCAAGTGTGGAAAATCAATATTCCACGGATGCGGTGGCACATAAGGGCATTTAGTCATAAAGCACATGTCGCACAAGTAGCAGCGATCCACAACTTGCCACAGGTCCTGTTTTTCCACTCCATCAGGCTCACCCGTCTTGCCGTCATCAATGAGATCAAACAGACTGGGAAAGGTAGTACAAAGATTAACGCAACGCCTGCAACCGTGACAAATATCAAATACCCGGAACATTTCCTCAAACAATTGCTGTTCATCGTAAAAATCCGGGTTTTGCCAATCTATCGGATTGCGTTTGGGTGCTTCCAGACTGCCTTCGCGGGATGACATAAGAGGGTAATCAGTTAGTTCAACAAATAAAGCAGGCGCTAAATTAGATTTGCCCGGAAATGCTGTAAACGAGCATCAACCGGGCAAGCATATAATCAAACAGTTTTAACTACTACTGTTCAAATCCCTAGTCGTTCAAATTATCCAGCGCACGTTGAAAGCGATTGGCATGAGAGCGCTCCGCTTTGGCAAGTGTCTCGAACCAGTCGGCGATTTCATTGAAACCTTCATCGCGTGCTGCTTTCGCCATGCCAGGATACATATCGGTATATTCATGTGTTTCACCAGCAATTGCCGTTTTGAGATTGTCACGCGACGAGCCAAATGTCAGGCCCGTTGCAGGATCGCCACATGATTCCAGATATTCCAGGTGTCCGTGGGCGTGCCCGGTTTCACCTTCAGCGGTAGAACGAAAGACTGATGCGACATCGTTTTGACCTTCAACATCAGCTTTAGCTGCAAAATAAAGATAACGACGGTTCGCCTGGGATTCACCAGCAAATGCTGCTTTCAAATTAGCTTCAGTTTGAGATCCTTTCAATTGCATAATTTCTCTCCTTTTAGTTTTACATTTATTCCGGTTTCCACAAACTTCAGTGAGGCGCGGAATTTTATATTGGTGTGACTTTTATGACAAACGTCGGCTGTTAATGTAATTCGTATTCTCATTCCGTGCAAGCGATTAAACCGGCACTACCAGAAGCCACAAAAATCAGAGCATAAAATGAGAAACCACAAGTGCCGTTTAGCGTTCAGCGGTAATTGGCCCGTATTACAGACTAATTATTGTCCTGATGAGTCGTTCATAAATAGTTGCACTTGGATCGTACTGATTTCTTCACGGCTCTTTAGCTTTCAGGGATCCCAGGAAAGCTTTCACATCACGGATAAACCCATGACCCACTTCCCGACCAAGCTGATGTTTCGCCATCAGGCGAATGGCCTCTTCCAGCGTGATAACCGAACCATCATGAAAATACGGCGCAGTTTGTGTGATATTTCGCAAGCTAGGAACCTTGAATACGTACTTGTCATTCTCAATTCTGGTTACTTCGTAACGCCCAAAATCAGGGGTTTCGTAAGGCTCAATCAAACCTATCTTCTTGAAGGAGTTTCCACCGATGGCAACACCGTTGTGACAGGTCGCGCAACCGATCCGAATAAACTTGTGTAACCCTCTTTTTTCAACCTTGGATAAGGCCTCATCATCACCATTCAGATAATCGTCAAAACGCGATGGTGTCAGTAAGGTGCGTTCAAAAGCGCCAATTGCCTCGCCGATATTGTTGTAATTAAATGGGTATTTCTGATCGCTGAAAACTTCAGTAAATAATTTTTGATAACTATCAATTTCTTTAAGTTTCTTGACAACGGTACCTTTGTCGGGCATTCCCATTTCAACTGGATTCAGAATCGGGCCTAATGCCTGTTCTTCCACATCACGAGCGCGGCCATCCCAGAATTGCGCTATATGAAGTGCGGCATTCATGGTAGTGGGTGAATTGCGGTTGCCGCGCTTGCCTTCATGACCCGGAGAAGTGGGTTCGTTATCCACACCGAAATTTCCAAGCCCATGACAGGAATTGCAGGAAATTTTGTTATTAACTGAAAGCCGTGGATCCAGATAGAGCATCTTTCCCAGATTAATCAATGCGGCATTTTTTTGTTCATCGATAATCGATTTTGGTAAGGGTTCAAAGTATTGCTTGAGAGTGTTTCTGTCCAAACCATGACCGTGACCGCCGCCATGCATTCCTCCTTTATGCATTTTGCCGCCGTGGCCAGCACCTTCCTGATGACCCGCATGACCGCCACCATGCATTCCTTCGCAACCGTGGTCATGTTGACCGCAGCCCGTATGCGTATGCTCAGCGGCAGTTTCAGTTGCCGTATCTTCAGTATGGCTATCAGCAGCGCTGCTTGAGTCCAGTATGGTAGTTTCTTGACTGTCCTCATTTTCAATCGCCACATCAGTACTTTCATTTTTAATTTGATGTTGATGTGACGAGCTGGTCTGGGTGCCTTTCTCATGTGCGCCATGTTCTTGAGCATAGGCGTGAAAACTTAAAATGAAAGTAAGCAGTAGAATAAGTTTCATTGGATTCTCCATTGATTAATCTAAACAAATAGAGTTACTTTGCGACCCGGCATTTAAATTACGCATCCGTGCTAATGATGATTATGCCCACCTTTATTGTCTGAGCCATGACTGCCATGATGTATTTTCATGGTTTTGAGTTTTTTGAGTTGTTCTTCGCTCAGAATGTTATGCATGGCTTTACGTTGGCTGATGCGTTTTTCAGCCAGCTCAGTGATGGCATCGGCATGATCCTTGGCATGTTTGCGGAGTAAGTCGTCATTCGCATCAGAGCTGACGCTCGCATTACGAAGTGCTTTCATACTTTTATGAGCCTGTTGCATGATTTCGCGATTTTCCCTGGAGCTCTTTAGATGATGGCGCATAATTTTGCCCAGTTGTTCATCAGAGAGATTAAGCGCTTCGGCGTGCGAAGTGATCATGTCAGCATAGTTTGCCTGCATTTTGTCGTGCTGCCCATGCTCCTTGTGATCTGCATGTCCGTCGTCTGCTTTTTTGTCGTGTTTGCCATTGTGATCCGCGTGTTGTTCATGCGCTTGTGCAAGCAACAAATTTCCAGAGGCTGTGGAATGGCTGGCTATGTTTTCTGCTGCAGCCAGCGGTGTCACTGTGAAGGTAATAACGCAAGCAATGGTCATGATCAAGATTTTTGGGTTATGCATAATTTGTTCTCCGTTGGAATAAAGATCGATAAATCGAATAAGTCGGTGAATTTGTTTCATTAGAAGGTACGAAAATACTATACCCAAACCCGCTTTATTAATCTTGTACGAGCAATGTAGGTGTTACTTGTGACGTGGCCATGACAAGCAGTGGTTGCGAACCGACCCCTATCACCATCAATAGCGTATCACTAAAATTCGAATCTAGGAATAAGTTTGGAGCCAGTCAGCTGCGATTGATTTTTGTGGAAAAAACACTGGCTGAGACAACCATTAATCCACCTGTCCAGTCCTTGAGAGTCATCACTTCTTCTGTTAGAAAATGAGCTGCAAGTGCGGCTATTACCAGCTCAAACAGTAGAATAATAATCGCCTGATTTGCCGGGGTGTGGGTAAGTCCAAATTGCAATAACACACTCAGGAAAAAAATTAATATTCCTACCCCCAGCAATAACAGCCAAATACTTCCTTCAATCGGGTGGGCAGGATAAATTGAGACGTCACCTTTCAGCATCAGGACGGTTACTCCGATCAAGGTGGCGCCAGCCCAGACTGCCAGTGATTTGAGCTGGATACTGTGCTGTTGGTCTTTGCGAATAAGAACATTTGCGAGCGCAAACATAAATCCACCAGTCAGACCCATCCAGTCGCCATAGGACGTCGGCATGGGTATTTTGTTTCCTGGCTGCCAAAGCAAGAGGATGGCGCCCATTAACGATAGCAGGATAATGAAGTAGCCATGGACGCTCAGTCGTTCATTGAGTAGCAGACGCGCAAACAGAATGGTCCAAAGTGGTGCCAGATAAAATAACAGCAGTACTCGCATGACTTCCCCGTGAACAATCCCCAAGGTATATGCCATGCTGGCCCAGCCAGCACATAATCCAATCCATACCAAATAGTGGATGGCGGCACTAAAAATGACTTCACGGTAAAGCTGCCTGTGGAATAACACCAGGCCAATCAGCAAGGCAGTGAAGTAAGTCAATGTAGTTGATAGCTCACCTCCGATGCCATGTTGTTCAAGTATTCGGTAGGGATACCAAACTATGCCCCATATGGTTGCGCCAAGAAGCAGGGAGACGATTGGTAACGTTTTTTTTATGGTCAACATTGCTGCCAGCCTTTATAATCCTGCTCTTAGTGGTACATCAAAAAATCTATCCGGCTACAAACACCGTGCTGATCACAGCATTCTGCCAAATATGAATCCTGTATTAGAAAATCTTCAGCCTTACCCATTTCAGAAACTTGCCGGATTACTGAAAGATTTAGAGCCTAATGCTTCGCTCGCACCTATTTGTCTGCATATTGGCGAGCCCAAGCACGCAACGCCTGAATTTATCAAGCAGGAACTGGCAAATAATCTGCAAGGGCTCGCGCATTATCCTACAACGCAAGGTTCGAACTGGTTGCGAACCAGTATTGCTGCCTGGTTGGCGCAGCGCTACCAGCTTGATAATATCAATCCAGAGACACAGGTTATCCCTATTAATGGCAGTCGAGAGGCATTATTTGCATTTGCGCAGACAGTTGTGGATGCGCATACCTCACTGCGACCGGTTGTTGTCTGCCAGAATCCTTTTTATCAGATATATGAGGGCGCGGCATTACTGGCCAACGCCGAGCTTTTTTTTCTTAATTCCTTGCCGGAAGACCAGTTTGCGCCACAATGGACGCAGTTACCAGACCATATCTGGGCGCGTACCCAGTTAGTCTATATTTGCTCGCCGAATAACCCTACCGGTCGGGTGATGACATTGAACGAGTGGCAGAGTCTATTTGCTTTATCCGATCAGTATGGATTTGTTATTGCGGCGGATGAGTGCTACTCAGAAATTTATTTCGATGAGGCGCATCCCCCGCTTGGTGCATTACAGGCGGCAAAAAAATTGGGTCGAAGTGGTTTTCCTCGACTAGTGGTGTTTGGCAGTCTTTCCAAGCGTTCCAATGTGCCGGGACTCCGTTCCGGTTTTGTTGCGGGTGACGCATCCATTTTAAAAAAATTTTTGCTTTACCGCACCTACCACGGCAGCGCCATGAATCCGGCAGTACAAGCAGCCAGTACCATTGCCTGGAGCGATGAGCAGCATGTGATCGAAAATCGGCGGCTATATAAACAGAAGTTTGCAGACGCCATGGAAATACTTGCAACGGCGTTGCCTGTCAGCATGCCGGAAGCTGCATTTTACCTTTGGCTAAAAACCCCGGTCAGCGATACCGCGTTTTGCAGACGGCTTTATCATGAAAAGAATATTGTAGTTCTGCCTGGTAGTTACTTGGCACGTGAAGCCGGTGGCATTAATCCAGGTGAAAATTTCGTGCGGATAGCATTGGTTTCATCTGTTACGGAGTGCAAAGAAGCATTTGAAAGAATCAGGGAAGTTGCATTTTAATAGAATCGTTGAATCATTCATCAGGAGTAGTATGGAAAAATTACAAACCACGATAGAAGATGCTTTTGAAAATCGTGCTGACATTACCCCACGTAATGTTGCATCCAATCTCAAAGAATCTGTTGCGCATGTTGTCAACCTGCTGGATAGTGGAAAATTGCGGGTTGCTGAAAAAATCAACGGTGAATGGATTGTGCATCAATGGATCAAGAAGGCGGTACTGTTGTCCTTTCGTATTGAAGACAACAGCTTTATCAAAGGTGGCTTCTCCAATTATTTTGACAAAATTCCGTCCAAATTTGCTGATTACAGTTCGCGTGATTTTCGAGATGGTGGTTTTCGAGTGGTTCCACCCGCAGCCGTGCGCAAAGGATCGTTTATTGCTGGCAATGTCGTGCTGATGCCGTCTTATGTGAATATCGGCGCCTATGTTGATGAAGGCACCATGGTAGATACCTGGGCAACGGTTGGCTCCTGCGCGCAGATCGGTAAAAATGTCCATTTATCAGGTGGTGTAGGTATTGGCGGTGTTCTGGAGCCCGTGCAGGCAAGTCCAACTATTATCGAGGATAATTGTTTTATTGGCGCGCGCTCTGAAATTGTGGAAGGCGTCGTCGTTGGTGAGAACGCCGTTATTTCAATGGGTGTGTATATTGGTCAAAGTACCAAAATCTATAATCGTGAGACGGGTGAAATCAGCTATGGGCGGATTCCACCCGGTTCGGTTGTGGTATCTGGAAGTCTGCCAGCCGAAAACGGGCGTTACAGTCTGTATTGTGCGGTTATCGTCAAACAGGTGGACGCAAAAACCCGCGCCAAAACGGGTATTAATGAGCTGTTGCGCGGAATCTGACAGCACGGGAGAAGTCATATTCCTGATCATATTTTTGTGGTATAACAATAGCGAGGTTGATTGATTGGTCGCTGGCTGGTTGTTTCGGCGGTGTTTTCGTAATAGTTCTGATATAAATCAATTGACCTGGGTTCCCCGGTTGGGGAGATTTGGTGCCTTGGCATAAACGGGTACCGAGAAAACTTTATGGAGGATAATAAAATGAAAACACTGACAAGCATGATTGCAATGAGCGCATTGGCAATGTTAATGAGTGCTCATGTTTACGCAGGAGATGCCGGACATACCTCCGAAGCAATGGAGCATGCCGGCAAAGCTCAGGCGCATGGTGAGGATGGTCATGCCAAAGAGCTGGCAAAGCATGCCAAGGAAAGTCTGGAACACGCCAGGCATGCACAAAAAGAACATGCTGACGCCCATAAACACATGGATGAAGCGGTTAGCCATCTCGAAGAAGGTATCAAGCACGGTGAGATGGGGCATGCAGATGTCGCAACCAAACATATCGAAGATGCCATCAAGCATATGCGTAAGTCTGGCCATTGATTGACAGAAGAATCATCCTGGCTTTGCACATAGATAAAGCCAGGCACGCAAAGGGGCGAATGTAAGCGCCCCTTTGCGTATCGAAAATCTTGTTTTTGAAATAGATTGCTCTATCTCCTTCCGAGAATTCTAATCTTGACGTATCTCGAAGTGCTGACTAAGATTAACCGTGAAAACGGTTAGGTCGTGAGAAGGCTGTTTTCATAATTTTTGATTAACTATTTAAGGAATTTATTATGTCGCTATCGAAAAAAACATTTCTGGGTGGTTTTGCGCCTTTGCTGGTATCGGGCTTGCTGGTTGGGCAGATGGTAACTGCTGCCGTTGCTGGTGAGCATGACAAACATAAGGGACATGCTGCGCACCACGGTAAATCTTTTGCACACTTTAATAAAGACGGTGAGTTGCTGACACCAAAAGACTATCGTGAGTGGGTGTTTGTTGGTGCACCCGTTACTCCAAAAGATATGAATGATGGTAATCCTGCTTTCCCTGAATTTCATAATGTCTACATTGATCCTGTTAGTTATGCGCACTGGAAAAAAAATGGTGCTTTCCGTGACGGAACAATCATTGTGAAAGAGTTGGCCAGTGTTGGTACAAAAGAATCTTCAAGCGGTAATGGTTATTTCCAGGGTGAATTCCTGGGAATTGCTGCAACCGTTAAAGATTCAAAACGCTATCCCAACAGTCCAAATCATTGGGCATATTTTGGTTTTGAAAGCTATGAGAGTAAGAGTGCTGCTGCGCAAGCTGACGAATCCTGCAATGCCTGCCACAAAGAAACAGCAGCTTTTGACAATGTGTTTATTCAACACTACCCAGTATTGCGTGCCGCAAAACCTGCTAAATAATTTATACAATTTAAAAGGTTGATGTGTGGTCGTGCATAGGTTTTAAGCTGTGCATGGTTTCTCATCAATTTTGGGGTATTTTGTTTCGCACTGTGTAACTTGATAGTGCCGAGCGAAATGCCCCTTTATTTTGACTGACTAAAGTTCAAGTGACTGAATCCAAAGATACGATGCGTAAAATCAAGGCTCCGGAATTACAAACTGTTGGTTGGTTGAATACGGCCGAAACTATTACACTTGCTTCTCTACGCGGCAAGGTAGTTTTGCTGCACGCTTTTCAGATGTTATGCCCAGGTTGTGTGCAGCAGGGTATTCCACAGGCACAAAAGATCTACAACGAAATCGACTCTGACCAGATTGCGGTTATCGGCCTGCATACCGTCTTTGAGCATCATGCTGTTATGACGCGTGAAGCACTGGAGGTATTTTCCTATGAATATCGATTAAAATTTCCAATCGGAATTGATAAGCCAAATGAGCAGATGGCCATTCCGCACACCATGATGGCTTATCAGATGCAAGGCACCCCGACGACAATACTGATTGACAAGGCCGGCCATCTACGTTTGCATCAGTTTGGGCATGTCAGTGACTTTCTGCTGGGCGTATCTATCGGTACATTGCTTGCTGAGCCATATGAAGAGCAGGCCGCTATACTGTCACCCGTGTCGTCATCCGGTGAGAGGGATACCCCCTTGGATGGTGCTTGTGATACGGAAGGTTGCCATCGCTAAAAATTATTCTTCCAATTGCGTAGTGCCGTAAATACGCTTACTGGGTCATTTGATTGCAGCTGCCCATGCTGACTGGCACAGTCGATAACAGGTTGCTGATCGCAGCGTAAAAAAGGATTAACCGTCTTTTCGATAGCTATGCTGGAAGGAAGTGTGGGCAGGTTGTTCACTTGATTTTGTCTGCAATTTTTCTCCAGCTCGAATAACGCCGGGTTGTTTGGATCAACTACTTTGGCAAATTCAATATTGGCTAGCGTATATTCATGTGCGCAATAAACTTGAGTTTCATCAGGCAATCTGGCCAGTTTCTGCAAGGATTCATATAGCTGTTGTGCGCTTCCTTCAAAAATACGTCCACAACCACAGGAAAAAAGGGTGTCGCCACAGAATAGGGCATGATGTCCATAAAATGCAATATGACCCGCTGTATGTCCTGGAACTTCCATAACAGTAAATTCAATCCCCAGTTCCGGGATGACTAAGGTTTCTGCTTCCTTCATCCCGTGTGTGCATAAGGGTATATTCTCGTTCGCGGGGCCATAGACCGGAATGGAAAATTCCTGTACAAGCACTTTGTTTCCGCCGGTATGATCATGATGATGGTGTGTGCAGAAAATGGCAACGGGCTGCAGTTTGTGTTGTCTTACGAACTGCAGCACGGGAGACGCCTCTCCCGGATCAACAATTACCGCTGCCCATTGGTTGTGAATGATCCAGATATAATTATCCTTGAAAGCCTGAACTGCAGAGACAGTAAACATTATCGTTCCTTAATTAAAGAATAATCAAAATTTTCTTGAAAGCATGCTGAATCCTATATTGCATCAAAGCTTACAGCGATGGCTCGGTACAGCCATTGGGCAATATCTATTAGAGCAGGAGCGGGCCTTTTACGACAATACCGTTTCAGATATTTTTGGCTACAATGCAATTCAGATCAGCTTTTCAGAGTTTAATTTCTTACGCAGTAATCGAATGCCTTTTCGGTTCGTGGTCGGACTAGAGCGGGGTTCCAGTGTGTATGCTAATCCCTATATGCTACCTATTGGCAGTAGAAGTATCGATCTGGTTCTGCTGCCGCATACCCTGGAGTTTTTTCCCAATCCGCATCAGATACTGCGTGAAGTCCACCGTATCCTTATTCCTGAAGGCAAAATAGTCATCAGTGGATTCAATCCTTTTAGTGCATGGGGATTGCATCAACGTGTCACTGCCAGCAAGAATGAATTTCCATGGTGCGGCAATTTTATTGCATTACCAAGAATGAGGGACTGGTTAGAGTTGCTGGGTCTGGAAACCAATACCGGAAAATTAGGCTGCTACATTCCGCCCTGTAACAGCGAAAAATGGATTTCACGGTTACGCTTCATGGAAGCAGCGGGTGATCGCTGGTGGCCAATCGGTGGTGGAGTTTATTTCTTGCAAGCGGCAAAAC
The DNA here is from genome assembly GCA_016703745.1 of Nitrosomonas sp. Taxonomy (NCBI): domain Bacteria; kingdom Pseudomonadati; phylum Pseudomonadota; class Betaproteobacteria; order Nitrosomonadales; family Nitrosomonadaceae; genus Nitrosomonas; species Nitrosomonas sp. Next base: position 2,276,293 of record JADJBK010000006.1, on the reverse strand, counting down.
ATGAACGTGGCATGCGTATTATCAAACCCTGCTGGGAAAATTCCCCTAAAACAAGAAGTGCACCTGCTAGCACCCAAACTGATAGTCGAATCAACCCGGATGCTGCCAGGAAACGTTCTGAGCGTAGCGTAAAATTTGAATAACACGTGTTATCAACGATTAAGGGTATAGGAGTGTGATGCCGCAAACCAATCGAGCCGGATTGATCGAAATTTTCACAGATGGTGCGTGCAAGGGCAACCCGGGAGTAGGTGGATGGGGTGTCTATTTGCGCGTTAATGGAGAAATTCGGGAATTATTTGGTGGTGAAATGATGACGACCAATAACCGAATGGAACTGCTTGCCGCCATCCGTGCTTTGCAGTACCTGGAAACCATGCCTGTAGTAAAGCCAGAAGACCTGGTGCAGCTTCATACAGACTCACAGTATGTGCAAAAAGGGATCAGTGAGTGGATTCATAGCTGGAAAAAACGCGGCTGGCTGACTGCAGATAAGAAGCCAGTCAAGAATGAGGCATTGTGGAAGCAACTCGATCAATTGTCGCAGCAGTATCAAGTAGAGTGGTTTTGGGTGCGAGGGCACAGTGGCCACGATGGTAACGAGCAAGCGGATCGATTAGCCAATCTCGGAGCAGAATCCGTTCTGATCCAAGTCAACTCCCCATCCTAGTTTGAAATTACTATGACAGGCAACCGAATGCGACAACTGTTTCTGGATACCGAAACTACCGGGCTTGACCCAGCCAGCGGCCATCGCATTGTCGAAATCGCCGTTGTGGAAGTCAGTAATCGGCATGTCACTGACTGCCATTTTCACTTCTATCTCGACCCGGAACGGGACAGCGATGAAGGCGCGCTAAAAGTTCATGGGTTGAGCAGAGAATTTCTTCGCGGCAAACCAAGATTTCGTGAAATTTGTAACGATTTCCTGGAATTTATTACGGATGCCGATGTTTTTATTCATAACGCACCGTTTGATGTGGGTTTTATTAACCGTGAACTTGAATTGATTAATTGCCAACCCTTGCAACATTACTGCAAGAAAATTAGCGACACGCTGGTCATGGCAAAAGAATTGCATCCAGGTAAACGCAATAATCTGGATGCATTGTGCGAACGATATTACATAGATCACACCAGGCGCACTTTACATGGCGCATTGCTCGATGCTGAATTGCTGGCTGAGGTGTATCTAGCCATGACACGCGGTCAGAAAAGTTTGCTGATTGCGCTCGAACCTTCTGCACAACGCATAGAAGATGAAATGACCTCGATAGCTGATCTGGCCCTTCCCGTGCGGCAGGCTGATGGGAATGAACTGGAATTACACAACCAACTAATGCTGCAGATTAACAAGGCAAGTGGTGGAAACGGTTTGTGGTAGACAACGACTTAGTGTCTGCCCAAAATTTGACTGGTTCAAAGAGCAGGATATCGGTACAGATCGCTTCGTTATGATGCCTAAAAGTTCCTTGCAAGACTGAATCGCCCCGGTGGTTACGGTGGTTACGGTGACAGTTTACCAAATAGACCAAAAAACCATTAACAGTAATGACTTGCCGTGAGCCTAAAGTAAAAAAACGCATGCTCAAAAGAAAGGAAAAGGGTTGAGATGGAATATATTTGGTAAACTGTCACCGTAATTGTAAACTGTCACCGTAATTGGTAATTGGCTACTGTGTTGTTATGGTATGAATAATTCTAGTCAATTCGGTTATAGAAAGACAAATCGTATTGGGAAGACCTAAATCGCCAGCAGTAGCGACTTTCGGATTGCCTATTTCCCAAACCAGATTGAATCGTTCACTGTTTATCATTTCATCAAAAGATTCTTGTGAAGTCCTTGTTTCGGAACTTAAGCCATACCCGACCCATAATTCGCCGTCACCAATATACTCGCTGACATCAATCGGATAGTTGGAAACAAATGTTGGCATGACTGGCTGAAGTTGTCCTTCCGGTGGAGTAGTATGTCCACCCGGTAAAAAAAGGGTCTGAGTGAATCAGCATCACTATGCTTCATCCAGTTTTCGCCATCAAATAACCACAATGTATCTGGCTGACTTTTGAGGCGAAAACCAACAAATACAAGTCCTTCTTTAAAATGATCTTCCTCGGAAATAATCAAATGATGGTCCAGCATGATGTTGTTGAATTTATTGGGTTCTGCGCGTAAGGATGTTTGTGGGAAGCACATTCTTCCTGGTTCTGAGAATCTCGTGGTTTCTGTAAAATCTGCTTGAGCCAGTGATATGCAGAATAGGAAAATGCACAATAATACTGAGAGTTTTCTGAAGTATGACATTTTTATCTCCTTAGCTTATAAATTGGGAATACGTACTCTGCGATAAGTTACCGGCTGGCGCTGGTAAGTTGTAGGTAACTGGAATACTTGCAGTGGAAACGATCCGCGCCGTGGCATCTGCGGTTACGGTCGGTTACGGTGACAGTTTACTAAATATACCATGCCGATTATGTAACACTGCCAGCATGGCAAAGTTAGCATATTTGGTAAACTGTCACCGTAATTGAACCCCAACACACACACCGCAACAAACATTGAACATGTTGGGGTTCATTGCTTTCACCCCAACCTACCCGCTGAGATGGAATATATTTGGTGAACTGTCACCGTAATTCGTAATTGGCTGTATTCACGGTTCACTTGCAATTCCGACAGAATCAATATCCAGAATAACTTCGCCTGGCAAATTATGGTCTGCTGTCATAACTGTAGTTCTCATCTCAATTGCCATCAAACAGATCGTGGGCAAATCACCTCGCAATCCTGAAACTGGTGTCGAACCAGTAATTTCCCATATTTTTTCAAATCGTTGATTACTTATCATATCTTCGTATGATTTCTTGCTGGTCTCACCTTCTGTTTTTAGACCGTAACCCACCCATACCTCACCATCGCCAACGTAAGCACTGACATCAATGGGTTCCATGAGAGTGATTGGCATAACAGGCTGGAGCTTGCCATCACCATTTGGTAGCATAACCGGGTAGGCTATGGGTCTACCCTCATTGTTGTCCGCAGCGTTATGCCATGAAACACCATCAGTTAACCATAGCGTATCAGGCTGACTTTTACGCCGGAAACCAATAAAAATATCCCCTGTTTTAAAATAATCCTGCTCATTTACGATTAGATTATGATCGAGAGTGACCTTATCGAATTTTCCAAACTCGCTTTTAACCGATGTTTGTGGGAAACAATATTCTGCGGGTGCAGAGAATTCAACGATTTCTGCCTGTGAGGACAATGCATTTAGTAACAAAACACTCAAAATACTTGCGAGCAGGAATTTCATGGTAATACCTCCAATATTTTTAAATGAAGCACCCTGCCGCAAACAGCAGGGTATTTAGTACGATCGTCAATCGTCAGTTTCCACTAAAACAGTGGCATGGGAACTCGCTTTAGCTGGATCAAGGAACTCTCACGCGACGGAAAACTTGGTTACGGTGACAGTTTACTAAATATACCATGCCGATTATGTAACACTGCCAGCATGGCAGAGTTAGCATATTTGGTAAACTGTCACCGTAATTTTTCACCCCAACCTACTCGCTACCCTCTATTGCGCAGGGACATCCGTGATTGATTCGATATCCGGGCCGGTTTCCTCGGGTATAGGAAACGTTCCCAGTAAATAATCTATTTCTATTATTTTTGTGATAGTCAGGCAAATATTTGAAGGAGGATATGGAAATTCTTCTCCTTCATTCAGTCTCTTGCCCACCTCCCAAATACGTTTGAATCTATTGCTTCCTATCATTTCAAAAAAAGTTTCGGTCGTACCTGTTGATGAGCTTATTCCATAACCTATCCAGATTTCACCGTCATCCACATAAGCACTGGGGTCAATTGGAGCCACTGAAATCGTTGTTGGCATAATTGGCTGCAGTTGCCCAGTCGGTATGGTTTGTACTTTTGGAATAAAAGGCACAGGGGAGGAATCAATCAGGTCATTTTGATATTTCTCCCAGGTTGTCCCACTAAATAACCATAACTCATCAGGTCTGCTTTTACGCCTGAATCCCACAAAAACTAGCCCTTCTTTAAAATGATGCTCCTTTGAAATAACGACATAATGATCCAGGATGACGTTATCATATCTGTCGGGTTCGGAACGTAGAGAAGTCTGTGTAAAACAAAGCGTTCCAGGAGAGGTCAAAACCGTTTCTGTTTCACCTGCCAGAGCTAATATTGATGTGGCATACAGCAAATAGCTTCCGATCAGCATAATAGAATTTTTTATATACGTCATTTTAGACTCCTTATCAATATACTATGGGACACGAACTCGGCGATAGCTTTGGGTGTTTACTGGGGGTGGCAAAGCATAAGTTGCCGGAATACTACCTCTGGTAACCACCCAAGCCGTCACATCTGCAACAGAAACTCCACTAGGATTGGCTGCTTTAATCGCAGCGTACATACCTGCTACATGAGGCGAGGCCTGAGATGTACCCTTCATTAATTTGGTGGCTGTTATCGATGAGCGGTCTGCAGAGCGGACTGAGGTTGTACTACTGCCACCAGGAGCCAATAAAATTGGGCCCACAAAACTACTGGGATTGCCAATATTTGCGAAACCTGCTAGAGCTGTTCCGCTTGCATCATTTGCAACTGAACTGACCTTGATAACTTGAGAGACACAGGCTGGAAACGATATACCGTTGCGACTGCCACTGTTTCCAGTAGCAGCTATAACTGGTACACCACGAGAAGTTAAATTTGAAATCGCTGTAGTAATAGCTGGGCTAAAGGTATTACAATTTGGAGCTGGTCCTGCAGTTTGAGAGAACACCTGACCGCCAATACTCATATTGACGGTGAAAGGATTATTTATTCCCACAGCTGTATTTGCATGAACAGTTTCAAGTGCTTTCTGAACATCAAGACTAAATGCAGTAGCTCTTGGAGCGCTATCATTGTATGAAAAGACTTGTGCTGAAATGATAGAGGCATCAGGTCCGACACCCTGCAAGTTTGAGGGTGTAATACTTGCACTTTGGCGACCGGCAGCAATTCCGGCAACATGCGTGCCATGGGCACAATCATGGGAATTTGTCGGTAGCGTAGCCAGCGTGCCACAAACTGATAGATTGGAATATGGCTCTCCTGAACCAGGATGATTTAAAGGACTGTCTCCCAAACCGTCAGGATTTGGGCAAATGGATGAATAGACAGTCCCGTCGCTGCCGGGACCATTGGTGCCAAAGCATGCTTCAAAAGTCACCCTGGGTGTTAAAAATGCATGGTTCTTACGCACACCGGAATCCACGATAATGATATTTTGTCCCGCTGCACGAAAACCCGCATTCCAGGCGGATGCTGCGTTGAGCAATACAGTGCTGTTAGTCAGTGTTGTCCAGGCAACGGGTTTGTTCAGCTCGACGCTCAGGATTCTCGCATCGACATCGTCGTATAATTTCGCCAATGCTTCAAAGGGAAGTTTTATGTGCAATACGCTAAGTTCGGAGCTGGTTGACATATCCGTGGCAAGCACTGATGCACCGATTCCGGAGAGAATGTCATTAAAAGCACGTTGACTGGCGTTGGCTTGGGCGTTGATTGCGGTTGGTGACATGTAACCTGTTTTTGCGGAAAAGAAATCACCGCCGCGTAATGTGATCATGATTTCTGCTTCGCCATGTTCTTTGGCGGCTTCCAATACTTCTTCCGGCCATTGCGCTTTTCTGGGATCGGTATAACCGACTGGACGAATGGCTCTTATATCATCTCTTTCAATGAGGGCATAGAACGCATCTCTATCAATCTTTGCCCGGATGACGGGACGATTCTCGTCTATCTCCGTGAGGTTGATCCCTTTTGCGAAATGTTCATTGTTTATATTGGCCAGTATATTCTGCGCTTGTTCTGACATCGCTGGCGAGGGTTTAAATACGGTATTGCCAAGATCGTCTAACGCATAATCAACAGCGTCTGCGTTCAGAAATATGTCAACATTGGCGCTGCCATTGTTCTGGATCGCGGTTTCAATTGCTTCAAGGCTGCCATCATCGTCCACTGCTTTAATACGATATGCGTGTGTCACATCACGTGTAAATGAGATCGCCTTATTACTGCCAGCCAGGACGCGAAGACCAATTTCGTTCACATAGGCACCCATTTGGCCGATGCCGTTGTTCCAGTAGCCCGATTTCAGTGCATGTTGATCCAGTTCGGCGAGAACGCTTTGGGCTTTGTTTTTCATGACGGTTCTTAACGAAGCACGCTTACTGGTCATATCTTCGATTGTTACCGTGTCGTCCAGGGTAATTAATACCCGAGCAAAGCCTTTCGAATGGGCTTCATCAAGGAGACTCTCGTAATCGCTGGCATCATATTGCGCTGCCAGTGACAGAGAAGTTGATACTGCAAATAGAAAAAATACCGAGAAAAGATTCCGTATTATCCTATGCTTGCTTGCTTGCTTGCTTGCTTGCTTGCTTGCTTGAAAACAGGTTATCCATGTTAGCTCCTTATTTTTGGAGAATGAAATATCGCTCAACCTTGCAGATCAACTCATTCTGCATGTCGGCATCAGTAAGCTAACAGGTAACCGTCCAACGCTCCCATCTACGCAATCACAATTTTCTGGATTATTCTCCTCTGCATTACCTTACAGGAGGATAAGCCATGGCATTACAGGATGATAAGCAAAAGCATATCAGCAACTGGCAAACGAGCGGTTTGTCGCAGGCAGCCTATTGCCGGGCGCTCGGGTTGAATGCGAAGACGTTTGGGAATTGGTTGCGCGCTCACCGGCGTGGGCGCGATGATATCAAGCTGCCAGCCTTGATTCCGGTTACGATCAAGCCGACAGCGGCGTCAGTGGAAGTATTGCAGCTTCGCTGTCGCGGTACGCATGTGCTGGAATTACCACTGAGCGTTTCCCCGCGATGGCTGGGAGAATTGCTGTCATGTCTGGGTTGATTGCGCACGCGGGTAAGATCTGGCTGGCGGTCGATCCGGTGGATATGCGTCGCGGCATGGATGGCTTATCGATGATTGTGCAGCAGGTATTGGGTCACCCGCCCTGCGCGGGTTCGGCGTTCATATTCTGCAATCGCGCGGGCAATCGCATCAAGGTCTTGCTGTGGGATGGCACGGGGGTGTGGTTATGTCAGCGCCGCCTGCATCAGGGGCGGTTTGTCTGGCCGAGGCAGGATGCGGCGTGTGTCGAGTTAGCGCTATCGCAGTGGGAATGGTTGATTGCCGGCGTAGACTGGCGGCGTTTATCGGCGCGGCCACAATGGCATTTTCAGGTGTAGAAAATATGTAATAGTTGTTTATTAACAGGCGGTTGATTGCGATTTCGTGGTATAATTCATCTCATGAATTCACTGGCGCAACTGGATCAACTCAACCTCGATACGGCCACCAAACAACAGGTGGTCAATCTGGTTCAGGCATTTCAGCTTGATCTGACCCAGCAAACACAGCAGACAGTTTATGCGCTGGAACTCAAGATTCAGGCGCTCACCCTGGAATTGGCGCATCTGCGCCGTATCCGATTTGGCAGGAAAAATGAAGCGTTGTCTGCCTTGTCACCCAGGCAGCTTTCTTTGTTTGAAGAATCGGCGCTGACCGATATCACGGCCATTGAGGCTGAAATCGAACAGATCAACAGCACACCAACCCCCAATGCCACCAAAGTGCCGCGTACCCGCGCCGGTCGTCAGCCGCTGCCAGATCACCTGCCGCGCATCGAACACCGGCATGAACCCGCATCCTGCCAATGTGACCGATGCGGTTGCGATCTGACTAATATCAGAGAAGACATCACCGAGCAGCTTGACGTGGAACCCGCCAGATTCTTCGTTCATCGCCACATTCGCCCACAGTACGCCTGCAAATCCTGTGAAACCATCACGGCAGAACCCGTGCCACCGGCAGTCATCGATGGCGGCATGGCCGCCCCGGGCCTGCTTGCCTGGGTGATGACAAACAAATACCTGAATCACCTGCCACTTTATCGCCTGGAGCAGATTGCTGCCCGTGACCAGGTCACGCTGCCCCGTTCCACCCTGGCCGAATGGGTAGGCCGTACCGGCGTAGCCCTGCAACCATTGGTCGATCGCCTAACCTGGCATCTACTGCAGGGCAACACGCTGCATGCCGATGAAACACCAGTTGCACAATTGGAACCCGGTCGCGGCAAAACCCGTAAAGCCTACCTGTGGGCCTACCGCAGCAATGATCTTGAACCCGGGCCGCGTATCATCGTCTTCGACTATCAAGCTGGCCGTAGCGGTCAGCATGCGCGGCACTTTCTGCAAAATTGGCAAGGACACCTGATGGTCGATGACTATGCTGGGTATAAAGCACTTTTTTCCACAGCCACATCGCCTTGCGTCGAATTGGCGTGCTGGGCGCATGCGCGACGCAAATTCTTTGACCTGTACCAGGCCAATGCCAGCACGATGGCATTGGCAGCGATACAGCGCATCAGCGTCTTATACGCAATCGAAGCAGAAGGCAAAGACCTGAGCATCGAAGATCGTCTGCAACTGCGGGCAGACAGAAGCCTGCCCGCACTGCATGCATTGCATGACTGGCTGATGCAAACCCGTAGCCAGACCGCAAATGGCGGCGGCTCCGCCAAAGCACTCGACTATACCCTCAGACGCTGGCCAGGTCTCATCCGCTACGCACAAACCGGCTCTCTTCCGATCGACAACAACCCGGTGGAGAACACCATCCGCCCGATCGCAATCGGCAAAAAGAATTGGCTATTCACCGGATCGGAACGTGCCGGTCAACGCGCCGCTGCCATTCAAACCTTGTTCGGTACCGCGCAACTCAACAAACTCGATCCCGCCGCATGGCTTGCAGACACCCTCGCCAGACTACCGACCTGGCCCAATAACCGCATCGATGAATTGCTGCCACTTACACCAGCGTTCATTCAATCACTTAAACAGCAGGAAAGATAGATGGGAGCGTTGGACGGTTACGCTAACAGCACCAAACTATAAAGTCAATGCGGCATAATGTCGCAGCTCGGCAGGATGTGCCGACCGCAAGGAGGCGCATCGGTTGTATCATTCAAGCCCCCTTGGGAGTTGCGCGCAATCAGGTTGAAAATGGCGCGGAGGGCGTTGCAAACAACGTCCGTACGGCGGATGAATTGTAGGGTGGTTCCGCTTTAGCGAACCACCATGAACGAAGCCTGTCATGCTGGTTTTCATGACGGCATTTCCAAACATGGGATTTTTGTCTGGTTGTTTGCTTTGTTTGGCATGGCGGTTTGCTGGCGCGAAACCGCCATACGCCTATGCTATTATTTCCGTTGATTTTTTTTGATGCGGAAGCTTTCTATACCAAATTACCGACGTAATTTTGTGGCGGGTGGGTGTTATTTTTTTACGGTCAATTTATTGGAACGGCAACAGACTTTACTCACGGATCACATTGATCTGTTGCGGGATTCGGTTCGCCGGGTGAAACGCTTATACCCATTCCATATTGATGCCTGGGTGGTGCTGCCGGATCACATGCACTGTATATGGACTCTTCCACCTGATACCGATAATTTCCCGGTACGTTGGAGGTTAATCAAGCTGCTGTTTTCAAAAGGTTTGCCCCGCAAGGAACGCTTGTCGGCGACGCGGCGAAAACGGTCTGAACGGGGTATTTGGCAACGCCGCTATTGGGAACATACGATTACCACAGAATTGGATTATGCCAAGCATATTGATTATATCCATGTTAATCCCTTGAAACATGGCTATGTCAACCGGGTTCAAGGGCCGCAGGTTGGGGTGAGGCAACGAACCCCAACATTTTTAACCGGTTTGGCCTTTGCGGGTTGCTGATGGTTTTATTGGCCGCGATGTCTCGTTTTCAGGGTTGGCTGGTGGCGATGCGGTTGTCGTGTTGGGGTTCCTGTCGTCACCCCAACCTACGCGCTCGACTATACCCTCAGACGCTGGCCAAGCCTCATCCGCTACGCACAAACCGGCTTTCTTCCGATCGATAACAATCCGGTGGAGAACACCATCCGCCCGATCGCAATCGGTAAAAAGAATTGGCTATTCACCGGATCGGAACGTGCCGGTCAACGCGCCGCTGCCATTCAAACCTTGTTCGGTACCGCGCAACTCAACAAACTCGATCCCGCCGCATGGCTTGCAGACACCCTCGCCAGACTACCCACCTGGCCCAATAACCGTATCGATGAATTGCTGCCGCTTACGCCAGCATTCATTCAGTCACTTAAACAGCAGGAAAGATAGATGGGAGCGCTGGACGGTTACACTGGTATTTGCTGCGGCTGACGTTGTGTGAGTGTTATTCGCAGCAATAACGGGGTAGCAAGCAAAGTCAGTACGGTGGAGAATCCCAGTCCCCAGACTATACTGGATGCAACCGGCCCCCAGAGCAAAGACTTGCCGCCCAATCCGACAGCGAGTGAAAACAGTCCGGCAATGGTGGTGCTTGAGGTAATCAAAATAGGCACCAGCCGACGACGTGAGGCATAGAGCGTGGCGTGCAGAGCGCTCATGCCAGTTGCAATGCGATCATTGGCAGCGGCTACGAGCACAATGGCGGAGTTGACGGCGATGCCGGTCAGCGCAATCACACCGTAGAGGGTATAAAGCGATAATGGCAGGCCTGACAGGAATAAACCGAAAATCACGCCAGAGAGCGCCAGTGGCATGGTGATCAACACAATGAGCGGTTGCAAGTAACTGCGGAATTGCGTGGCGAGAATGAGATAAATGAGGGCGATGCCTAGCGCAAAAATACGTTTCATCGCATCGAGACTTTCGCGGATATCATCCAGTTCACCCGTGAAATCGAGCTTCACTGCTGGATAATTCGCCGCTATCTGTCGCCAGCCTGCCAACAGCTGAGCATTGGCCTGCATGGTTTCAGTAAGCGTGTTGTCGATTTCTGCTTCCACTGTTACAGCGCGCACGAACTGATAGCGACGAATGAATCCCTGCGATGGCGCAAACTCTGCGTGGACGAGTTCTCCAAGTGTAATGGTGCGTCCATCAGGCATCACCATGGGCAATCGCAGCCACTCGGCGGGATCGGTCATGGACGTGGGCTGCGCTCGTATAATGATATCGAGCGCCTCTCCTTCCCGACGTGTCTTGCCCACCCGCTCACCCTCGCCCAGCAGCCGGATGGTGCGTAGCACCTGTGCTGCATCCATGCCGGCACGGGCAATGGCATCGCGGTCAAGGCGGAAGGTTACGGTCGGCCGCCCTTCGCTACGATCATCCGTGATATCGCGTATTCCCGGCATGGCTGAGAGTAAACCACGAACCGCACTTACCGCCGCATCCAGCTGCGCCTGATCTTCCGATTTCACTTTGACATTGATCGGCCGTTGTGCTGGCGGACCGCCCTTGATAGCCAGAAATGCCGGTTTTGCTGGCCCAGTCAGTGACATAATTTCCGCGCGCAGGCTGTCAATAATGGCTTCCACATCGCGGCCATTTGCGGCACGCGGATGCAGCGAAATACTCACCTGTCCATAATGATCACCATAGAGCGGTTCGGTATCGGTAAATTTGATACCCGCTGTCGCAACGGCTGATCGAAGTTCTTCCGATGGGAGCAGACGTTCGACGATAGCCGTGGCACGCTCGGCTTCGTGTAAAGTGTGTTTCAATGACGAACCAACCGGCATGTCTAAGTGAATATAGAAAAGCCGAATGCTGTCAAACGCGAAAAACTGCGTGCGTACCGCGCCCGAGAAAACCAGTGCCCCTGCGAGTATAAAAGTAGTGACTACCAGCAAAGCCCAGCGCCACGGTCGACGCAACACGCGCACCAGCAGTCGGCCATATTTATTGCGTAGCCGCATGGTCATGCGCTCTCGCCAGTGCGCCAGGCGGGAGCGTGGCGTGTCGAAAGTATGACGCAGCGCAAAAATATGAGCAGGTAATAGCCAGTAGGCTTCCAGCAGACTGACTGCCAGTGCGGCAGTGACTACCATAGGCACAATCTTAAGAAACTCCCCCAGTATGCCGGGCAGAAGCATGAGGGGTAGAAATGCCGCCACCGTCGTCAACACTGCCGTGAATACCGGCGCACCGACTTCAAGCACACCGGCAAAAACAGCTTCCCGGGTCGATAACCCTTGCACAATCTTATCGTGTATCGCTTCAACAATGACCACGGCGTCATCGACCAGCATTCCCAGCGCGATCACCACACCGAGCAATACCGTCAGATTAAGCGTCGACTCCCCCGCCGTTATGACCGCAAATGCGCCTGAGAGCGCAAAAGGTAATCCTAGCGCCACCAGTATTCCTAATCGCCAGCCAAGAAACAGTCCCACCAGCACTAAAACCATCGCAAAACCAAGCAATGCGTTCATTTCCATCACGCTGATTGTTTGGCGGGTTTCGTGTGTCTGGTCATCCGTCAGCACAAGCTGCAGCCCCAAAGGAGCGAGTATTGCGTTACGTTCATCAGCGAACGCCTGTAGCTGTGCCATCAAATCCAGCGTATTGGCATCCGCTTTTTTGGTGATTGACAGCAGCACCGCCGGCTGGCCACGATAGCGAACCAAATGATCAGGCCGCTCGGCGCTGAGCGATATCGTGGCCAGTTCCTGCAGGGTAATTGCACGCCCCTCGATCACTACGGGCAAATGCGCTACTGCTTCCGGATCCTCCGTGCGGCCACGCGCACGCGCCAACCATTCCCGTTCGTTTACCATGAATCGTCCTGCTACGACATCGCGAAACCAGGCCCCAATTTGGTCCGCCAGCGAACTTGCTGCGATTCCGCGTGTTGCCAGGGTGAATGGATCGAAATCGATATGAATCTCCGGCTCCTGAAAACCGAATGTCAGCAGACGATCGATGCCACGCACCCGTTCCATATCACGTTTGATAGCGAATGCCTGCGCTCGCATGACTTCACCCGCAACGGGTCCATAGAGCGCAATCATTCCTGTCGGAAAACCGTTTGAAGTCGTAATTTCCGTGAATCTGGGGGTCAATGCTTCGGCAGGTAATTCGGCAGCCGCCTTGTTGAGTACTTCACGGCGCACATCCGTCACGCGCTTGTCAAAGGTACGGTTATCGATCCTTTCAAAGCGGATCAAAATCGAAGATGTCCCTTCGCGTGAGCTCGACGTCACAAAACGAATATCGGAAACGGTACGCAGCGCATCTTCCAGTGGTGCAGTAATTTCACGCTCAACATCCTCAGCGGTGGCGCCAGGATAAGCTGTCAGGATATTGACCCAGTTGAAGTTGATTTCAGGATCGCGCGCACGCGGCATGGACAGATACGCCACGATGCCCACGACAATGACAATCAGAAAAAACAGATTGGCAAGCGGGGTATTTGCAATCAGCCGACCATACCAGGAGTCCGGGGTCATTGTGCTTCCTGCATAGCCCGCCACGCCAGCGTACCTTGCCCACGGATGGCAATCGTGGTATCAGGCGGAAATGACACCACTACATCGCGTCCCGTTAGGGCTTGGGGCAGCGGAACAAAACGCGGTGCAACCGCTGCGTTATCCTTTATCCACGCACCAGGTATGCCACGCACTGTCGCCAGGATACCAGCTGATAGATGTGGTCTTGGATCACGCCATAGCAACACACCGGCAGTACCGATGGGTGGCGGCGTATCTGTCGTAAACGTCAGACGGACACGCACATCCTGTGCGCGATCATCGCGTCGCGGGGAAACTGCAGCAATGTCAAGAAGATGCTGCTGACCACCCAGTGTCTCAAAAATAATTTCAGTCACTTGTTGTAATGCGGCAATGTCTTCGTGCGCAACAAAGGCATGCACTTCGCGCGTGGTGGCGGTGATCACGGCGATGGCCTGCCCAGGCGTTACCCAGTCACCCACACTCACTTGGCGCTCGGTCATGATTCCGTCAAAAGGGGCAGTGATCATGCGCTGCTCCCAATACCAACTGGCCTCGGCGAGTGCGGCACGCTGCGCGTCACGCTCCCGGCGTGCGACCTCCAACGCATCACGGGCGGCGGCTTCCGCTTCTTCTGAGACAAATCCGCGTGTTCGCAGCCCTTGCTGCTGAGTCAGCTGACGCTGTGCCTGACCCACCTTCGCGTTGGCTGCCGCTAGCGTGGCTTGTGCGCGTTCATGCGTCAGACGCAGCGGAGGATCATTGAGCTGTGCAACGGGTTGCCCACTTTTGACTGCGTCCCCTTCACGCACAAACACCTGTTTGATCTGTCCGGAAACCTGCGCGGCCACAGTAGCTTCATCTATCGCAACCACGCGTGCGGTTGCGCGTCGCTGCGGATACTGGGCAAGCTCAGTGAATGTACGCCAGATAACGGTTTCATTTTTATCTACGGATGTATCAGCGTGACTCTCTGATGTAGCTGGTTGCGTCTCCGCAGAAACGTTTGTCTCGCTCCCATCCGAACAGGCGACTACCAGAATAGGTACGGCTAGTAGCGACAGGTAAAGGCGGAACTTCAGTTTATACATTTTTTGAGTATGCCGTTTTGGGCGCCAAGAAAAAAGCGGAACGTACCAGAGACACCGGTACGTTCCGCTTCGTTCACGAGCTAGTTGCCAGCATTGCTGGCGTGATCTATCTCTTGATGGTTAAACCCGTTTGACCCGAATAATAGAAGGCCAGATTTTCAATATCTTCCTTGCTTAGATTTGCCGCCATTCCAGCCATGATCGGATCTTTGCGCTCACCAGATTTATAGTCATTCAATACTTTCTCAAGATACGTTCTGGGCTGGCCACCAATTTTGGGGAAATTAGGAGCAGGACTGTTGCCATCCAAACCATGGCAGGATGAACACACTTCCTGCGCTTTTTTCTTACCAGATTCGATATCAGCGGCGATCACCTGACTCGACAGAAGAAATATCAAGCCGCTTGCAGCAGCAATCATCAAATTTTTCATATTAGTTATCCTCGCGTTAGAAAATTATTTGCCAGCGTAATAAGCAGCTAATGCCTTGATATCTTCATCAGATAAAAGGCCTGCTATACCAACCATGGTAGGGTGGTTACGTGCACCGGTTTTATAATCATTCAACGCTTTTGCAAGATATTGCTCATGCTGGCCACCAAGTTTGGGCACATGATAGACCACCGGGTAGGCGGTACGATAATCCTCAATACCGTGACATCCCTGACACATCACCAATTTACTTTTAAATGAATCGGTTTCTCCCGCAGCAGCAGCTATGCCAGAAAATGACATAATCATGCCAGACGCGACGAGTAGTTTAACGACCGCTGATTTTTTCACTTACGTATCCTCCTCTCAAAAATTTGAACTTTAAACGAAGGATAGGGTTTAGTCAATGAATCCTGAAGAAAGCCTCATCGCTATCTCCCTGTTGTTTATAGGGAAATTACCTCTATTTTACCTTGATCAGCTTGCTTTCAAGAGCTTCCCAACGGGAAAAAAGTGCTGAGAGCTCCTTTTCCAGCATAGCGGTGCGTACTTGCAATACCTTGACTTCTTCAGGGTTAGTTTGATAGAGAATCGGGTCACTCAAACGAGCGCTGATACTTTCGTGCTCCCGCTCCAGGTTATCAATTTTCTCTGGCAGTTTCTCCAGTTCCTGTCTTTCCTGATAGCTGAGTTTAGCCGGATCAGCAGATACATTTTTAGAGTTGCCGGGCGAAGTCCCCCCCGGAACAGGCGGAATGCTGATTTGCTTTTGGATGTCTTTTTCTGCCGATTTGACCGCATTTACAGTGCGCAACCAGTCCTCAAAGCCACCTGCGTATTCGCGTAACCGGCCATTACCCTCAAATGCAATCACTTGGGTGACCACGTTATCCAGAAAAGCACGATCGTGACTGACCAGAAACAAAGTACCGCTGTAGTCCTGCAGGAGAGATTCGAGTAATTCGAGTGTCTCGATATCGAGATCATTGGTCGGTTCATCCAATACCAGTACGTTGGCAGGCTGGGTAAATAGCCGCGCCAGCAGCAACCGGTTGCGTTCACCACCAGAGAGTGTTTTGACCGGTGAGCGTGCTCGCAGTGGGGAAAACAAAAAATCTTCCAGATAGCTGATGACATGCTTACGCACTCCGCCGATTTCAATAAAATCTGATCCCTGGCTGATAGATTCAACCAACGTCAAATTTTCATTCAACTGCTGGCGCATCTGGTCAAAGTAAGCCACGGACAGCTTGGTACCCAGTCGTACTGTGCCGGCATCGGGTTGCACCTCTCCGAGAATCAGTTTCAGCAATGTCGATTTACCGGCACCGTTTGGTCCCAACAGGCCGATGCGGTCACCACGCATGATCCGGCAGGAAAAATTGTCGATAATGACTTTTTCATCGTACTGCTTGACTACATTTTCCAGCTCGGCAACCAGTTGGCCCGAACGTTCTCCAAGCTCCACCTTGAAGTTAACTTTACCCATACGATCACGCCGTGTGGCGCGCTCACGCCGCAGCGATTCCAGTCGTCTGACCCTGCCCTCGTTGCGAGTGCGCCGCGCCTGAATACCTTTGCGGATCCAGATTTCTTCCTGCGTCAGCACCTTGTCAAATTTTTTATTGTGTATTGCCTCGGTTTCGAGTATTTCCACTTTTTTACTCTGATAAGCGGAGAAATTACCCGGAAAACTGACAAGTTCCCCCCGATCCAGCTCAATGATGCGTGTGGCAACATTATCAAGAAAACGCCGGTCATGAGTAATAAAAATGATACTGGCATTAATCTCCCGCAGGGTTTCCTCAAGCCATTCAATAGACGCGAAATCCAGGTGATTGGTCGGCTCATCCAGAAGCAATACATCCGGCGACACCACCATGGCGCGCGCAAGCGCCACCCGCTTTCTGGCACCACCAGACAACGTGCCGACAAGGGCATCTTCATTCAATTTCAGCCTATCGATAGCTGTTTGCACCTTATTATGTATCCGCCAGCCATCCTGGGACTCCAGAATGCCCTGCAATTGCTGCATGCGTTCCAGCAAAGCATCCGTATCGGCGTCCGCTTCCCCCAGATCATGTGAAACCTGGTGATAGTCCAGCAAGACCTGGGATAACTCACCCAAACCTCGCGCGACTTCACTGAAAACCGATCGGGTTTCATCCAGCTCCGGTTCCTGCGGAACATAAGCCACGCTGATGCCCGGCTCAGTGCGCAGCACGCCATCATCAAGCTTGATTTCGCCGGCAAGGGCGCGCAATAGACTGGACTTACCGGTACCATTACGTCCAATCAACCCGACCCGCTCTCCGGGATCGAGCTGGAGCGCAGTATGATCCAGCAGCGCATGATGACCAAAAGCAAGACAGGCATTTTCAAGGGTAATATGTGGCATGACAGGTAGTAATAAATCTGGTTGGGAATAAACAGGTTAGCGGGCAAGCATTTTACCCGTCATTTTAATGACCGCTCTCAGCAATTTTCGTTTAGTACCCAATTTTTCTGGCTGGGATTGATCGAGTGGTGTTCTCCACCGTATTGCTGTCGATCGGTAAGCGACCAGGTTGTGTAGCAAACCAATATATTTTTTGGAGGATCACGGTTGGGTTTTTCGGATTACTTCAGAAACTGGCCAGACCAGTGGAAAAAATTGCAGTCACTGCTGTTGCAGCCTGCGGTGGACGAGGATGCGCTGGAAGCATCGCTGCAAGCGGCACGGCAGCAGTTGCCGCCACCGGTGTTATGGCTACTGGGCAAGACACAATCGGGAAAAACTTCGATTGTCCGGGTATTAACGGGTAGTGACACTGCGCAGATTGGCAATGGTTTTCAGCCTTGCACCCGCCATTCCCGATTTTATGATTTTCCGGAGACAGCTCCCATCGTGCGATTTCTCGATACTCGTGGAATTGGCGAGGTGGGCTATGATCCCGCTGAAGATATCGGATATTGTGATCAGCAGGCACATTTACTGCTGGTGGTGATGAAAGCCGCCGACATTGAGCAGCAAGAGATAGTGTCTGTCGTGACAAATATCCGTCGTCAGCACCCACAATGGCCGTTACTCATGGTACAGACGAGTCTGCACGAGCTTTATTTTGAAGTAACTGGACATATCCTGCCCTGGCCCTACGCGCGGGAGTCCTGGCCAGAATCAATTCCCTCCGAATTGAAACGCGCATTGCTTGCGCAACGGGCGGCAACAGCCAATATTCCCGGTGATGCGCCAATATATTGGGTCCCTGTTGATTTCACCTTGCCGGAAGATGGGCTGGCGCCATCGGACTATGGTTTGGAAGCATTATGGCAAGCCATTGAAGCGTTGCTCCCATTAGGTTTGCAACAGCAACTCGGCGAAGAACAGACGGTACGTGATCTGTATGCACGCGCTGCCCATCAGCAGACCGTCGGCTATGCGCTGGCAGCTGCCGGGCTGGGCGCATTGCCAGTGGTCGATCTGGTAGCCGTTACCGCACTACAGGCAAAATTGCTGCACAGCCTCGCCGTATTGTACCGACAACGCTGGGATAGTCGTGCTGTCAGCGAATTCATTGGCTTGCTCGGCGTCGGCGTGACAACGGCCTACTTAAGCAGAATGGTCAGTCGCTCCCTCACAAAACTGATTCCATTTGTCGGGCAAACAGCGGGGGCGGCCTGGGGAGCCGGTGCCAGTGGCGCGACAACCTATGCGCTCGGCAAGGCTTCGATCTATTTCTTTGCGCAGCGCAAGCAGGGTCTGAACGTGGATCCGGCCATACTGCGACGCATTTATGCCGACTCTCTGCAAACCGGCCGTACCATTCTGTCCGAACGGCTGCGCGCCACCGTCAACAGGAACACCAAAGAATGAGTTTCTGGCGCAAATGGATCAACCCCGTACAGTTAGCTGCTCTCGCGTTATTTTTTCTGCCAACACTGGCGGTATTTGGCTTGGGCATCTGGTGGCTTTGGCAGAGTGGCTATTTACTGATCTGGCTCGCAATTCTGGCACTTTGTGGTGCGATAGCCTATGGCTTGCAGTACTGGGCGGCACGTCACCATCGTGCTGCCTTGAATATACTGCTGACTGAAGCCAACCCCGACTGGTCGCCACGTGCCGAAGAAGTCTGGCAACAGGTTGAACAGCTCGCGGACCACTGCAACCCGGAGGATTGGCCGCTGGATAATCTCGACTGGATCATGGCGCTGGGTAAACGCACTCTGGATACAGTAGCGCGCTGCTATTTCCCGCAGGCTGCGCAACCAACACTGGAATTGACCGTGCCGCACACTCTACTGATCATCGAGCGGGCCAGCCATGATCTACGCCAGGATGTGATTAACCACATTCCCTTCAGCCACCGCTTGAC
Source organism: Nitrosomonas sp. (assembly GCA_016703745.1). Classification (NCBI taxonomy): domain Bacteria; kingdom Pseudomonadati; phylum Pseudomonadota; class Betaproteobacteria; order Nitrosomonadales; family Nitrosomonadaceae; genus Nitrosomonas; species Nitrosomonas sp. The sequence goes on along the minus strand of JADJBK010000006.1, from coordinate 2,257,041 downwards.
CATAGGAGACTGCCTGCAGGCAAATCGCTGGAAAACACGAGCAGAAAAAATCTACAATTTCTACCGTGCAGGCAGAGTGATGGTCAATCCCATTAATGCCCTGTTTGGTGAATTCTGGCGCTATTTTCGTGAGCGCAGTTTCGGTCTTGCTCGCGGTGAATTTCACCGCTGGTTTTTGCGCGCATATATCCGCAAGGTGGGCTACTACGCTATCGATCTCTACAGTGGCCATCAGCCGATTGTCACAACAGAGACCGAACCTGTCGATCAGTCACCGACTGCGGCGTCCCATGATAACTTGACACAGGTAGAGCAGACACAGGCAGTCGCAGAAGATAAGCCACTACGCATTCTACTGCTTGGAAAAAGTAACACGGGAAAATCCAGCCTGATCAACGCACTCTACGGAAAGCTGTTTGCCGCTACCGATGTACTGCCTGGAACCACCTCGCTGTATACACCGGCCTTGCTGATGCGTGAAGGGCTGACGCAAGCGCTGATATTCGACAGCCCCGGCATCGACAGCATTCATTTCGATGAGCAAAAAATGCTGCAAACCTCACTGGAGGCCGATCTCATTATTTGGGTCACTGCCGCCAACCGCCCTGATCGACGAGGTGAGCGCAACTTGCTGGACGCATTGCGTATTCATCAAACCACCCATCTGCATCGCCGCCCACCGCCTCTGCTGGTTGCCGTCAGCCATATCGATCTGCTACGGCCTTTCAACGAGTGGCACCCACCTTATGACCTGAACGATAGGGCTAATATCAAGGCCAGCAACATTCGTGCAGTCGTTAAGGCAGCGGCCAACGATCTGGCCGTGCCCGTTCAATACGTTGTTCCGATTTGCCTCAGGGAAAACAAGCGCTACAACGTTGAGGATACGCTCTGGGCAGCCATTCTTGCGCAACAGGACACCGCCCTGCGCGTGCGTCTACTGCGCTGTCAAACAGACAAAAAGAAAGTGCAGGACTGGGAATTGTTGCGCAAGCAATTACTCAACTCCGGACGCTTTTTGTGGAATCTGCCCGATGCCATCAAAGACCGAAAGCTCCCCTGAAGCAGAACCGGATTCGCCGTAATACGGCTGCACAGCAACCATCCAGGCTAAGGTTTACAGCGTTTACCTTGGTACTCAAAACGGTGGAAAGCGTACTCTTTGCCATTCCAACGCTCTACCGGAAAACAAAAGCCTGGGCCACCGACTAGAATATCCGGCCAGCCATCAACGCCACGGGTCTTAAGAAACTCGGGGATCCCGGTTCGCTTGGCCATGAGTCGCCAACGACCATCGGCTTGATTGCTAACTAAAGCAAACCCCACGCCAGCATGACCGTAACAATATGTGCCACCCTCGGTCACAACCGCCTCCGGGCGACCATCACCATTAAGGTCGCGCACTTCCTGAATAATACCGGGATCGTAGGGTGCGCCGGAATCGCCAGTGTCGCAGGCGCGCCACTCCTTACCCTTAAGCGCAAAACCGGCGGCTTTGAATACTGCCGATTGCTCTGCGTCAGTCAGGGAAATGGCCGTAAGGGGTTCCGCCAGGACAGGGGAAGCCCAAACCATTGCTACGCTCAAAATAGCTATTCCAACGATTTGCTTGAAGTTATTCGTCATATCTATTCTCCCGTGTTAAACCTTGTAACATCCTGGAAACCGGCAATGATTCTTGGCGTTTCAACTACTGAAAGCAATGTATAAAACCCGATTAGCCAACCAGGAGACTATCGGACTTAAACGATTGTAGCAAAACAAGCCACTAAAAATCCGGATCTACCAGTCAAAGTTTACCAGAACGATTATTAAGGCCATCCCATAAACCATGGATCATCATGTGGAAATTTTTTATGCGGTTTGACGAAAGTAATGTAAAGAACAGCAAAAAACACAGAATACGCAGCATATCGGCTCGTTTCCAGGCATTAGGCATGTAAGCTCGTCGCCAGAGCAGTACGCTATTCCTGAAAATATAGTAGTAGCGGAAAGGTTGATGAAACGGAATATTTCGCCAACGTCCCCACCAGAAACGACTTTGCTTATCGCCCAAGGTATGCTGCATAAGAGCATCGCATACTCCATATACAGAACAACCTTTGGATTGCGCCCGATAACACCATTCGGTATCGATATGATCGATAAACAGGGTTGTATCCATATCACCCACCTTGTCTAGTGTTTGAATGGAAATGAACATTCCGGAAGAAATCAGAAAATCCGCGCGTGGATAGTCATTTCCGTCTTCGTGGCATAATACCTGTGTCAGTCTATATTGATTGGCACGCACAAAATTTGAGAGTTGTCCTGATATCGGATTTTGGTAGCGCGGTCCGACAGCAGCAACCAAGATGCCTTGGTTTTGCAGATAAACGTAGGCATCATGTAATTTCTTCACCATGTTTGATTGCGGAATACTATCCTGATCCATTAACAGCACAAAATCGGCGCTTAATTCGCGCGCCCGGGCTATGCCAATATTAAAGGCATGACCTAAGCCACTGTTGTACTGCAGCTTAATCAGGTTGACCCTGTTGTATTGCGCTTGATCAAGACGTTTGATAATGTCAGCTACATCACAAACTGAATCATTATCCACAACAACAACCTGCTGAACCTGGGAGAGCAATGCAGCAAGGCTGGCAATCAGCGTAGATCCAGCGGGGTTATATGTGACGACTATCGGTACAATTTCAGGCAATAAAGAGTGCAAGCTCATCTAAAAATAAATTGGATCCGCAGACTGACCTGACGTCAATTCAGGTGATTTTTCTCTAGTTTATGCCTGGCTTCTAAGGAAGAACCGGCGAATCCTCCACCCAGGCTTCCCTGATGACAAGATTTCATCGCACCCAGTTTACACGGTTGGTACGATATTCCAAGGTACATACTACGTGCCTGGCTGCTAACTCAAGCAGATAAGACTACTCCCAGGAAGGAGGAGAAATGCCAAAATGGATTGCAAAACGGATTGCCCGATCTTCAAATGTTTCTTTGTTATTGTAAAAACGATCATATGCAAATAAAACTTCCCACGTTACCTGTGTGCTTTGGCTGCTGGCCGCGCTTTTCTCCAAACTCGCGATAAAACGTGCTGCTCCCTTGATATCAAGGGAAATACCTTCAGAGAATAATGCAGCAAAAAACTGCGCCAAGGCTGACAGCCCATCGCTATCGATTTCTCTCACTCTGGAAAAATCCAATTCTGCACCAGTTGATAATTGGCAGGCCTCTTGGATAGTAGTAATGTTTGGCAGAGATTGTGCGGTAATTTTCTCCGGCATTTCCAGACAAAGCGGATTCTTGATGCTGCACCATTGCGGTATCTTTTGCCAAAAATCCAGGAATAACGAAGAACCGAATATTTTTTGATACTGTCCATCAATTTTATTCAGGTCGTCGTTGCGATCATTTACCACATAAAACATCGCCAGTAATTTCCAGCTGGCCGGATCTTGTACTGACTCTTTTTCAATAAGTGTTTCAAGGATTTGCATGGTTGCCGTTGTTTCCCCCATGATCCGCTTAATCACATCGGACGGATCCGGCGGAATCGCACCAGGCGACGTAAAATCCAGTATTTGACCATTTACATTCATTTGCAACACTTCCTGAGTAATCGGTTACGAATTTCTACTGCGACCAACCTTGACCACTTCATCGATATGCTTCAATTCTCGAAAAATATGGGCAAGATGCTTACGGTCTCTGGTTTGGATAACAAAATGCATCACGGTATAGTCATCATCATTCTCTAAACGGATATCGTCAATATTGGATCCGGCTTTAGCAATTTCAGCGGCAACCCGCGCCAGTACCCCACTACGATTGACCACCGCCATAAAAATACCAACTGGAAATACCCGTTCAATTTCCGGACCCCACTCGACATCAAGCTGATTGTCCTGCTTGATGTTTTGCGCAGCGGCAGGGCAATCCTGTGTGTGAATAATCAACCCTCTATCTTTTTTGATGAGCCCCACAATACCATCCCCAGGGATGGGGAAACAGCACTTGGCAAACTTGACGGCCATGCCTTCGGTTCCAAGAATGGTGATAGAGGATTTATTTTGCACTTTTGCAGCTGATTCGTCAGGCATTAATAACCGCTTGGCAATTACTGCACCCAATTGCTTACCTAGCGCGATATCCGCCAGCAGATCCTGTTTCGACTTTACGCCGCTTTCTCGCAGCAGTTTCTCCCAATGCGCCTCACTGACTGTCTCGGGATTCACTCCAAAGCTACCCAATGCCTGATTCAACAACCGTTCTCCCAGCCTGACGGATTCATCAAACTGAATGGTACGCAAGAAATGGCGGATGCTGGAGCGCGCCCGGCCGGTGGTAACATAAGATAGCCAGGAAGGATTAGGTTTGGCCGTGTTGGCCGTTACAATCTCGACACGGTCACCACTTTTTAGATGCGTTCGAAGCGGCACACTCTCGCCATTGATTTTAGCGGCTACACAGCAATTACCCACATCGGTATGCACTGCATAGGCAAAATCGACAACTGTCGCCCCTCTGGGCAAAGCAAGAATTTTGCTCTGTGGAGTAAATACATAAATCTCACTTGGAAATAAGTCTACTTTCAGGTGTTCGAGGAACTCCAGCGAATCAGAAGATTCACTCAGGGTCTCTAACAAGCTTTTCATCCACTGATTTGCCTTCAGATACAGATCATTAACGCCGCTTTCACTCGCCTTGTAAAGCCAATGCGAAGCAACGCCAATTTCCGCAATATGATGCATTTCATGTGTGCGGATCTGTATTTCTATCGGCAGGCCATAAGGACCAAGTAGCGTGCTATGCAGCGACTGATATCCATTTGCCTTCGGGATCGCAATGTAATCCTTGAATTTTCCAGGGATGGGTTTATACAATCCATGCAGTACGCCCAGCGCAACATAGCAGTCTGAAACACGTCTGACGAGCACACGGAAACCATAGATATCGAGTACGTCAGAAAAGCTAAGCTGCTTTTCCACCATTTTCTTATAAATGCTGTACAAATGCTTTTCCCGGCCGCTGACCACTGCTTCCACCCCTTCTTCCTCAAGGCGCTGCTTGATCGCATCCAGAATCTTGCTGACCACTTCACGACGATTGCCGCGCGCAGCCTTGGTTGCTTTTTCTAACACTTTGTAGCGATTGGGATAGGAAAAACGAAAACTCAGTTCTTGTAATTCCTGATAAATATTCTCCAGACCCAACCGATGTGCAATAGGCGCATAGATTTCCAGGGTTTCCTGCGCAATGCGCTGTTGTTTCTCCGGGCGCATCACTTCCAGCGTACGCATATTGTGCAGACGATCTGCCAGTTTGATCAGGATTACACGAACATCCTGCGCCATCGCCAATAGCATCTTGCGAAAATTTTCTGCCTGCATGTCAGCCTGGGTTCCAAACTCAATTTTTTCAAGCTTGGAAACCCCATCTACCAACTCGGCTACGGGCGCGCCGAAACGCTCACTTATTTCTTCCTTGGCTATGCCAGTATCTTCAACGACATCGTGCAGCAGAGCAGCAGACAAGGTCACAGCGTCAAGACGCAACTCACTCAGTATGCGAGCTACCGCGACTGGATGTGAAATATAAGGTTCGCCGGATTTTCTGAATTGGCCAGAATGTGCACTTTGGCTGAAAAGATACGCATTACGCAGCAGCGCCATATCATCTGACTTGAAGTATTTAGATGATTCATAAAAAAAAATTTCTGCTTCTGGCGCCGTATATTCGCTGTCTATCAAAGAAAACCTCGACATGTCATTCGTCCTTTCATTATTCCTCTGTATGCGCATTCAGGTCTGTCGTGCAGTTAATAACAGGAGATGCCAGGATACACATTCTTAATTAAGAATTTGATCTTAAACATTATTATCCTGGTTAACAATTTTTTACCCAGGTATTTCGCAGTGAGACCGCCCGATTGAAAATAGGTTTTCCCGGAGTAGATTCAACACGATCAGCGACGAAATAACCATTACGCTCAAACTGGAAACATTGTTCTGGCAGCGCATTCAGCAAGGCGGGTTCAACAAAACCAGTAACGATCTGTTTTGAATTAGGATTAAGCGCTTTTTTATAATCCTTCTGCTCGGTGTCGGGATACGGATCGCTGAATAACCGGTCGTACAATCTGATCTGTACTGGATTCGCGTGTTTGATCGACAGCCAGTGAATGTTTCCCTTGACCTTTCTACTATCGGCTCCTGTTGTACCACTTTTGGTATCGGGATCATAGGTACAGTGAATGGATTCGATTTCGCCTCGCTCATTGCGGGCGACATCGGTGCATTTGATAATGTACCCATAGCGTAGCCGAACCTCCCTGCCAGGGGTAAGCCGGAAAAAGCCTTTACTCGGAGTTTCCATGAAATCTTCGCGCTCAATATAAAGGTCTTTTGTCAAAAAGAGCGTACGTTCGCCGAGTTCCGGTTTCTGGGGATGATGGGGTGCGCTGCAGCTTTCTTCTGAATTTTCTGGAAAATTGTCAATGATAAGCCGTATCGGATCAAGAACTGCTACGCGACGCAGCGCATATTCATTAAGATCTTCACGCAGACAATCTTCCAGCAATATCATGTCAATCCAGGTATCAGCCTTGCTGATCCCGATGCGCTCGGTAAAAAGACGGATGGCTGAAGGGGTATAGCCGCGACGGCGCAATCCGGCGAGTGTGTTCATGCGCGGGTCATCCCAGCCATCAACCAGCCCACTCTCGACCAGATCGATCATTTTGCGTTTACTCATGACACTGTATGTCAAATTGAGACGAGCAAATTCGATCTGCTGCGGATGGCAGGGCACCTTGTTCACCAGCTGATCCAGCACCCAATCATATAACGGTCGATGATCCTCGAACTCCAGCGTGCAGAGCGAATGCGTAATCCGCTCCAGCGCATCCGAAATACAGTGCGCGTAGTCGTACATCGGATAGATGCACCATTTATCACCAGTACGCTGATGATGAATATGGCGGATACGATAAATGACGGGATCGCGAAGATTAATGTTAGGAGAAGTCATATCAATTTTCGCACGCAGCACATGTGCTCCATCCTCAAACTCACCCGCACGCATGCGCCTGAATAAATCGAGATTTTCTGCTGTCGGACGCTCCCGGAATGGGCTATTGATACCCGGCTCGGTCAATGTGCCACGCAGACGGCGGATTTCTTCTGGTGGCAGGCTTTCAATGTATGCCCTACCCTGCAAAATCAGATATTCGGCAAATTCATAGAGTTTGTCGAAGTAATCGGAAGCGTAATAATGGTGCGCCCCCCAATCGAATCCCAGCCAGCTGATGGAATCTATAATTGCATCGACATACTCCTGCGCTTCCTTTTCCGGGTTGGTATCATCAAAACGCAAGTGACAGACGCCGCCATACTCGATGGCAAGTCCGAAATTCAGGCAAATACTTTTCGCATGACCGATGTGTAAATAACCATTTGGCTCTGGTGGAAAACGCGTTTCGACACGTCCATTCCATTTACCATTATGGTTATCCTCATCAATGATATTTTTGATGAAATGAGTAGGAGTTGAACTGGTATTCACTATGTATTCTCTCGACTGATTATTAGATGGACAATCCAACTATAATACACGCTGCCGCCACGTCTGGTAACAAGGCTCCGGAGTACGCGCTCTGTACATTTATTCAAATTTATTACATCAATAACAACCTCGATTGACATGACATCAGAAAATCAAACCAGCGTTATCCCTAGTGAAAATCACCTCATCCAGGAAAGACGCGCCAAGCTTGCCACCTTGCGTGCACAGGGTAATGCCTATCCGAATGATTACCGGCGAGATAGCCTTGCAAGCGCACTTCATGAAAAATATGGCCATACCTCCAAAGAAACACTGGAAGAGACTCCGGTTAAGATCAAGGTTGCCGGCAGGATGCTGTTCAAGCGAGTGATGGGTAAGGCCAGTTTTGCCACCATTCAGGATATGAGCGGACAGATTCAGCTTTATGTCTCGAATGACCATACCGGCGAGGCGGTGCATGAAGCATTCAAGCATTTTGACCTCGGCGATATTCTCGGTGCCGAGGGCACATTATTCAAAACCAAAACCAACGAATTATCCATACGGGTGAACATTCTGCGCCTGTTGTCCAAATCACTGCGTCCGCTCCCAGAGAAATTTCATGGATTGACCAATCAAGAAAGCAAATACCGGCAGCGCTATCTTGATCTGATCAGCAGCGAAGAAACACGCAAGGTATTTATCGTTCGCTCAAAGATTATCCAGGCCATCCGCCAGTTCTTTGTTGAACGCGATTATCTGGAAGTGGAAACGCCCATGATGCACCCCATTCCCGGAGGCGCCAGCGCCCGACCATTTATCACACATCACAACGCCCTGGATATGACGCTCTATCTGCGTATCGCTCCCGAGCTTTATCTGAAACGCCTGGTAGTGGGGGGGATGGAGAAGGTGTTCGAGATCAACCGCAATTTCCGTAATGAGGGCATCTCAACCCGGCATAACCCGGAATTCACGATGCTGGAATTTTACGAGGCTTATCAGGACCATAATTATCTGATGAGCTTCACGGAACAGCTGCTGCGCGAGATCACGCAAAAAGTACTGGGAACCTCTCAGGTTATCTACCAAGGAAAGACCATTGACCTGGCCGTGCCATTTGATCGTCTGACCATCACCCAGGCCATTCTGAAGCACCATCCACAATTTTCCGAAGCACAACTAAATGATCGGGGCTTTCTAATCAAAACGCTGCAGGCAGCGAGCATCAGCACTCGTGCCGAAGATAGTATGGGTGAATTACAGTTATCCCTGTTTGACGAGACTACCGAGCATTTATTGTTTGCGCCAACCTTCATTGTTGACTACCCCGCCGAGGTTTCACCGCTAGCGCGCCGCAACGATACCAATCCCGCCATCACTGACCGATTTGAGCTTTATATTGCCGGACGTGAAATTGCTAATGGATTTTCCGAACTGAATGACCCGGAAGATCAGGCAGCACGCTTTCAGGAACAGGTAAATGCAAAGGAAGCCGGTGATGTTGAAGCGATGCATTATGATAGCGATTACATCCAGGCACTTGAATACGGTCTGCCACCGACTGCGGGAGAAGGTATCGGTATCGACCGGCTGGTGATGCTACTCACCGACGCCCCCAGTATTCGCGATGTTATATTGTTTCCACAGTTGCGAGTAGAGGAGCAACAGTAAATTGACCAGACAGTCCCAATCGGGATAAAGGTACATCGCTAACTATCCGAAGGATACTTCCGGCTACGCTCGTGTTATAGGGTATTGCTCGAGACTGACAAGTAATTTGTCATGCAATCCGCCAAAACTACCGTTACTCATGATAAGAATGTGATCTCCCGCCCGCGCAGCAGTAGTGATTGAATCGACCATCTGCTGGAGGTCTTCATGCGTACTGACCTTGTCACCGAGAGCTGACAGCGCACCTTGTACATCCCATTCAAGCTGGTTGATATAACAGAAAACTTGGTCGGCCTGTGTCAGACTTGTTGCAAGACTATTCTGCCAGACACCTGATTTCATGGTATTGGAGCGCGGTTCCAGCACGGCGATAATACGCGATGTTCCAATCTTTTCACGCAAACCCGCCAGAGTGGTCTGAATAGCAGTGGGATGATGCGCGAAATCATCATAAACCTGAATACCGTTGATAGTGCCACGATGCTCCATGCGGCGTTTGACATTCCTGAAGCTTGCCAGTGCCTCAATTCCAACGGCCGCAGGCACACCGGCGTGACGCGCAGCAGCAAGTGCAGCAAGTGCATTCAAGCGGTTATGCTCACCCAATAAATCCCAGTTTAGCGTACCTTGCAGTTGATCCTGAAAAATAATCTGCGTAGATTGCTCTGTGGCTGTGAATACTTGCCAGCCCCCGGGAGAGTCGAATAACTCCACCGGAGTCCAGCAACCCTGGGCCAGTACGCGCTGCAAAGCGATATCCCGCCCATTAGCAACAACCAAACCATTTGCCGGTATGGTACGCACGAAATGATGAAACTGACGTTCGATCGCAGACAAATCTGGAAAAATATCCGCATGATCATATTCAAGATTATTCAGAATTGCCGTTCTGGGCTGATAGTGAATAAATTTAGAGCGTTTATCAAAAAAAGCAGTATCGTATTCATCTGCTTCGATAACGAAAAATGGGGAGTCTTGTAACACGCCCCGAGCATTACCAAGTCGCGCGGATAACCCAAAGTTTTCTGGAACCCCTCCAATCAAATATCCTGGTGCAAGTCCCGCATATTCAAGTATCCACGCCAACATAGAGCTGGTCGTGGTTTTGCCGTGCGTTCCTGCCACGGCCAACACCCATTTTTCCCTTAAAATATATTGCGCAAGCCATTGTGGTCCAGAAATATAAGCCAAATTCTCATTCAGAATAGCCTCCATCAAGGGATTGCCACGTGTGACAACATTGCCGATCACAAACAAATCTGGCTCCAATTTAGTTTGTGCTGCGTCGTAGCCTTCAATCAGGCGGATACCCTGATCGGCAAGCTGAGTACTCATGGGTGGATACACGTTAGCGTCACAACCGCTGACGGTGTGGCCAGTCGCGCGTGCCAGTAATGCCAGCCCTCCCATGAAAGTGCCGCAAATTCCCAAAATATGGATATGCATGAATTATCGGGTACACATGAAGATTAAGAATCGATGAGGAACATTATATGCTTAGACCATGTAACCGTTAATTATTGAATACTGTTACGCTGTTTTAGGCGCCAAATTATTATAAAATAGCAACTTGGTTGATTTATCTTTTAAGCGCATCGCTTTTTTAAGGTTGACATGAAAAAACTCGTTCTCCTGCGTCATGGAGAAAGTATCTGGAATCAGGAAAATCGTTTCACGGGATGGACTGACGTTGATTTGACAGCGAGAGGTATTGATGAAGCCAGAGCAGCTGGTCAGTTACTACGGAGCAACGGCTTTAATTTTGATCTGGCCTATACATCCGTTCTAAAACGTGCCATTCGCACGTTGTGGCTCACTTTAGATGAAATGGATAGGATGTGGATACCCATTAAACTTAACTGGCGGCTCAATGAACGTCATTATGGGGCCCTGCAAGGATTAAACAAGGCAGAGACGGCCAGACAGTACGGTGATGAACAGGTGCTGATCTGGCGACGGAGCTACGATACCCGACCGCCGGAAATCACTATGGAAGACGAACGCTATCCCGGATTTGATTCCCGGTATAGCAAAATAATTAAAAATGAAATTCCACTGGCCGAAAGCCTCAAAGATACGGTTAATCGTTTTTTGCCCTACTGGAATGACATCATTGCCCCACAGGTCAGAGGAGGCGCCAATGTGATCATTGTTGCACACGGGAATTCCTTGCGTGCCTTGATCAAGCATCTGGATCAGGTATCGGATCAGGCCATTTTAAATTACAACATCCCCACAGGGATTCCACTTGTTTATGAGTTTGAGGAAAACCTTAAGCCAATCAGAAGTTATTATCTTGGCAATGCCGAGCAAATAGAGGAAGCCATGCATGCAGTAGCCAGCCAGGCGAAGACCTGAGGTCGGTCAAAAAATTTATCCATTTTGGGGCGTGGTAAAAAATTTTTGATACCCGATCAGATGGCATTGATATCACGAAAATTACTCAAGGTCATCTCGCTGCAATTAGTCATCTGGCTTCCTGTCCATTCTGGGCTGCATGCCGAAAGCAAAACTGCTCAGGGCAATCAGAAGCAATTGCAAGATGTACAAACACGCATAAAAAGTCTGCAGAAGGAGTTGACTGACAAAGAGGCCGCCAAAAGCAAAACTGCGGATACCCTGAGTGATATTGAGCGATTAGTCAGCAGTCTGCAACAGAAACTTCTACAGCTGAAACAGCAACAATCCGGGATCAGCAATGAGCTTGCTCGATTGCAACGCTCCTCCAAGCAGGTTCGTAGCGAAATGCTGACCAAGCAAATGCAATTGGGGGAATTACTCTATTTCCAGAACTTAATCAACAAATCGGATTACCTGTCATTATTTCTCAAGCAGAAAAATCCTAATGAAATTACACGCAAGCTTTACTATTATCGTTATCTAGTGCAGTCTCGTTCCGCGCATATCGACGAATTACGTAACTTACACGAACAACTGTCAAACTTAACCCAGAATCAAGCCAATCAACACGAAAAATTCAAGCAAGCACAGCAGGAATATTTTGAACAAATGCAATTACTGACAGCAGAAAAAGCAAAGCATACGGATTTGTTGGCGCAACTGTCACGTGAAGCCAGCAAGAAAAACAAAACATTATCTGAGCTTAAGCAGGATGAGCAGCACTTATCAAATCTTGTCAATAGACTTAACCGTCAGCTTGCTCAAAAAAAACCATTGATTCCTGAAAAATTTTCTGGAACAGCCATACTGCGTAACGATCAGCTTCCGACGGCTAACGCTCAGAACAATTCGTTTGTTTCTATGAAAGGGAAATTACGCCTACCCGTGCGAGGGGAACTTGTCAACCGTTTTGGCAGTCCACGTGAACGTAAAGGAATTAAGTGGAACGGGTTATTTATTCGAGCAGCCGATGGTAATGAGGTCAAGGCCATTGCCAGTGGACAGGTTATCTTCGCAGAATGGATACGCGGTTTTGGAAATTTCATTATTCTGGATCATGGCAACGACTATATGAGTCTCTACGGACACAATAATGCGCTGGTCAAACACGTAGGAGAAAAAGTCAGGGGTGGTGACACAATTGCCGTAGTTGGTAATAGCGGCGGAAACACTCAATCAGGTTTATACTTTGAACTCAGATACAAGGGTAAACCGTTTGATCCACTAACCTGGATGAGCATCAAGTAATAGAACAAGTCTAACCTTCTGGTATCTTTACCAAATAAACAAGCGTGGAGCTTAATATAATGCGCAATTTTGCAACGAAAACCGGTTTGATTCTTATTGGAATAATTACCGGTATTTTGGTTAGTCTCAATTTTTCAGCCATCGCCGACAAACGAACTGATAATGCACTGCAGTCTCTTCCTGTTGAAGAATTAAGAGCTTTTTCCCAGGTTTTTGGTCGCATCAAAAGTGACTATGTCGAGCCTGTCGAAGACAAAAAACTTATTACTGAAGCAATCAATGGCATGTTGGTTGGGCTGGATCCGCATTCAGCTTTTCTGGATGCAGAAGATTACAAAGAACTGCAAATTGGTACGCAGGGTGAATTTGGCGGGCTGGGTATTCAAGTCACCATGGAAGATGGACTAGTCAAAGTTATTTCTCCTATTGAGGATACACCTGCTTTTTTTGCTGGTGTCAAAACGGGAGATTTGATTATCAAAATTGATGATACCGCTGTCAAGGGTATGACGCTCAACGATGCCATCAAAAAAATGAGAGGCAAACCCAATAGCAGTGTTGTGCTGACAATCGCCCGCGAGGGTGAAACTGAGCCTCTGACTTTCAGCCTGGTACGGGCCATTATCAAAATCGAGAGTGTCAAATCTAAACTGATTGAACCGGGATATGCCTATATCCGGATCACCCAGTTTCAGGAACGTACCGGAGAAAATCTAGCGGAAGCAATTAATAAACTGTACAGCGAAAGTAAAATACCTATGAAGGGGCTGGTGTTGGATTTACGCAATGACCCCGGGGGGTTGTTAAATAGTGCCGTTGCGGTATCGGCAGCGTTTCTGCCGCGTAACGCTCTGGTCGTTTATACCGATGGCCGCACCGAAGATGCAAAAATGAAATTACATGCCAGTCCAGAATTTTACCTGCGCAAATCAGGTAAAGATTTTCTCGCCACTCTCCCAGAAAATATCAAGACTTTGCCGATGATTACACTGGTGAATGGTGGCTCCGCTTCAGCTTCAGAAATTGTGGCAGGTGCACTGCAGGATCACAAGCGATCCGTTGTAATGGGATCCCAAACCTTTGGCAAAGGTTCGGTACAGACTATTTTGCCATTAAGTAACAGTACCGCGATCAAACTTACAACCGCTCGTTACTACACCCCTAATGGCCAATCAATTCAGGCAAAAGGTATTACACCAGATATTCTCGACGATGAAGCTGGCGACAATCCACGCTTACTCCGCGAGGCTGATCTTAATCGCCACTTAAGTAATGGTATCGATGCCAAAATTAGCGATATAGCAAGCAGCAAGAAAAATAATACATCGTCCAACAAAGCAAAAAATAATAAAAACAAGGGCAAGGATAAAAATACACCAGCTGAATTTGGATCCAGCGACGATACGTTATTAACTAAAGCAGTTACACATTTGAAATCTATGTCGCGCCCAATAAAACAGAAAACTTCCAAATTATAAGAATACTCATTCTCTTCTTTACGTCGGCTATAACGTGAATGATCAGCAGCTATTACGTTATAGTCGACATCTGCTATTACCCGAAATAGATATTGCTGGACAAGAAAGACTGGCACAATCCAAGGTTTTAATTGTTGGAGCGGGTGGTTTGGGCTCGCCAACTGCGCTCTATCTTGCAGCCAGCGGAATTGGTAAGCTATTGATTTGTGACCACGACAAAGTAGATCTGACCAATCTGCAGCGACAGATTCTCCACGATACTGCTGCGATCGGCAAACTAAAAGCAGAATCTGCAAAGAAATTCTTACGGCGCATCAATCCAGAAATTCAAATTACCCCACTCACCGAATATGCGACTGAAGTACTGCTCGATCAACATCTGGAAACAGTTGATGCAGTAGTTGACGCCAGCGATAACTTCACAACACGCCACATCATTAACCAGGCCTGTCTCAAATATCAGAAACCATTAATATCCGGAGCAGTGATGCGGTTTGATGGACAAATCACACTGTTTGATCTACGTGATGCGGCAAGTCCTTGCTATCACTGCCTGTTTCCAATAGCAGGCGATAGCGATGACCCCAATTGTGCGATCATGGGCGTATTTTCTCCACTGGCCGGCATAGTCGGCTGCATACAGGCGGCTGAAACGATCAAAGTATTACTAGGGATTGGCGAAACACTCAATGGTCGATTGCTACTTATTAATGGGCTAACCATGCGGTTAGACTCACTTAATTTAAGAAAGGATCCTCTTTGTCCTGCCTGCAGCAAACAAGCAGCTAGGTAACGCCTGCCCGAAAACCCCATTTTCACCCTCAATCCGCCTGACCCCTGATCACCCTGAGTAAAACATAGCCAATTGATACCGCCAGCAACACATCCATTTGTGATTTCTTATGATTTTTAGGAAATATTGCCCGAAAAAGACGGTTTTTGGTAACCGTCCAACGCTCCCATCTACGCAATCACAATTTTCTGGATTATTCTCCTCTGCATTACCTTACAGGAGGATAAGCCATGGCATTACAGGATGATTGTTGACACCGGTCGAAAATTGACCAGGTAATTCACGTATTCTGCTTAAGTTTTAGGCAGGAGAAACTAGAGGTGATTACCATGGTTATGTATGCAAAGATCCGTCGGATGTTTTACCGTGAACATTTGTCGATAAATGAAATTCAACGACGTACAAGTCTGTCCCGAAACACGATAAAGAAGTGGTTGCGAGCGCCAGATGGTAGTGCCGTCCAATACCGAAGGGCAAAGAGGCCTGGCAAACTGACGCCGTTTGAACCCCGGTTATTAATGGCGCTGGAAGCAGATGTGCGCCGTCCAAAGAAGGATCGGCGCACGGCATTAATGTTGTTCAAAGCGATATCGAACGAGGGCTATACTGGTGGCTATACGATTGTTTGCGACTTTATTCAGAACTGGCGCAATCAGGGCAATAAAGGCACTGCGTATGTGCCGCTCAAGTTTGCATTTGGTGAAGCATTTCAGTTTGACTGGAGTGAAGAGTGGCTAGTGATTGGCGGTATTCATCGTAAAGTGTTAGCTGCACACACCAAACTATGCGCCAGCCGTGCATTCATGCTGTCAGGTTACCCATCACAAAGCCACGAAATGTTGTTTGATGCGCATACCCGTGCGTTCACAGCTTTTGACGGCATCCCGAAACGCGGCATTTACGATAACATGAAGACCGCCGTGGATAAGGTCTCCAAAGGCAATGGGCGCGTGGTGAACACGCGTTTCTTTGCCATGACCGCACATTACCTGTTTGATCCAGATTTCTGCAATGTGGCTTCCGGCTGGGAGAAAGGCGTTGTCGAGAAGAATGTTCAGGATATGCGCCGCCATATCTGGCATGAAGCCAAACAGCAGCAGTTCAGTTCATTCGAAGAACTTAACGGTTGGCTTGAAGCGCGTTGCCGCACCTTGTGGTTAGAAATACAGCATCCAGACTATACCGGCATTACGCTTGCCGATGCGTTGGAACAAGAACAGCTTTATTTGATGCCAATGTCGGCGCCCTTCGATGGTTATGTTGAGGTACTAGCGCGTGTTTCCAGCACTTGTCTGGTCACACTGCAACGTAACCGTTATTCTGTTCCTTGTCTTCTGGCCAATCAGATGGCGGCGGTTCACTTATACGCGAACCGCATAGAGATCGTTTGTGACAATGCTGTGGTCGCTAATCATTCCCGCTTGCTGGATTGTGACCAAGTCAGCTATAGCTGGCAGCATTATATTCCGGTCATCGAGAAGAAACCGGGGGCCCTGCGCAACGGCGCACCATTTGCCGAACTACCGGCACCCTTGATACAACTACAAACAGCATTGCGGCGCAGAGAGCGCCAACAAGCTGACCGAATCATGGCCAAGGTATTAAGTTTAGTGCCGACACATGGACTGGAAGCTGTACTGGTTGCTGTTGAATTGGTGTTGGAATCAGGTGTTCTTAAGGAACCTCTGATTAATTCCCCGCAAGTAATATAATTCTGCATCAAACTTTTTCGAGAAGCTCTTCATGAAACCTTACCAACAGATGAGTTTTGCTGATGCCGAATACGCCAATAAGGGCAAAGTCACGCGCCGCGAGAAGTTTCTCGATCAACTTGATGGATTATTGCCTTGGCAGGCTATGATTGATGTTATTGAACCACACTATGCGCCAGGCAATGGGCGTGGCCGCAAACCATTTGCCTTGGAATTGATGCTGCGCGCGCATGTTGCGCAAATTATCTACAACTATTCCGATCCGGGCATGGAAGATGCGCTGTATGAGATTGAATCACTGCGCCGTTTTTGCGGCATTCGTCTGGAAGCCGTGCCGGATGAAAGCACCATTTTGCAATTTCGGCATTTACTGGAAAAACACGGGTTAATGGATCAGATCTTCCAGGTCATCAACCAAACGCTGGGTGAGCGTGGGTTGTTCTTGAAAGCCGGCACCATCGTCGATGCCAGCCTGATTGCCGCGCCGACTTCAACCAAAAATAAGAGCCGGTCGCGTGATCCAGAAATGCATTCCAGCAAAAAGGGCAATCAATGGTTTTTCGGCAGCAAGTTTCATATCGGCGTCGATCATGAAACCGGGTTGGTGCATACGCTCAAAGTAACCTCGGGGCATGTCAGCGACGTTGCCGAAGCCGCCGCCCTGCTGCATGGCGAGGAACAGTTTGTTCATGGCGATGCCGGATATCAGGGGCTGGATAAACGCCCGGAGATGCCGGCGGAAAGCCCTCCAGCCTGCGTGATCGCGATGCGTCCGGGCAAACTGGCCAGGCTCACGAAAGACGATTCCGGGGCGGCTCAACTACTGCGCGGTGCCGCCCGTGAGCTGGCGAAACGCCGCGCCAAAGTCGAACACGTGTTTCGGGATATCAAAATCCGCTTTGGGTATGCTAAAAATCGCTATCGCGGCCTGGCCAAAAATGCGGCCCGTTTGACCTTCCTGACAGCCATTGCCAACGTCATCCGTGGTGATGCTTATGAACGTCGATGTCTTGTTGCGTCTGAAATTTGAAAACAAGCCAGTAAATGAGCTTGTTTCCAGAGAGGAACGGCTGTTTTCATAAAAATCAGCGTCACTATTTGAAGTAGTGGTCAGTTTTTGAGTGACTGCCGTTCAGAATGTTTGTTTTTCAGAGGTTCCTTAATGCCGAGCATGTCACCAATGTGCTCGCACGCTTGAAACAAACTGATTCACCGGCGCAAGTGGAAACGACGCTTAAACTCAAAGAAGAACCGCAGGCCGATACTGCACGCTATGACCGCCTGAATAAGCTGGAGGTGCCGCATGTCTGACATTCTCGCACAACAATTCAAGGCACTTAAGTTATACGGTATGGCTGACTGCTATACCGGGCTGAAACAGCAGAATGTGCCAGATATGATTGCTAGTCTTGATGCATCGGACAAGATTCTGCACCAACTACTCCAAGCCGAATCAACTGAGCGCAGCATCCGCTCTATCCGTTATCAAACCAATGCCGCTAGATTTCCTGTGCTGCGTCATTTACAGGGGTGAATCGCCCCGGGTTTTGAGGAGGCTCCAAATCTTGAGAGAATGGAGCCATGAACAAATTAAACAAATATTCCCCTGAAGTAAAAGCACGCGCAGTCCGTCTGGTGCAAGAGCATCGCAGTGAGTACCCTTCGCTGTGGGCGACGATAGAATCGATAGCGCCAAAGATTGGCTGCGCACCACCGACATTGCATGATTGGGTGAAGAAGCACGAGATCGACACAGGCTTGCGAGATGGCGTCACCAGTGAAGAACGCGAGCGCATCAAAGCACTGGAGCGTGAAGTCAAGGAATTACGTCGCGCCAATGAGATACTGAAACTGGCCAGTGCTTTTTTTGCCCAGGCGGAGCTCGACCGCAAACTCAAATCCTAAGATCGTTCATTGACCGGCATCGCGACACTCACGGAGTCGAGCCGATCTGCAAGGTATTGCAGGTCGCTCCGTCGGGATATCGACATCACGTTGTCGAACTGCGTAATCCGGCATTGCGCTGTGCCCGAGCTATTCGCGATGACGATCTGATGCCGCAGATACAACGAATCTGACAGGCCAATCTGCAGGTTTATGGTGCCGACAAGGTATGGCGACAACTTAAGCGCGAAGGAATACAGGTAGCTCGTTGCACTGTTGAGCGGCTGATGAAACGGTTGGGGCTGGAAGGTGTACGGCGCGGCAAGATTGTCCGCACGACGGTTTCAGACAAGGCGCTGCCGTGCCCACTGGACAGGGTCAACCGGCAATTCAAGGCAGATCGCCCAAACCAGTTGTGGGTGTCGGATTTCACCTATGTTTCCACCTGGCAGGGCTGGCTGTATGTCGCGTTCGTCATCGACGTGTTTGCCCGGTGCATCGTGGGTTGGCGGGTCAGTTCCAGCATGCACACAGACTTCGTGCTGGATGCGCTGGAGCAGGCGTTATACGCCCGGCAACCGGAGCTGGGTGCTTTGATTCACCACAGCGACAAGGGCTCCCAGTATGTCTCTATCCGTTATACGGAGCGACTTGCCGAGGCTGGAATAGAGCCGTCGGTTGGCAGTAAAGGAGATAGCTACGACAACGCACTGGCCGAAACGATCAACGGGCTTTACAAGACTGAATTGATTCATAAGCAAGGGCCTTGGAAAAACAGGGAATCCGTTGAATTGGCGACGTTGAACTGGGTGTTCTGGTTCAATCATCAGCGTTTGCTGGGACCTATCGGCTATATACCTCCAGCAGAAGCTGAGGCACAATACTATCGGCAGTTAGCCAACTCGGATTCTGCCAGTGTTACTTAAACCAAATAGCCTCCACAGAACCCGGGGCGGTTCAGGGTTTGACTTCAGTCAGTCCAAAGTAGATCAGCAACTGATTAACCAGTTGGCAACCATGCAATTTACTGAAGCAATACAGAATCTGGTGTTGGTTGGTGGTACCGGAACTGGTAAAACGCATCTGGCCATCGCAATTGGTGTTTCAGGCATACAGCACCACCATAAGAAAGTGCGTTTCTACAGTGCCATTGATCTGGCCAATAGGTTGGAGCAAGAGAAGATTGCTGGCAAACAGGGAAGAATGGCGATGAATCTGTTACAAGTAAACCTGGTTATTCTAGATGAACTGGGTTACCTGCCATTCTCACAAACAGGCGGTGCCTTGCTGTTTCATTTGCTGTCCAGGCTTTATGAACGTACCAGCGTCATCATCACCACCAATCTAACGTTTGCTGAATGGAGCAATGTATTTATCGACGCCAAAATGACAACCGCGCTACTGGATCGACTGACGCATCACTGCCACATTATCGAAACCGGCAATGAGTCTTTCCGTTACAAACAAAGCGCTGCCAGTGCAAAAACCAGAATACAGGAAAGAGAAAAAGAAAGATCTTCTTCAGAAGAAAATCTTACAGATTTGTAACGAATCCAATTATTTCAAACCATTAACAGGAGGCAAAAACCAAACTCAGTCTGGTCGACTTATCCACAGATGCGTAGTACCCTACGCACTGATTTCCCCTGGTCAAATTTCAACCGGCACAGGTGGTCAATTTTATACCGGTATCAACAGTGCAAGGGCTTCCTTGATCGTTTTGGCGATAACGTTGCTTGTCTTGTAAACGTTGCGCAGCCGGTGCGCCTCGTCGAGCACGACCAGATCCCAGTTGACATCCTTAATGTCGGCAGCCTTGGCCTTTGCGAACTGGTACGAGCAGATGACCGGCCCCGTTCGTGAAAAACCGGGCATCAAGAAGGGGTTCTGGTTTTCCTGCTTACGGATCGTGTTGTAGTTTTTAGCCTCAAGAATCAGGCTCTGCAGATTGAATTTGTCCTGCAGTTCTTGGTGCCATTGCTTGCGCAAATTCGCTGGAACGATGATCAGTAGGCGACGACGGCGCTCGGCCCAACGCTGCGAAATGACAAGACCCGCTTCAATTGTCTTTCCGAGTCCAACCTCATCGGCCAGGATCACACCGCGAGAAAGTGGGTTCGTGCAAGCGAACAATGCGGCTTCGACCTGGTGGGGATTGAGATCGACCTGCGAGTCTACAAGGGTGGACGCCAACGATTCTACCGTATCGCTGGCCGCACGGCGCGTCAGCAGCCACGCATAATACTGGCTTTGATAGGGCGTGAGTAGCTGCTGTGTCACTAATGGATTTCCCCTTGTTCTTGTTCCGGCATGTGATTGCCGTCGCTTGCCCGGTGCGGCTTGGTTTTATATGAACCAGGGTCACTTTGCC
The DNA here is from genome assembly GCA_016703745.1 of Nitrosomonas sp. Taxonomy (NCBI): domain Bacteria; kingdom Pseudomonadati; phylum Pseudomonadota; class Betaproteobacteria; order Nitrosomonadales; family Nitrosomonadaceae; genus Nitrosomonas; species Nitrosomonas sp. Next base: position 2,235,936 of record JADJBK010000006.1, on the reverse strand, counting down.
TCGTCCGTCTTTTGACGGATGCTCTCGGCAATCCATGCGTCTAACTCCGAGCGTCGGAAACGCCACGTGCCACCCAGCTTAAACGCCGGTATCTCGCCTTTCTGAGCAAGCCGATAAACAGTTCGCTTACCAGCTTTTAGGTACGCAGCGACTTCGCCGAGCGTCAGAATCTCGCCATCAGTGTCGGTCATCATCCTTTCTACCAAGTTGGCCTGCGGTGCATTCCGTTAGGGAACCTCTGATTAATTCCCCGCAAGTAATATAATTCTGCATCAAACTTTTTCGAGAAGCTATTCATGAAACCTTACCAACAGATGAGTTTTGCTGATGCCGAATACGCCAATAAGGGCAAAGTCACGCGCCGCGAGAAGTTTCTCGATCAACTTGACGGGTTATTGCCTTGGCAGGCTATGATTGATGTTATTGAGCCACACTATGCGCCAGGCAATGGGCGTGGCCGCAAACCATTTGCCCTGGAATTGATGCTGCGCGCGCATGTTGCGCAAATTATCTACAACTATTCCGATCCGGGCATGGAAGATGCGCTGTATGAGATTGAATCACTGCGCCGTTTTGCGGCATTCGTCTGGAAGCCGTACCGGATGAAAGCACTATTTTGCAATTTCGGCATTTACTGGAAAAACACGGGTTAATGGATCAGATCTTCCAAGTCATCAACCAAACACTGAGTGAGCGTGGGCTGTTCTTGAAAGCCGGCACCATCGTCGATGCCAGCCTGATTGCCGCGCCGACTTCAACCAAAAATAAAAGCCGGTCGCGTGATCCAGAAATGCATTCCAGCAAAAAGGGCAATCAATGGTTTTTCGGCAGCAAGTTTCATATCGGCGTCGATCATGAAACCGGGTTGGTGCATACGCTCAAAGTAACCTCGGGGCATGTCAGCGACGTTGCCGAAGCCGCCGCCCTGCTGCATGGCGAGGAACAGTTTGTCCATGGCGATGCCGGATATCAGGGGCTGGATAAACGCCCGGAGATGCCGGTGGAAAACCCTCCGGCCTGCGTGATCGCGATGCGTCCGGGCAAACTGGCCAGGCTCACGAAAGACGATTCCGGGGCGGCTCAACTACTGCGCGGTGCCGCCCGTGAGCTGGCGAAACGCCGCGCCAAAGTCGAACACGTGTTTCGGGATATCAAAATCCGCTTTGGGTATGCTAAAAATCGCTATCGCGGCCTGGCCAAAAATGCGGCCCGTTTGACCTTCCTGACAGCCATTGCCAACGTCATCCGTGGTGATGCTTATGAACGTCGATGTCTTGTTGCGTCTGAAATTTGAAAACAAGCCAGTAAATGAGCTTGTTTCCAGAGAGGAACGGCTGTTTTCATAAAAATCAGCGTCACTATTTGAAGTAGTGGTCAGTTTTTGAGTGACTGCCGTTCAGAATGTTTGTTTTTCAGAGGTTCCTTAGGGTCTGTTGACGTTTTGAGATAAGGATTTCATAGATAGAAACAAACTCGTAATATTGGGGTTCCTACACACCAACAAAACGAGTTTGCGATGCCCCGATTAATGCTCAGTAATGAGCTCTGGTCGAAGCTGGAGACGATTCTGCTTCAAGAAGCGATTTATAACAAGCGCAATCTGCGCATGACAGTAGAAGGTATGTTGTATCGAATGCGGGTTGGTTGCCCGTGGCGAGACTTACCCAAGGCGTTCGGATGCTGGAATTCCATCTACAAAAGATTCAATGCGTGGTCATTAAGCAGCAAATGGTTAAGGATTTTCAAGGCGTTGGCTATTGATCCGGATTGGGAATGGGAATTTATTGATGGCAGCTATGTTAAAGCGCATCAGCATAGTGCGGGAGCAGCAGATCAAGAAACGCAGGCCATTGGTAAAAGTCGTGCAGGCAATACCACAAAGATCCATTTGGCTGTTGATGGTTATGGCTTGCCAGTTGAGTTTGAAATCACCGGCGGAGAGGTCAATGATTGTTCTGCAGCACCTGATTTGATTGCCAGACTGCCTGATGCGAAAGCGATTATTGCGGACAAGGGCTATGATAGCGAATGTATACGGAAACAGATAAGGAACCTCTGAAAAACAAACATTCTGAACGGCAGTCACTCAAAAGCTAGCCACTATTTTCAAATAGTGACGCTGATTTTTATGAAAACAGCTATTTCTCTCTGGAAACAAGTCCATTTACTGGCTTGTTTTCAAATTTCAGACGCAACAAGGCGTCGACGTTCATAGGCGTCACCACGGATGACGTTGGCAATGGCTGTCAGGAAGGTCAAACGGGCCGCATTTTTGGCCAGGCCGCGATAGCGATTTTTAGCATACCCAAAGCGGATTTTGATATCCCGAAACACGTGTTCGACTTTGGCGCGGCGTTTCGCCAGTTCGCGGGCGGCCCCGCGCAGTAGTTGAGCCGCGCCGGAATCGTCTTTCGTGAGTCTGGCCAGTTTGCCCGGACGCATCGCGATCACGCAGGCCGGAGGGTTTTCCACCGGCATCTCCGGGCGTTTATCCAGCCCCTGATATCCGGCATCGCCATGGACAAACTGTTCCTCGCCATGCAGCAGGGCGGCGGCTTCGGCAACGTCGCTGACATGCCCAGAGGTTACTTTGAGCGTATGCACCAACCCGGTTTCATGATCGACGCCGATATGAAACTTGCTGCCGAAAAACCATTGATTGCCCTTTTTGCTGGAATGCATTTCTGGATCACGCGACCGGCTTTTATTTTTGGTTGAAGTCGGCGCGGCAATCAGGCTGGCATCGACGATGGTGCCGGCTTTCAAGAACAGCCCACGCTCACTCAGTGTTTGGTTGATGACCTGGAAGATCTGATCCATCAACCCGTGTTTTTCCAGTAAATGCCGAAATTGCAAAATAGTGCTTTCATCCGGTACGGCTTCCAGACGAATGCCGCAAAAGCGGCGCAGTGATTCAATCTCATACAGCGCATCTTCCATGCCCGGATCGGAATAGTTGTAGATAATTTGCGCAACATGCGCGCGCAGCATCAATTCCAGGGCAAATGGTTTGCGGCCACGCCCATTGCCTGGCGCATAGTGTGGCTCAATAACATCAATCATAGCCTGCCAAGGCAATAACCCGTCAAGTTGATCGAGAAACTTCTCGCGGCGCGTGACTTTGCCCTTATTGGCGTATTCGGCATCAGCAAAACTCATCTGTTGGTAAGGTTTCATGAATAGCTTCTCGAAAAAGTTTGATGCAGAATTATATCGGTGATCGGTTATTGATCAGAGGTTCCATAACGCAGAAGGGGGCTCAGGCCGTGATACCGAGAAAGCGCAACTCGTTGAAGGGTAACGCGGATATGGACTGGGGTTTGTATAGATACCGGCATTTGGTGGAAAATGCTTTTGCCCGGCTAAAGCAGTATCGGGCAATTGCGACACGATACGACAAATTGAAGAGAAATTACGAAAGTATGGTAGCCATGGCATGTGGATATCTGTGGTTGCCTATGTGAAATGTCAACAGACCCTAGCAAAGTTTCCCACATTACAGCGTAATTGACTAGTACCTTGTGCGCCTCCCGGCACAGCCGGGCCGCACTGTCGTGCATGGCATCGAGCCGCCTGCGCCGTCTCGCCCCTTGCGGGCTTTCATCGCTGACGCCTCCGCCCTCATAGGCCTGCGCACTGCGTTTGCCCTCCAGGGTGTCGGCTGCGTCAGTCCATCCCCGCTGCACTTCGTTTGGCCCCCTGCAATGCCGCCGAACAGGTTGCACCTGATCGGCCAACGGCCATCCAGCTAGGCGTGCTGCTGGCACGCAGGGGCGCTCGCCGCGCGGCGTTGGTTTCAGCGCACCCCCTGACCCGTCGGCCGCTATTCGCCTTTCCCCAAGTTCATCGCTTTTTCCCGCGACCGTAGCCCGCAGTGCCCGGCCGTCAAGGTGCGCAGGGCCGTGTCCTCGCTGCGCTGCGGGCCGCACCAACCAAAGCCACAACAGGCTCCGAATCCTGGAATCCGGTCAGCTCCTCTCAAATCATTTTATCCCCGGAAAACCCGGGGTGATTCAGGTGTCTTGAAAGATTGATTAAAGCTGATGACAAAACTTTTGCCAGCCGCGCCCTCCGGTACGATAGTTAACTGCCCGTCGTTGGCCTGCAAAATATCCTGAACGATCGCCAGCCCGATACCATGCCCAGGGACAGAAGAATCCGCTCTCACACCCCGCTGCAGAATTTTACTGGCTTCGGTTTCGGAAATATGAGGTCCATCATCACTAATTTTGATCACAATTCTGTCCAGTTCACGACAGGCCGTGATAGTTACCTTCTCTCGGCACCATTTGAATGCGTTATCAACCAGATTACCCAGTAATTCCAGCAAATCACCCTCATCGATTTGCAGACTAATGGCAGAATCGAGCCTGATATCGATTCGGGGCTGTTTGCTGTAATGTGCGCGACTGACAGCATTCACGATTTTCTCAATTATAGGTTGTAGCCTGATTAATCTTGCACCCGGCAGCTTGGCAATAGTGGCTGCGCGTCGCAGTTGATATTGAACGATATTATCCATGCGCTCTATCTGCTGAGTGGCCAGCAATTTCAGTTTATGGGGATCGGTCTCTGTCTTGATCGCACCCTGCAGAATCGCAAGTGGTGTTTTGAGGCTGTGAGCCAGATCGGCCAGTGCATTTCGGTAACGTTGCTGATGCTTGCGTTCGTGCTGAATCAATGAATTGATGTTGTCAGTCAACTTGCTGAGTTCGACCGGATACCGGCCCCCCAGATTTTCCTGCTGGCCGGTTTCGATCAAATTCAGCTCCTCCGCCACCTTGCGCATGGGTCGCAGCCCCCAATGCAGCGCAATAGCCTGCGCGATGAATAATAACAAGGCGATGACAGCCAACCAGCTCCACAAGGTGTTTTCATATTGGTCTATCTGGTTGTCAAACAGTGCGCTGTCCATTAATAAGTGAAAGACAAACGGATAGTCTTTCACCTCGGTTTCCCACTGAACAGGATAATGGTAAAGAAAATAGGGAATGTCGTTCAGCATCACACGCTTGAACTGCTGCCGGTCTGCCAATGACATATTGATTAGTGACACAGAAAGAGGGGATGCGGAAAGTGACTGCCATACTATCTGTTGAGTACCATTCGTAATAAAAGCAGCGGTGCCGGAATGCAGTTGACCCATTTGCGGGAATCCCGGAAACTCCTCCGGCATGGCCAAATTACCGTCCGAATCAACTTCCGCGTCACCCATCAGCAAATAAAGTTTTCCCAGCATCCGGTCCTGCAATGCGGCAAGAGCGCTGTCCTGAAAGGCACGATCCAGGGTAATAGCGGTTCCGACCACAAAGAGAATCAACACAAAGAATGCGCTGGATAAAATGCGCTGATTGAGGGACATCATACTGGCGTTAATCAACGATGCAAAAAGAACGGGTTACCGGGACAACTGCACGGAGCAGCGATACCCTCGTCCACGCACCGTCTGGATTGGATTGAGCACTCCATCGGGATCGAGTTTACGGCGTAAGCGGCTAATGAGCACTTCGAGCACATTGCTGTCATGGTCATCGCCATGAGAATAAAGATAATCCGTAATAGTTTGTTTGTTAATGATGTTTCCCTGGTTACGGATCAAAAGCTCCAGCAAGCGATACTCGAAGGAAGTGAGATTAACGGTCTCGTTATTGATACTGACTACCTGGGTAGCGGTATCCAGGCAAATCGGCCCCATCGTCAATACCGAGTCCGCAATGCTTGCCGCGCGACGCAGCAGCGCCTTGATTCTGGCAAGCAACTCCTCAAATTGAAATGGCTTGGCGAGGTAGTCATCGGCACCGGCTTCCAACCCGACAACCTTGTCCTGCCAGCTACTCTGTGCGGTCAGTAACAGAATGGGAAGTAATTTTCCCTGCTTGCGTAACGTGGCGACGATTTCCAGTCCAGATAAGCCAGGCAGCCCTATATCCACGATAGCGGCATCGAGCGGATATTCACTTGCAATGTAAAGACCTTCCCTGCCATTGCTACACTGATCAACCATAAATCCGGCCTTAGCCAATTGGCTGGAAATCTGGCTTAACAACTGGGGTTCATCTTCTATAACCAGAATGCGCATGTCAATTTCAACAATAAACCAAATTGCTGCCAGCCGAACACTGCAGATTACCGGGTGGACAGAATGGCGCCACTAAGAACATCGACCGTTACAATCTGAATATGTCCTTTATTGTTCAGAATTTTTACCCGATAACCGGATGAGTCCATATTGACTGATAGTACTCGACCACCAATTGATTGCTGCACAATCACTGCAGCTTCCTGCGGGGAAATCCTGGTGCGGTTATCGGCCGTTTTCAAGTAGACCATGCCCTGCGGCTGCGAAAATGAATATCCTGCAATCTGCATGGCTATCAGGAAAAAACTGAAAAACAAAAATAACTTGCACCAAGCGTATAAGTTCATTTATAAAATGACTCAGATAAGGCAACAGAAGCGGATAACGCAGCGCCTGGTACCTCTTCAACCGCTCGATGCCAGGCGCCGCATTTCTAATAGCCTATCATAATACTGGCGTTGCCAGAACGTAACCCCATGAAGAAATCATTGCGTCCGCCATAGTAAATCTCACGATAACCACCATAAGGTGGTTGATAGTACTGAGGAGCGTAGTAGGCATCTCTCCTTACCTGAGGGTAGTAATTATTGTGGTGATTATGGCGATGATGTTTTGCGTGTTTGTGGTGATGTCGGCGATGCCCACGATTATGGTCATCATAATAATGATTATATTGATTGCCATAAACGTGATGACGGTCACGAGCCTGTACATTGGCAGAGAATAAAAATGTGGCTGCCAACAGAAAAACCAAAGTGACCCCAATGAATAGAGAATGATTAGTTTTCATGGTGTTTCTCCTTTTTCAAGTTAGACGACAGAAAAAAGTTTCTGTCTTGGCAACCAATATAGCGAAAGCAAACTGAATAGAAGCTGAACGAATAGAAAAAGTAACTACGTATCTTTTCTGTCCGGCAATCGGAATTAAATTTTGCGTGTTATTGGGGTAAAGCGGAACGGCATCCAACAAAGCATGAGCCGGAAGGGCAATTGCTGGGACAACGCCGTGTCGGAAAGCTTCTTCCATACCTTAAAAACCGAATTAATCCATCATGAAACGTTTCGTTCCCGGGAAGAAGCCAAACAGACTGTGTTTGAATATATCGAAGTGTTTTACAACCGGGAGCGATTGCATTCAGCTAATGGATATATATCACCCGTTGACTTCGAGTTACAGCAAAATTCTGCTTAACTTTGTGTCCAGGAAAGTGTTGACACACCAGCGTTGGACGGTTACGATCCACCAATCAGAATGGCGCGCCGCAATCTCCATCACAGCGCAGGTTGCGCAATTTTTTGTCATCCTTGAGCAGCCGTTTCACCCAGTCAGTCAGAAACACGCCTTGCGCGCTGTGCTCATCAAAAAAATAGTTAGGTCTGAATACATCAATCAAGGCCGCGTGATCGGTCCCCGCGCCGAGATAGAAACCCACATTCTTTTTCCGTGCCGTTACTTCCAGCGTGTTACGCATTCTCGTATGCCAGCTCAGCCAGGTTTGGGGAGGAATATTCGCCCAATCCAGTGGATTGACCGATCCGGCATCAGTCTGCAGCATGACATTCAGGAATAACACCTGCACCCCATCCCAGGCAGCGGTGTATTGACCAATGCGGGTTTTGGGGAAAAAGCCTGCCACTCCTGCCATAATTTGCTGATACAACGTTGTGGCATCGTAGGTCCCCGCCTGATCGAACCCCGGAATCCACGTCGCGAGATTATCCTGAGCCCCCCAGCGCCCCCCATCCGTTTGATTGAAAATTTGATCGACAAAGGGCTGCGTGAACACCCCCATCCCTGCATCCACCAATAAAGTGACCTGTGTGTGTTTTGAATATAAATTGCGTAGCCGGGGAAAATTGAGCAGTGCGCCGTAATCTCCGGCGCTGGAGCCAGCTACCAGCACATGTTCGGTTTTCTTGCGGCTGGTATTGTGTTTGATCCACTCCCGCACCGCCATGAAATTATCAAACCCACGATGCTGCACGATCAGCGGATTACCTCCATTGATCAGCCCCAGCGGATCGCGGTAAACGGTATCTTTTGAGCCAATATGCGCATCTCCCGTGCAATACGGAATGAACACCATATTCCAGTCCCGTACCGGATTGTCCTTTTTATACTGCTTCAGAATGCCGCCCACACTGCCCGGTATATTTTCCGGATGGTCGATTGCTGGATTATAAACAGGCCGTTCACCCAGTGCCAGCGAGGTCATGCAGGTTGCATCATTCCAGCAGGCGCCGCCGCCATTGAAATAGATCAGGGTGTTACCTCTTTCTTTACCCTTTCGATAATAAAAATGAAAGGGTTGGTTCGGCAGACCCGCCGTATCGGGAAGATGACTGAATGCGCAACCGGGCCGGATATCGCGATAGTCGCCATTCTCATCCACCACCGTCATAACCGCATCCGGTATGCTGATTTTCTCCCATTGCCCGGCATGCGTATGCCCCTGCGCAACAGAAAAAATCAAATATGAAACGATACCCAAAAGAACAGCTGCCCTGACTGGTTGCATACCACTTCCTCGGTTATTTATTATTTATAGTGCGCTTGCTGAGCATACTCGGAAAATCTGCCAGGTACATGTGAGCTTTGTCACAGACGGAGGAGCCGCATTCCACGTAGGGGTTTGATACTGCGGAGGAGCCTGACTGGCTGGGTTTTCCGATCCTTTTCGTTAAATAGAACAACTATTCGCCTCAAATGATCAGAAAAATCCAGTGCAACCATCACCGAAATCGACAGTGAAAGTTATAGGAGGAAAAACCAGAAAAAATCATGAAGTAGCTAATAAACTCAACCGGCCATCATAATTGTCGTCAAAGCGGCCAAGATAATTGACGCGAGATACTCCAAGCAGAACGCAGCATAAAGCAAAGGAAATAAGCGTGCATATGCCTGTAATCTATAGGGTCTGACCCATATCTTGTATCTTGGGGAATGCTTGACGCGTGGGCAACCCTGGCATATGCTTTTTCATATACCAATGATCTGGAGATTGTCATGCACAACGAACGACACGTTAGCCTGTTTAGAAACGGCCGCAGTCAGGCGATACGAATTCCGCGCGATTTTGAACTGGAAGGTACCGAAGCGATAATCCGCAAAGAAGGCGATAAACTGATTATTGAACCGGTCAGAAAAAAAAGCTTGAAGGAACTGCTGGCGATCTTGCCCATGCTGGACGAGGATTTTCCCGAAATTGTTGATCCGATTGTCGAGCCTGAAGATATTTTCTAAGATGGGCGACTTTCGTTATTTGCTGGATACCAATATAGTCTCGGAGCTTGTGAAAAATCCTCAGGGCAGGCTGGCCGAAAAAATGCTGGTTTCAGGATGGGAAAAATACAGCTGCACCAGCATTATTGTCGCTTGCGAATTACGTTACGGCGCGGCTAAAAGGCGATCACCAAAACTAACTTTTAATGTCGAACAAGTTCTCGCAAGCTTGCCCACGTTGCCTTTTCAAGGTTCTGCGGATGCGACTTATGCAATCATCCTAGCCAATCTGGAGCAAAGAGGTTTGCCAATTGGCTGCCATGATTTATTGATTGCCGCTCATGCTTTTTCGTTAGACTTAATCGTGGTGACTGCGAATGAGCGAGAATTTTCTCGAATACCCGATTTAAAAGTTGAAAACTGGTTCAATGAGTGATAGAGAGGAATCCTTTGGGATGAGGTGAATTTTCCATGACATCTTTTAAGGTGCATCCCTGTTTGGTTGCTTGTAATTTGACATGCATAAACAACTGATCGTCGACATTAATGATGGTCTGCATCGCTTAATCCTCCAAAAAGGAATTATAGTAAAAAGTAAAGGAAATAAGCACGGATACGCCTATTATCTATAGGGTCTGACCCTATTTTTGACCCCTATTTTTGACCCTATTTTTCTGACCCTATTTTTCTCTATTTTTCTAGGGTCTGACCCTATTTTTAATTTTCTATTTTTCTTTTTTCCATTTTTGCCCCACCCTCACACGCCACATTCTGCGTGCTATAGTCTGTCTCGATAATTTTAAAAATCGATCGAATCTGATCCCTTTGATTCCTGAGCAAGGAGGTAATAATCATGCAAAACGAATATACGGCAATTGTAAAACAGGAAGACGGCTGGTGGGTGGGGTGGGTCGAAGAAATCCCGGGTGTAAATTGCCAGGAAAAAACTTGCGACGAATTAAAGAAAACCTTGGCGATCACGCTAAGAGAGGCTTTGGAATTCAACCGCCAGGATGCGCTGACTGCCGCTGACAGCGGTTATAAGGAAGAAAAAATCGCAATATGAAGAGAAATGAACTTCTCAAGTATCTGCGTAGCCAGGGATGTGATCTTTTATGAGAAGGTGGTATAAATCTATAGGGTCTGACCCCATTAATTCGGACCCCATTAATTACGCCATTAATTAGACCCATTAATTCATGCGGCTACCCAATTAGCTGCGCTTGTAGGTATGCTTTCGGTGGCCAACCTTCACAACTGTCACGACAAGAAGCTCATCTGCCACCTCATAAATAATTCGGTATACACCTTGTCGGATTCGGTAACGTTCTTGTCCTGAAAGCTTTTCGCTGCCCACAGGACGCGGATTTTCCTGCAGTGCCTGCATGCACTGAAGAAGGCGGGTAACATCTTTGTTCGGGATCGACCGCAGATCCTTTGCGACCGATTCTTTGAAAACAAATTTATAATTTGCCATGAGCCTTCAAATCGTCTAGCAAGGCCTCGTAGCTCATCGTCGGTTCAGAAATGCGTTCCTCGAATGCCGCCAAATCTTCCTGATCCTCCGCCAACGCCGCACGCACAGCATCGTTGACTATATCTGATAGGGAACGATGCGTATGGGCCGCCTTCAGCCGAAGTGCAGCGTGCAATTGCGGGTCGAAATAAACTGTGGAACGCTTTGATGTCTCGCCCATGGCATGCTCCAGATATTAGTTCATTGCGCATTGTAGCGTTATGACATCAAAGCGTCAAACAGCCTCCTGGCGTAAAGGTAACCGGCGTGGAGCCGGTTTTATCGGCGGAGTGTCCGTGTTGACCACCCTGTGTACGCCCAGCATGGGCATGAACTAATGAGGTGAGGTCCTCTGTTGGAAAATCACCGCCAGAACCCCATGTCGGTATCATGGCGTTAACAACTGGCAGTTCGTTTCATCAAAGAGGTTACAAAATGAAATTGATGGATTTTTCTATCTGTAGGGTCTGATTCCATTGATTGTGTTGATTCGACTCGTCGATGTCTTCACTGATATCTTTCGCTGTCGATTTTTTTTACACTTGCTACATATTATCTCAAAAATTTTTTGTATTTCAATAACTTTACATTAACAAACAACAGGTTAAATAAACTGGCACAAATAATGCTTATATATGATTGCAGGAGAAATTTTTGTTAATCTTGATTTACTGCTAACCTGATTTTGTAAACCAAACAACAAGGAGTTTTAATGATGAACAAAATGAAAAAAACGCTGATCGCTGTAGCGGTCGCTGCAACGGCAGGCATGTCTTCCCAAGCAATGGCAGGTGCTATTGCCTACTCTTACCTCGAGTTATTTGATGTCAAGATTATTAATAATACGGCTGGAAGGCAAGCAGATAGATCTGACTTCTCGAGTTTAAGCCCAGCTTCTACTTCCCAGGCAAGTGCGGCAGCGACTATTCCCGGCGCACCAATAACAGGAACTCAAAACCCTGTTGGCGTTGGCGGGTTGAATAGTCACGATGCTGAGCTTGCTTGTATCGGTAATTGCTCGGGTATTACTTTAAATACTTCGGCCCCTTTCTATCCGACTCAAGATAATTTCGGTCGATCAGATACCTTTGGCAATAATCAAAATCTTTTCACGGAAACGATCGGCGGAAGTTCTGCAGGTAACGTATGGGTCGTTTCTGAAGGTACTCAGAATATGACTGGCTCAACAGGTGCTCAGTCAAATGCAGCCAGTAATACAACATTTGACTTTGGAGTAGGTGGCGTCGGCATTGACTTTGGATTGGAGTTTGATGCGCAAGCGAGAATTTATACAGAGCTTCATCAAGATCAGGTTCTTGCTAATGCCGCTATTGCTTGGAGCGCAACAATCACCCAAAATGGCGCTGAGTTTTTTAGATGGTCGCCGGGCGAATTGAATACCAGCAGAGGCGTAACAACTGCTGGTACCGACGAGTATACGTTAGCTCTCACGAGTTTTTCTAACAGTGTTTTTCTTAACCCAGGTACATACAGATTCACTATTAACCACTCTTCAAATGCGGAAACTGAGGCTGCCAAAGTACCTGAACCTGCCACATTAGCTTTACTGGCTGCTGGCTTGGGCATGCTGGGCTTCGCAAGAAGAAGAAAACAGGCATAAAGTAGTAAACGCTCCAAACAAGAAAGCCGGAATTCTTCCGGCTTTCTTGTTTTCAGCCTGGCAAGGCCTCACTGCTAATCGATGCCATACCGCCCGGGTGATAATGTACCTTCCGGATCGAGCGCGGCCTTGATTTTTTGATTCAGCGCCTTCAGTTCCGGGCAACGCTGGTACAGTTTTTCCCAGCCATTGATGCCTGCGCGGAAGTGCTGGTATCCCATGCGGTGCGAGAGGTCTAGGATGGCGCCATAAAGCGCTGCGGCGCGCTGGCTCTCGGTTTCATCCAGCCGGTCGTACAGAATCACCATCAGCGGGCAAACGCTGCGCGCGTTGAAAATCATGGTGGTCATGTAAAAATCGAAATTGTATTCGTTAAACAGTCGCTCGCATTGATGCGTGAACGCCACGACCTCGCTGCCTTTGAACGGCAATACCGGTACCGACCATAAAATACCCAGATCGTCCCGCCCGACATGAATATCTTTGGCGGGACGTTTTTTCTGGTAGCGGAAATAGCCACGGCGCACCACGGTTTCCACCGGTTTGCCTTCGTGCAGATCGATCAGCCCGGGAAAAAGCCGCAGCAGGGCAAGTGATGAGCCAAAAAGCCTGCGCGAGAAGAAATCGATTAATTTGAGCAGCAGGCGGGACTCGATCTTTTCGATGGATTCTATTTTTTCGCGTATGAATTGCGCGCGTTTTTTGGTGAAGACATTAACCCGCGCGCAACCCTGGGACGCCAGCAGCGTTTTTTTGGCAACCTGGCGTGATGCCTTGACCACAGGAGCCTTGCCATAGATGCCGAACGAGCCGGTCCAGCCGGGAACATGATATTTACGCTTGAGCGCCTCGACCTGCTCGCGGGTGACGGCCTTTCCGGGTTCCACGCCTTCGTCGATGGCCTGGGTCAGCAGGGTCAGGATGGCGACGCTGTTGGAAAAACGCCCGGTTTCGGGAATGACGCCGGAGAGCATCAGTTCCCGGACGGTATCCATGCACTTGGCCAGCGCAGCATCATCCGGAATATTCAGGCTGAAGACGGCGTAATCTTCCGGTTTGCGCATCAGCCAGATACCGGCTTGGGTAACGATGCCATAGTTCGACTGGCTGAATAGCCCTTCAACATAAGGCCCCACTCCCCATTTGTACAGGTGCGCTGTGCCTTTGTTGCCCTCCTGGCTAGCCACGCCGGTATGAATCACGCTGCCATCGGCCAGCACCACTTCATAGCCGCACAAATGTGCAAAGTGGTCGCCATATTTGGTGACGCCCACGCCGCGATCCAGCGCATTGCCGATGACGCTCCCGGTGGGCGGCCCACCGGGAGAATCCGTCCACAGATTGAAATTATTCTCGATCAGATGGCGGCTCAGCGCTTCATAAGTCACCCCTGGCTCGATGATGGCATAAGCTAATTCTTCATCGACGAACACAATCTTGTTCATGCGGTTAAGAATCACAACAATGCCGCTATCACTGCCGCTGGTGTTCAGATAACCCCAGTTTTTTCCGGTACTGTACACCCAGAGCCGGGCATGGTGCAAAGCGGCCAGCTTGACCAGCGTCTGAACCTGCTCACGGGATTCCGGAAAAATAAAGGCTTCCGGTTTACGGGCATTGACCGCCGGGTCTTTGGCATAAAGATCGTATTCGCTGCCCGATAGTAAGATTTGATCTTCGCGGAAAGCGCCGCCCAGCGCGGTGATAAAAGCATCCAGCGGTTGCGCCGGTTGGTTTGCCGTAACATCGGTTGGCTCGATTAAGCTCATTTCATCCCTCTCATGTTAAAAAGAAAATAATTTTGTCTGCACCCTGACAATGCCTTGCTGCCAGAAACCCGGTATGATAAAAATCCGGCGAAGGCCGGATTGACCGAGACCTGCGAACTATATGGTTATGATAAACAATTACGGCAACTATTCTTTTTTATTAAAACGGTTATGCGGGACGCATCGCTGGATCATGCGCCATGCGGACGTATCGACCAGCAGTTTGTCGGATTTTTTTACACTTGGTGCTGATAAAGATCAAATCCAGGCGAAGGTTGTGGCATTGGGTTGAGTTTCGGCAGATTAATTCATCCCGCGATAAAAAGTGTAAAGAAATCCGACATTCGATGGGATGCTATTCACGTCACGTCTACCCAGCAAACCACCGATGCATACTGCCATTCTGCTCTGATACGTCAGCGGTGATAAGAAGATGTCGATTTTTTTACACTTTAATATTCTCACGCATTTGACGCGCGGTTTATGTGGCGCCCGAGGGCATAAAAGATTTGTGGCCTCCCCTCCCGTTTTTTATGAAATCATATCGATAAATTGTAAAGCCATTGATTAAGATGGTGTTTGTCTTGGTATCAGAGGTTATCCGCCTTTGCAATAATATTGACCGGCAACACCTTAAGCCTTACCATGAAGTATTACCGTATCCAATAAGTAAGGAATTGATATGCAGCAAACAACGCTGACCAGTAAAGGCCAGGTGACTATCCCCAAGAGCGTTCGTGATTCTTTAGGTCTTCATGTGGGCGACAAAGTAGAATTTATTTTGACTGAAAACAATGAGGTTTTACTGCGTCCGATTACTAAAAAAGTGGACGATGTTTTTGGCCTGTTGCATCAGCCGGGCCAACAGCCGGTGTCGATTGAGGAAATGGATGCGGCAATCAAACAAAAAATACGGGAACGCTTCGTATGATGGCCTTGGACACAAATGTGTTAATCCGGTTTCTGGTTAAAGATGATGCTCAACAGGCGCAGGTGGTTTATCAGCGGTTTAAGCAGGCGGAGATGAATCAGGTAGTTTTATTTGTGCCCTTGCTGGTGGTTTTGGAAAGCATTTGGGTGTTGCAATCCGTCTATGCGATTGCTGATGAAGCCATTGTATCTGCACTGAATGAGTTGATGCAGATGCCAGTCTTGTCATTTGAAGCGCCTGCCGTTATTCAGGGCTTTATTACGTCTGGCAAAGAGACCAAATTCGATCTGTCAGATATTTTAATTGCCCACTCTGCAAGATTTTCCAATTGTAACGGTGTGTATACGTTTGATAAAAAAGCGGCTTGCTTTAAATATTTTGAGTATTTAACGGTTAGCCCATAAAACAGATAAATTGCATACTTTTGAATAGCTTGATGTGCATCTATGCAAACTAACGCCCAATTAGAAGTCAGGTTACAGGGCCATGAGTAATACGACCCATCAACCGTCTTTTAATGTGGCATCATGTTACTGAATTAACCGGTAATCTGGATAAAAAGATGAGAACAATAATCCTTCTGCTCAGCATCATGCTTGCCCTGCCTGTGGCTGCGGTCGACGTTGCGCCGCGTATTTCTGACCGGGAAATCATTGAATCTCTGGCTGAAATCAAGGCCGGGCAGAAAGCGCTGGAAGACAAGATGGATGTGCGTTTTACTGCCATGCAGGAGCAGATGGAGACACGTTTTACTGCCATGCAGGAGCAGATGGACACACGTTTTACTGCCATGCAGGAGCAGATGGACACACGTTTCACCGCCATGCAGAAGCAGATGGACCATCGCTTTGCTTCAATTGATCAGCGCTTTGCTTCGATTGATCAACGCTTTGAATTTCTGCAACAGCTCATGCTGGTGATGATTGCCAGTGTGTTTGGCCTGATTGGATTCATCGTATGGGATCGGTATACCACGCTGCGGCCAATGAACGAGCGTTTGCGCCGCATTGAGGAAGACCTGGAAAATGACCTCGAATTGAGCGCGCCCGATGGCTCGCGGTTGATTCGCATGATGCACGCCCTGCGCGAGCTGGCCAAGGAAGATAAAAAGCTTGAATCAGTCTTGCGCAGCTTTTCATTGTTATAGCCAGGCCATTTTCCCGCCGACGCGCGCGCTGGGAAAAACCTGATCAGTAAGCCTGGTCAGTGCCAATAGAAGCAGAGGTCAGGTTACAGGGCCATGAGTATGCGACCCATCAACCGTTTTTTGATGTAGCATCATGTTGATGAATCAATAGGTAATCCGGATAAAAAGATGAGAACAATAATCCTTTTGCTCAGTATTATGCTTGCCCTGCCTGCGGCTGCGGTCGACGTTGCACCGCGTATTTCGGACCGGGAAATCATTGAATCTCTGGCTGAAATCAAGGCCGGGCAGAAAGCGCTGGAAGACAAGATGGATGTGCGTTTTTCTGCCATGCAGGAGCAGATGGACACACGTTTCACCGCCATGCAGAAGCAGATGGACCATCGCTTTGCTTCAATTGATCAGCGCTTTGCTTCGATTGACCAGCGCTTTGAATTTCTGCAGCAACTCATGCTGGTGATGATTGCCGGTGTGTTTGGCCTGATTGGATTCATCGTATGGGATCGGTATACCACGCTGCGGCCAATGAACGAGCGTTTGCGCCGCATTGAGGAAGACCTGGAAAATGACCTCGAATTGAGCGCGCCCGATGGCTCGCGGTTGATTCGCATGATGCATACCCTGCGCGAGCTGGCCAAGGAAGATAAAAAGCTTGAATCAGTCTTACGCAGCTTTTCATTGCTATAGCCCGGCCATTTTCCCGCCGACACACGCGCTGGGAAAAACCTGATCAGTAAGCCTGGTCAGCGCCAATAGAAGCAGGGGGCCAGGTTACAGGGCCATGAGTATGCGGCCCATCAACCGTTTTTTGATGTAGCATCATGTTGATAAATCAATAGGTAATCCGGATAAAAAGATGAGAACAATAATCCTTTTGCTCAGTATTATGCTTGCCCTGCCTGCGGCTGCGGTCGACGTTGCACCGCGTATTTCTGACCGGGAAATCATCGAGTCTCTGGCTGAAATCAAGGCCGGGCAGAAAGCGCTGGAAGACAAAATGAATATACGTTTTACCGCCATGCAGGAGCAGATGGACCATCGCTTTGCTTCAATTGATCAGCGCTTTGAATTTCTGCAACAGCTCATGCTGGTGATGATTGCCGGTGTGTTTGGCCTGATTGGATTCATCGTATGGGATCGGTATACCACGCTGCGGCCAATGAACGAGCGTTTGCGCCGCATTGAGGAAGACCTGGAAAATGACCTCGAATTGAGCGCGCCCGATGGCTCGCGATTGATTCGCATGATGCACGCCCTGCGCGAGCTGGCCAAGGAAGATAAAAAGCTTGAATCAGTCTTGCGCAGCTTTTCATTGCTATAGCCAGGTTATTTCTTCACCAGCATGCATTCGCTGAAAAAAAGCCTGATCAACAATCCCGGTCAAGGCGCTTCTGAACATTCAGAGCTTTAAACAAGACGAAGCGAAAACGAAAAATACTGATGCATCATGGGGTTGGCAGATAAGGCGGATTTCTTAAAAGTGTAAAGAAATCCGACATTCAGTAGTTCAATAGGATACGGTTTGCGTCTACCTGTTCAGCCGGAAATATCGGGTGGTACGCGCTGGTAGCATCCTCCATCGTGGCAATTACATTCTGTTCCTGCCCGGTAACTTGTTTTGTTATTTCTGGTCAGCCGCAGCATGTGATCCGGTGTCGATCAGCTTTACATTTTCATGTTAGGCATATTGTTCTCCGGGCAAACCACAATATAATCATATGGTTTAAATATTGGCATGAATCGTGCTTGTATAGATATAGTAGTAAAAAATTTAATGATTAATTTGAATGGGGGGCGATGAAATGAAACCGAATAAACTGACTTCAATATTATCGATTACGGCGACCACGCTGGCGTTGAGTATGTCAATGGCACATGAAATCAACGCGGCACCAACAGTAGATTTAACTACCGCCAACAGCGGCACCATAACCAGTGGCAGCCATGCACTGGAGTTTATCTTTGATCAAACCCAGCCGAGCGGAACCGGTGTGCTGAATTCCTTCCTCAGGATTCAAAAAAATGGTAACGAACAGGGGTACAACACAGATATAAATAACATCCTTGATAACAAAAATGGAAATTTCACGCATGACGTGAAATTTGGCGACTTGCAGAGTATCAATGGTTTTTACAATTTTGTGCTAGATATCGGTGAACCCGTGGCGCAAGGCGGCAGTTTGCTATCCCTGGATGGTCTGAAATTCTTTTCCTCAACGACCGGCGGTCAATCCAGCCAATCAGTTGATTCAAACGGTAATGCAAGTGGTATTGCTGGAACATTACTTTGGGATATGGATGCAACCGTTGATAATTATGTTCTGCTCGATGCGAACAGAAACGGTAAGCCTGGTAATGGGGTGAGTGACATGTTGCTGAAAGTGCCGGAAGCTGTTTTTGCTGGACAGAACTCAAGCAACTTTTTCACTTTAGGAACCTCTGAAAAACAAACATTCTGAACGGCAGTCACTCAAAAACTGACCACTACTTCAAATAGTGACGCTGATTTTTATGAAAACAGCCGTTCCTCTCTGGAAACAAGCTCATTTACTGGCTTGTTTTCAAATTTCAGACGCAACAAGACATCGACGTTCATAAGCATCACCACGGATGACGTTGGCAATGGCTGTCAGGAAGGTCAAACGGGCCGCATTTTTGGCCAGGCCGCGATAGCGATTTTTAGCATACCCAAAGCGGATTTTGATATCCCGAAACACGTGTTCGACTTTGGCGCGGCGTTTCGCCAGTTCGCGGGCGGCCCCGCGCAGTAGTTGAGCCGCGCCGGAATCGTCTTTCGTGAGCCTGGCCAGTTTGCCCGGACGCATCGTGATTACGCAGACTGGAGGGTTTTCTGCCGGCATCTCCGGGCGTTTATCCAGCCCCTGATATCCGGCATCGCCATGGACAAACTGTTCCTCGCCATGCAGCAGGGCGGCGGCTTCGGCAACGTCGCTGACATGCCCCGAGGTTACTTTGAGCGTATGCACCAACCCGGTTTCATGATCGACGCCGATATGAAACTTGCTGCCGAAAAACCATTGATTGCCCTTTTTGCTGGAATGCATTTCTGGATCACGCGACCGGCTCTTATTTTTGGTTGAAGTCGGCGCGGCAATCAGGCTGGCATCGACGATGGTGCCGGCTTTCAAGAACAACCCACGCTCACCCAGCGTTTGGTTGATGACCTGGAAGATCTGATCCATTAACCCGTGTTTTTCCAGTAAATGCCGAAATTGCAAAATGGTGCTTTCATCCGGCACGGCTTCCAGACGAATGCCGCAAAAACGGCGCAGTGATTCAATCTCATACAGCGCATCTTCCATGCCCGGATCGGAATAGTTGTAGATAATTTGCGCAACATGCGCGCGCAGCATCAATTCCAAGGCAAATGGTTTGCGGCCACGCCCATTGCCTGGCGCATAGTGTGGTTCAATAACATCAATCATAGCCTGCCAAGGCAATAACCCGTCAAGTTGATCGAGAAACTTCTCGCGGCGCGTGACTTTGCCCTTATTGGCGTATTCGGCATCAGCAAAACTCATCTGTTGGTAAGGTTTCATGAATAGCTTCTCGAAAAAGTTTGATGCAGAATTATATTACTTGCGGGGAATTAATCAGAGGTTCCTTTATGGTCGCGCTTTGGTTTGCAGGCAGGCGCAACCTCTGGATCGGGCTCTGCTGGTACGTTTGAAGAATGGGCGTATTTGGGAACCGGGACCGGTAATCCAAATGAAATTCCTGAACCCGTGAGTCTGCTGCTGATCGGTACTGGCCTGCTTGGTTTTGCTGCCATCCGTCGTCGCAGACTGGCCTGATTTTTGAGAGCGATAAGACGACTACGGATAACAACGACAAACTTGCAATCACTCAAACGCCGGGCAACCGGCGTTTTTTTATATGCGCAGGAAAACTCGATGCCGGCATCAGCAATGGAGTGCAAAGTTTTCCGACAAGCCTGCGCCGCATAGGTCCGCTTGGCTCCAGATAATAACCATGGCGGAACTTTTGATCCGCCTCATCCCGTTCCGGCAGGTTCCCGGTGTGGGGGAATCTTGTCTTTGTAAATAACCGCTTTAACCATCATCAACCATCATCGAATCCGTTACCTCCTGGTATGTTCTCGCTGCCGGCCCGCTAGCGGCTTGTCATTCATTTTGTATAGATGGCCAAATCCGGCGAGGAATTTTGTTAGAATAGCCTTTTCCAACAAACTAATTTTATGGGGAATTTGATGGCTGTCGAAAGGACTTTATCCATAATCAAACCGGATGCCGTGGCAAAAAACGTAATAGGTCAGATTTATGCCAGATTCGAAGCGGCCGGATTGAAAATTATCGCGGCACGCATGGCGCATCTGTCGAAAGTGGAGGCGGAGCAGTTTTATGCGATTCACAAGGATCGGCCTTTTTTCAGGGATCTGGTAGATTTTATGGTTTCCGGGCCAGTTATGATCCAGGTGCTGGAAGGGGAAAACGCCATTGCGAAGAATCGTGAGCTGATGGGCGCAACTGATCCCAAAAAAGCGGAGAGAGGAACCATTCGGGCCGACTTTGCCGATAGTATTGATGCCAACGCTGTGCATGGCTCGGATGCAGCTGAAACTGCTGCAATTGAGATGGCCTGTTTTTTTCCTTCGTTGAATATCTATTCCCGTTGACTGCATATTGGCCAGGTTTGACGGGTTGGCAAGAGAGTTCATTCAATGCTTAATTTGCTGGATTTTAATGAAGCGGGGCTTGTCGATTTTTGCCGGGGAATAGGGGAAAAACCTTATCGTGCCCGGCAGTTGCTGCGCTGGATTCATCAATCCGGCAAGACGGAGTTTGCGGACATGAGCGATCTGGCCAAGCAGTTGCGACAAAAACTGACGGGGGTGGTGACGATCGAGCCCCCGGGGTTTGTCAGTGATCATACCGCTGCTGACGGAACGCGCAAATGGCTGATTTCAACTGGCGCGGGCAATGCGGTTGAAACGGTGTTCATTCCTGAACCCAATCGCGGTACGCTTTGCGTTTCAAGCCAGGTGGGGTGTGCGCTGGCTTGCAGCTTTTGCGCAACGGGCCGGCAGGGTTTCAACCGTAATCTGACTGTTGCGGAGATCATTGGTCAATTGTGGCTGGCCAACCAGTTGTTGGGTGCCAGCCAGTCAAACTATTCGCAGCGGCCAGTGACGAATGTTGTGATGATGGGAATGGGTGAACCACTGGCCAATTTTGAAAATCTGGTGCAGGCGCTGGATTTGATGCTGAGCGATTACGCTTATGGGTTGTCGCGTCGGCGGGTTACCGTGAGCACCTCCGGATTGGTTCCTGCTATGGACCGGTTGCGTGAGCGTTGCCCGGTTGCGCTTGCGGTTTCGCTGCATGCGCCTAACGATGCCTTGCGGGATCAGCTGGTGCCCATCAACAAAAAATATCCGATCAGGGAGTTGTTGGCTGCCTGCGAACGCTATCTTCCGGCGGCGCCACGGGATTTCGTGACGTTTGAGTACATCATGCTCGATGGGGTCAACGACCGCGTTGAGCAGGCACGTGAGCTGGTGCAGCTGGTCAGGGCCATTCCGTGTAAACTGAATCTGATTCCGTTTAACGCCTTTGCCAATTCTGGCTATCAACGTTCGAGTGCTGTGGCTATTGACCATTTTCGTGAAGTGCTGTCAGAGGCCGGTATTGTCAATACGGTACGTAAAACTCGTGGCGATGATATTGCGGCGGCATGTGGTCAGCTTGCCGGGCAGGTGCAGGATAAAACCCGTCGAACGGCTGCGGGTTCCGTTGTTACCGGGTAAATTAGGTATCCAAAAAATGAAACCTCTTGATTGTGTGACAAGATTATTGGCTGGGGGAGGGTTGCTTTTCTGTCTGATTTACCTTTCCGGCTGTGCGCATGCACCAGCTGTGGATAAATCCACGCCCGAGGAGCTTAAACAGAAGGCATTGCAAAGCGCGGTTGTACATACTGAACTGGCCGGGCAGTATTATCAGCGGGGTCAGTATCGGGTGGCGATCGAAGAAGCGAATATAGCACTCAAATCCAAGTCGGATTATGCTTCCGCTTACAACATGCTGGGCCTGATCTACATGGATTTGCAGGAAGATGCGCACGCGGAGGATAATTTTGAGCGTGCCCTTAAGATTGCAGGAAGTGATCCTGATATTCACAATAATTATGGCTGGTTTTTGTGTCAACGGAGAGAAGGCCGGATTGAACAGTCAGTCAGTCATTTTATGAAGGCAATCAGCGATCCCTTGTACGATACCCCTGAAAAAAGTTACGCAAATGCGGGTTTGTGCTTGTTGAAATTGCCAGATTACGAGCGCGCGCGCGCATTTTTTCGTGAAGCATTGATTATCCGCCCTGGTTATGCGCTGGCCAGGCTTGGGTTGATCGAGCTCGATCTGAAAAAAGGTAACCTGGAAACCGCCGAGTCTGAAATCGCCCGGCATTTACAGGTTTATTCTGCCACGGCTGAGAGTTTGTGGCTGGCCGTTCGAATCGCGCAGGCAGGCAATGATATGAATGCGCGGGAAAATTATGCTTTTCAATTACAGAGACGCTTTCCCGATTCGAGGGAAGCAAGAGCACTGCGTGCAGGCAAGGTGAATCATGAGTGAGAATCAGCGAGACAGTGAATCACATATTCCATCGGATGCGGAGATTGTTCAGGCATTGCCTGATGAATCATCCGGGAACCCATCGGTATCAGATAATGAAACCGTGCTGGATATTTGCGAGAATGACGAGGAGTCATCCGGTTCTGCCGGTTTTGCGTCCAACGATCAGCCAATGAGCAATCCAGCGGAAACGAATTTGACGACTTCGCTTGGAGAGCAATTGCGCGATGAAAGAGTTCGGCAGGGATTGAAACCTGGTGAAGTGGCGCGACGTTTGTGTTTGTCAGAACAGCAGGTCCTGGCAATCGAGTCGCAGGACTATGCTTCCTTACCTTCGCCTGCCTCCACATTTCTGAGGGGGTATGTCCGTAATTACGCGCGGATACTGCGTCTTGCCAATGTGGATCAGCTGTTGCAGATGTTGCCACGTAATTTGGCGGCACACACGCATGGAGAGGGTAGTCTGGCGCGAGGTATGCAGCCAGTCAAACTGCTTTCGAGCCATGAGCGTGATAGTGGCGGTGGAAAATGGCTTTATTTTCTACTGGCAATCGGCGTTGCGCTGGGGGGGTATATGCTTTTTCAGTCGGAGAAGCTTGATCAACAGTCGTCTGCATTACTGGGTGACCTGGATCTGCCTTCTCTGTCCGAAAGTGCTTCTACGGATGGACAGACCGCAATTGAATTGCCTTTGCCGGCAATAACCTCGCCCTCTTTTTCGTTTTCTGCGGGAGCGCCGTCTGTTCCACCGCCTCTGCCACCTGTTACTCAGCCCGGTCAGGTGAAAGAAGCTTTGTCCGGAACCCGGCTGCCTGCTGGCCAGGCAATTGAATCTACTGCAACAGCAGAGGAGGATGGTTCTGGCAAATCATTGCATTTTATTTTTTCACGCGACTCCTGGGTCAAAGTGAAGGATAGCGAAGGCAATGTTATTCTGGAAAAAATTCATGCGCGCGGTTCTGAACAAACAGTCAGTGGAAAACCGCCGTTATATCTGGTGATTGGTAATGCGGCGGGAGTAACGCTGACTTATGGCGGGCGTGCAGTGGATCTTGCTCCCTATACTCGTGGCAATGATGATGTCGCGCGTTTCTCGCTGGAATAATTTGTGGCGATAAACTGGCTGACAAATAACTTTATTATTCAATAATATACGCAAACTCATGTTAACAAATGTAATTGTCAGTCCACGTAGAAAATGTGTCGGGGTTAAAGTGGGGTCGGTCATGATTGGTGGTGATGCGCCAGTCGTGGTGCAGTCCATGACCAATACGGATACCGCTGATGAAATTGCCACTACGCAGCAAGTAGCGCAACTGGCGCGCGCTGGTTCGGAATTGGTCAGAATTACCGTCAATAATGCGGAATCCGCCGCTGCCGTTGCGGGAATCCGCGCGAGACTGGATGCAATGGGTTGTAATGTGCCACTGATAGGAGATTTCCATTTCAATGGGCACAAACTGTTAGGTGCGTATCCCGAATGTGCGCAGGCACTGGCCAAGTACCGTATCAATCCTGGAAATGTCGGGCATGGTAAGAAACGTGATGAGCAGTTCTCAACCTTGATCGAGATCGCGTGTAAATATGACAAACCAATCCGGATAGGTGTCAATTGGGGTAGTCTCGATCCGGAAATGCTGGTACGCATCATGGATGAGAATGCCCGCTTGCCACAACCGCTGGATGCGGGGCAGGTCATGCGCAAGGCGCTGATTACTTCCGCGCTGGAAAGTGCGGCCAAGGCTGAAGAGCTCGGACTGCCGCGTGATCATATCGTGCTGTCGTGCAAGGTGAGCGGTGTGCAGGATCTGATCGCCGTTTATAGTGAGCTTGCCGGGCAATGTGATTATGCGTTGCATCTGGGATTGACCGAGGCTGGCATGGGTTCCAAAGGGATTGTTGCTTCAACGGCGGCTCTGTCCGTCCTGTTGTTTTCCGGTATGGGCGATACGATTCGCATTTCGCTGACTCCGGAACCGGGGGGAGATCGTACTCGTGAGGTTATCGTCGCGCAGGAAATACTGCAAACCATGGGTTTGCGCGCCTTCGTGCCGCTGGTAGCGGCTTGCCCGGGTTGTGGCCGTACCACCAGTACCTATTTTCAGGAATTGGCGGAAAGTATCCAGGCTTACGTTCGCGAGAAAATGCTTGACTGGCGGGATCAGTATGACGGCGTTGAAAATATGACACTGGCGGTGATGGGTTGTGTTGTCAATGGACCGGGTGAAAGCAAGCATGCCAATATTGGCATCAGCTTGCCTGGGTCAGGCGAGAATCCGGTTGCGCCCGTGTTTGTCGATGGGCAAAAAACCGTTACGCTCAAGGGTGATAACATTGCCGGAGAGTTCCGTTCCATTGTTGACGAATACGTGCGTACCCACTACCAGAAAAAACGCGTCAATGTCTAGTGTAATACGTGCCATTCGCGGGATGAATGATATCCTGCCGGATGAGAGTGACAAGTGGGGTTACTTCGAAGAAATCATTCGCACCTGGCTGGCTGCCTACGGTTATCGTAATTTGCGCACGCCGGTGGTGGAACAGACTGACTTGTTTGTACGCTCGATTGGCGCCATTACGGATATCGTTGAAAAAGAGATGTATACGTTTGTCGATCATCTCAATGGTGAGCAGCTGACGTTGCGCCCGGAAGGAACCGCTTCTTGTGTGCGCGCGGTTATTGAGCACAATTTGCTGTATACCGGCCCACAGCGGCTTTATTACAGCGGCCCGATGTTCCGGCATGAACGGCCGCAAAAAGGACGCTATCGCCAGTTTCACCAGGTCGGTGTTGAGGCACTCGGCTTTTCGGGTCCCGATATCGATGCCGAACATATCATCATGTGTGCCAGATTGTGGCGTCTGTTAGGTGTTACGCCTGTTCGCCTGGAGATTGGCACGCTCGGCAGCCCGGATTCGCGCGCCATTTATCGTGCCAGGTTGGTTAGTTATCTTGAAAGATTTGCTGATCAGCTTGATGAAGATGCTCGCCGGCGCCTGCACAGCAATCCGCTGCGTATCCTTGACAGCAAGAATCCCGCTATGCAGGAGCTATTGAAAGATGCTCCCAGACTGTTTGATGATCTGGATGAGGAATCGCTGGCTCATTTCGAATCCCTGCAAACTATTCTGCGAAATCGTGGGGTGGATTTCACCATCAATCCGCGTCTTGTGAGGGGGCTGGATTACTATAATCGCACGGTATTCGAGTGGGTGAGCGATCATCTCGGTGCGCAGGGTACGATTTGCGCGGGTGGACGTTACGATGGGCTGATTGCGCAAGTGGGAGGAAAACCGGCGCCTGCCTGCGGTTTCGCCATGGGGATTGAGCGAATCCTGGCGCTCATGGTGGGTCTGGATGAGACATACACGGCGAATCGTCCCGATATTTATGTGGTTCATCAGGGTGAAATGGCGGCTGATTTTGCGTGGGAAGTTGCCGAATACTTGCGCGATCAGGGCGTCAAGGTGGTATTGCATAACGGCGGGGGAGCTTTCAAATCACAAATGAAAAAAGCTGATGTCAGTGGCGCTCAATTTGCGGCGGTTATCGGAGATGATGAGGCAAAGGCCAGGAGAATCAGTCTCAAACCGTTACGTGAAGCTGCCGAGCAGGTGAGTGTCGACCTGGCTGAAATCTGTGCCCTACTGGGTAAAAATTAACCTATTAAAGCAGTTTATTAGAAAGGAATAACGCGATGTCATCACTTGATTTTGAAGAGCAGGAGAAAATTGATCGTTTAAAAGCCTGGTGGGCTGCCAACGGCAACATAATTTTGCTGAGTGTGGCGATTTTGGTGGCCAGTGTTGCGGGTAACCGATTGTGGGGTCATTATAAGAGTCAGCAGGCAGAGCAAGCAGCTGACTTGTATGCCGTTCTTCAACAACAGCTCGATAAAACGGGTGATGCCGGAAAGATCCGGGATGCGGCATTGTTATTGACAGAAGGTTTTTCCAGTAGCGGTTATGCGTCGCGTGCGGCTTTGATTTCGGCTCAAGCAAGTTTCAAGACTGGTGATATTCTCACAGCTAAAACGATGCTGCAGTGGGTTCTGGATAAATCCGAAGAAATGGAGCTGAAGGATCTGGCGCGTTTACGCCTGGCGGGAATCTTGCTGGATGAGCAACAGTTTGAACAGGCGCTTTCCCTGTTGAATACGAAACATGGAACATCTTTTGCTGGACTTTATGCGGATCTACGTGGAGATGTGCTCGTTGCTTCCGGTAAAACAAAAGAAGCGCGCACCGCTTATCATCAAGCACTTGATCGTTTGAGCGGGCAAAGTTCCTACCAGAATATCGTGCAAATGAAGATGGATGCACTAAGAGATTAAGCAATGACTCTCAGCACACGCCCATCCAGTTTTTTCTCGGTTTCGTTGTTACGGGGCATGGGTATGGGTCTGATGCTGCTGATGTTGACTGGCTGTGAAAGCCTGGGTCTGGGTAACTTGGGCGGAGGACATTTCACTGATCTTTTCAGTAAAGATACCGATGAAGTCGAGATAGATGAAGATGACATGGCTGCACTTGCTGCCTTACCCAGTATAGAAAGTTTATGGAAGGTAAAGCTCGCGGAGAGCAAGACAGCGGTATTTTATCCGGTCTATGATGGCGGCGGGCTGTACGTTGCCGATGAAAATGGCCTTTTGGCCAGGCTGGATGCGGGTTCAGGTGAAAAAGCCTGGCAGATTGATACCGACAAACGCCTGTCTGGTGGTGTCGGTATAGGCGAAGGTTTGATTCTGCTGGGAACTTACAAAGGCGAGGTGTTGGCTTTTGATGAATCCGGCAATCTGTTATGGCAGGCGCAGGTTAGCAGCGAAATTCTCAGCCCTCCCCATGTGGATAGCGGGATAGTTGTGGTGCGAACGGGAGACGGCAGGCTTTTCGGGCTCAATGCCGATGATGGTTCACGTATCTGGGTTTATCAGGGTGCTACGCCACCCTTGACGGTACGGAGTTATGCTGGGGTAGCGCTATTTCCTGGTGCAATTTTTGCCGGTTTTCCCGGGGGAAAGCTGATCGCGATTAATCTGCAGGATGGCAATGTGGGCTGGGAGGCAACGGTCGCCTTGCCTCGTGGGGTGACAGAACTTGAACGTATGACCGATATCAGCGGTCTGCCAGCTATCGATCAGAACAGTGTCTGTGCAGTTGCCTACCGTGGTCGGGTTGCCTGTTTTGAGCTTGCCAGCGGCAACCAGATCTGGAGCAAGGATGCGTCAAGCAACGCGGGGCTGATTATGGACAATCAGCGAGTCTATGTCAGTGAAGAACAGGGTGCATTGGCAGCCTATGACAGGAGCAGCGGTGTCACTGACTGGAAACAAGGCAAGCTTGGTAGTCGCAAGATCACCTTGTCGTTGATTGCGCGTGGTGCACGCCTGGTCATTGGTGATGATAAAGGGTACGTCACGATACTTAGCCGTAATGATGGCACGTTACTGGCGCGCGCCCCTACCGATGGCAGTCCGATTTTGTCTGCGCCCGAATATCTCCCGGATGGATTTGTGGTACAAACCCAGAAGGGAGGGGTATTTGCATTTTCTTTGCCATAACCTGCCCGATATTGGGTGTTTTTTTTCGGTGCTGCGTTTTGTCAAATCGTCGTTAATCGTATTAGAAGTCTTCATTTCACCTGGTCATTCGCGGCAAATTTTCCCTTCCAATTGACCATTAACTTATCATCATGAAACCTACACTCGTCCTGGTTGGACGTCCGAATGTCGGAAAATCTACATTATTTAATCGCCTCACCCGTAGTCGTGATGCTTTGGTGGCGGATATTCCGGGATTAACGCGTGATCGTCATTATGGACATGGAAAATTAGGAGATAAACCCTATCTGGTGGTGGACACCGGCGGGTTTGAACCTGTGGTGAAGACCGGGATTTTGCATGCGATGGCCAAGCAAACCTTGCTGGCAGTGGATGAAGGCGATGTCATCCTGTTTGTGGTAGATGGCCGGCAGGGATTATCGCCACAGGATAAGATTGTCGCTGAGCAGTTACGCAAGCGAGCAGATAAGATCATATTGATAGTCAACAAGACTGAGGGCATGCGTTTATCGATCATGACTGCAGAGTTTCACGAGCTGGGTCTGGGCGAACCCTGCGCCGTTTCGGCGCTTCATGGTGACAATATCGGTGAATTGATCGATTTGGCGCTGGCGGATTTTCCGTTAGAAGAAGCGGATCTGCCCGCAGAGCAGTATCCTAAAATTGCCATCGTCGGTCGCCCTAACGTAGGTAAATCCACGCTGGTCAATACTTTGCTTGGCGAAGAACGTGTGATTGCTTTTGACCAGCCTGGTACCACTCGTGACAGTATTTACATTGATTTTGAATGTAATCAGCGCCAATATACCCTAATTGATACTGCTGGCCTGCGTCGTCGTGGCAAGGTGCTGGAGACGCTGGAAAAATTCTCGGTGATCAAAACGCTACAGTCGATTGAGGCCGCCAATCTCGTCATTTTGGTACTGGATGCGCATAATCACATTTCTGAGCAGGACGCCCACATTGCCAGTTTTATCTATGAAACAGGCCGTGCGTTGGTTGTGGCAGTGAATAAATGGGATGGACTGGATGAATACGCGCGCGAAACAATTAAGCGCGAACTGGAACGCAAACTGGCATTTCTCGATTTTGCCAGTTTGCACTATATTTCCGCATTGCATGGGCATGGGCTCAAGCGATTGATGCCATCGGTTGATGAAGCCTATGCAGCGGCAATGGCGCATATTCCGACGCCTCGTCTGACGCGGGCCATGCTTGCTGCTGTAGCTAAACAACCTCCACCGCGCGGGGGGGTGTCCCGGCCAAAATTACGTTATGCGCACCAGGGAGGGTCCAACCCTCCATTAATCATTATCCATGGCTCAATGCTGGAACATGTGCCAGCAACCTATCGGCGTTATCTTGAACATACACTCAGGAAAACCTTTGACTTGAAAGGTACGCCTTTACGGGTAGAGTTTAGATCAGGAAAAAATCCTTATGCGGATAAAAAAGCACCTCCTCCAACTGAAAAAGAGCTGCAGCAGGCCCACAGCCGCCGGCGTCGCAATCGTAAAAAATATGGCTAAGGGCGTTTCTAAAAATTCAGAGTTTTGTAACCGTCCAGCGCTCCCATCTATCTTTCCTGCTGTTTAAGTGATTGAATGAATGCTGGTGTAAGTGGCAGCAATTCATCGATGTGGTTATTGGGCCAGGTGGGTAGTCTGGCGAGTGTGTCTGCAAGCCATGCGGCGGGATCGAGTTTGTTGAGTTGCGCGGTACCGAACAAGGTTTGAATGGCAGCGGCGCGTTGACCGGCACGTTCCGATCCGGTGAATAGCCAATTCTTTTTGCCGATTGCGATCGGGCGGATGGTGTTCTCCACCGGGTTGTTGTCGATCGGAAGAAAGCCGGTTTGATCGTAACCGGAATCAAGGCTGGCAGCTTGATATCATCGCGCCCACGCCGGTGAGCGCGCAACCAGTTCCCAAACGTCTTCGCATTCAACCCGCGCGCCCGGCAATAGACTGCCTGCGACAAACCGCTCGCTTGCCAGTTGCTGATATGCTTTTGCTTATCATCCTGTAAGGTAATGCAGAGGAGAATAATCCAGAAAATTATGATTGCGTAGATGGGAGCGTTGGACGGTTACGTTCATGTGACAGCAGCCACTGTTTGATCATGAGTGGCATACCATCACTGGCATGCATGAACCCTCCCAGGCTACCGTTCTTGGCGATGACGCGATGGCAGGGAATAACAATCGGTAATCGGTTTGCGCCGCATGCCTGTCCAACCGCACGTGGGCTGCTGTGCAACAAGTTGGCAAATTCGGCATAGCTACGAGTTGTACCGGGTGGAATTGCCTGAATCTGCTGCCAGACTCTTTGCTGATGCTGTGTGCCGCTGATGTGCAGCGGTAGATCAAAAATTACGCGCGGATTTTGCAGATAAGCTTGCAGCTGGCTACAAGCCTCGGCAGCTACCACATTGATGGGAGGTAACAAAGGCGTATCTAGCGGTAGATAATCGATATCCGTTAGCCACTCGGCATCGGTTTTGATACCCAATACTGCGAATGAGGTCAGTATCTTGGCTTGATATATCGAGCAATTATTTGTTGGTTTGGCTTTTCTCACCTGGGAATATTACCGACTCAGAATAACTTCCAGCACAAATTTACTGCCGATATAGGCTAATACGAGAATGACGAATCCGGTCAACGTCCAGCGGATGGCGGTGCGACCACGCCATCCGTAGAAATGTCTACCCGCCAGCAGCGCTGCGAAAATAATCCAGGAAATGATACCAAACAGGGTTTTGTGGGTGAAAGTCAGCGATTGGCCGAATATTTCCTGTGAGAAAAAAATACCACTGAATAGTGTCAGGCTTAACAGGATGAAACCGGTCCAGACCAGCCGAAACAGCATTTTCTCCATAACCAGCAATGGTGGCAGGCGGCTGAGTAGCGATAATCCGGCAGATTGATGCAAGTGGCGCTCCAGCGCTGTCATCAGCAATGCGTGCAGTGCGGCAATCGTGAAAAAACCATAGGCGAGCATTGCCGCCAGCAAGTGTGCCTTAAATACAGCGAGTTCGGTATGCGCTAACGGATGCGTAACAGGGAACAGTAGCGGCACCAGAACTGCCACTGCGGCAATGAATGAGAGGGGTGCCATTAGATTCTGCAAACCCTGCAGCGCGGATAAAAACCCGGACAGCCAATAGATGAGTGCCGCAATCCAGACAATCGCAGAAACCGCATTTCCCACACCAAAGCTGAGCAACCCATCCACAAAGATCGACTGATAAAGAACCGAACCATGCAATACCAGCGGCACCAACAAAATGAGTTGCACTGATTTGACATCCGCCTTTTGAGTTCGCGTTTCAGGGGTTCGCCTGTTCGTTACGCGCCAAAAATACCATCCAGCCAATCCATAAAGCGTTGCGACAAGAAGATAAGTTAAAATACTGAACATGTGTCGACAAATAGATAGATAAACCGCAAGATAAACACGCTGATGCCTTCGAGACATCCTTCGATAAAGGATGATGTGTTATTGCTCGAGCATAAATTAAAGTGTTTAGTTTATCAGCTATTAAAGCGGGACTTATCATTACCTCACAGCAAAATTCTAACCAGGAGCTACTATGTTTGACAATTTAACCGAACGCCTGTCGGGCGTAATGAAGACCTTGCGCGGCGAGGCACGTCTGACTGAAAACAACATGCAGGATGCGCTGCGTGAGGTTCGGATGGCATTATTGGAAGCCGATGTGGCGTTACCGGTTATCAAGGTGTTCATTGAGCAAATCAAACAACGGGCAATTGGCCAGGAAGTGCTGGATAGTCTATCCCCTGGGCAAGCATTGATCGGTATTGTGCACCAGGAACTGATCACCATCATGGGCGGCGAAAAAGCCGAACTCAATCTTAATGTAACCCCACCAGCCGTTATTTTAATGGCAGGATTACAGGGCGCAGGTAAAACCACCAGCAGCGGCAAGCTTGCCAAATGGCTGATGACACAGAAAAAGAAAAAAGTGATGCTGGTGTCCTGTGATATTTACCGCCCCGCCGCAATTGAGCAGCTGGAGCTCCTTTCCAAGCAGGTTGGAGCAGAATTTTTTCCGGTACAGACTGGACAACTGCCTGCAGAAATCTGCAGCGCAGCGATGGATTACGCGCGCAGACACCATATGGATGTGGTAATCGTCGATACCGCTGGACGATTGGGTATCGATGAAGCCATGATGCAGGAAATAAGCGAGCTGGAACGCCTGCTAAAACCGATTGAAACCTTGTTCGTCGTGGATGCAATGCAGGGGCAGGATGCGGTCAATACCGCAAAAGCATTTGCTGATACGTTGCCACTAACCGGCGTCATTCTTACCAAACTCGATGGCGATGCACGCGGCGGTGCAGCACTTTCGGTCAGGCACGTCACCGGAAAACCAGTCAAGTTTGCCGGTGTTGCTGAAAAACTGGATGGACTGGAGCCATTTTACCCAGAACGGATGGCCTCCCGTATTCTAGGAATGGGTGATGTGCTAGGCCTGATCGAGGATGCACAACGTACCTCAGATCAGAAAGAAGCTGAACGCCTGATGAAGAAAATGAAATCTGGCAAGAGTTTTGATCTGAATGATTTCGCACAGCAATTCCAGCAAATGAAAAAAATGGGTGGCATGAATGCCATGCTCGAAAAAATGCCGCACCAGCTTGCGCAGGCAGCGCGAAACATGAATGTTGATGAAAAAATCATCCATCGCAGTGAGGGCATTATCAACTCCATGACGCCACAGGAACGGGTTAAACCGGAGCTTCTGAAAGCATCACGTAAACGCCGTATTGCTGCAGGTTCTGGCGTCTCGATACAGGAGATCAATCGACTGCTTGCCCAGTTTGAACAAACGCGCAAGATGATGAAAATGATTAACAAGGGCGGTATGTCAAAAATGATGCGTGCGGTTAAAGGAATGTTTCCGCAAATGCGATAGAACGACTAAGGCTGGACGCTGTTTTTTATGTCATCGAATCCCTGTATCTGATCGCCTGCCTGGATATCATGTTTAGCAAACCAGCCCTGTTTCATTTCCAGTGCAAAGCTGGTTTCTTTTGCCGAATAATGTAATTTGAGAGTATTCGGCTCCATGTCTGCCATGTTGATAATGATACCCTCGGCATCAATGAACGCGACACTGAGAGGAATCTGCGTGTTTTTCATCCACATCGCGTGGATGCCCGCTTTGGGGAAAATGAACAACATGCCACCATTTTCAATCAGGTGCTGGCGGTACATCAATCCAGCGGCAAGAGCGGCAGGTGTGGCAGCGACTTCTGCTGAAATAGTTTGACCTGCTATATTCAGATCAACGACGGGTAGCCATGTGTTATCAGCCAGGGCGACTTCCCCCAATCCTGCCACCAGTAGCACAAACAAAATTATTTGTTTTAGCATGTACCCGTACTGCCAAAGCCACCTGAACCACGTTCGCTTGGACTAAATATTTCAACAAGGCGGAAATTCGCCTGGATGACCGGTACGATGACAAGCTGCGCAATTCGTTCCAGCGGGTTGAGTTCGAATGTGTGATGCCCGCGATTCCAGCACGAAACCAGAATTTCACCTTGATAGTCTGAATCAATTAATCCAACAAGATTGCCGAGTACAATGCCATGCTTATGCCCAAGTCCAGAGCGTGGCAGAATCATGGCTGCCAGGCCGGGATCAGCAAGGTGAATCGCAATACCTGTCGGAATGAGGCTGGTTTCGCCGGGGTGAAGCAACATTTTTTCTTCAAGGCACGCGCGCAGATCGATTCCCGCCGATCCCGGCGTGGCATATGTCGGCGGGAAATCGTTGAGGCGTGCGTCCAGTATTTTAAAATCAATGGGGTTCATTTTTGGATTGGCTGGATAGATCGTGTTTGGGATATTGGGCATATAGTTTGGCGATATGCGCCATAACATGTGCGGCTTGCACATTTTTTGCTGCGGTTGGCAATGGATGAACTCCATCGTCATCAATTAGAATCAGGGCGCTATCATCCGAACCGATAGCCGAACGCGCATCGTTGGCGACGATTAATGGCAGCTTCTTGTCGCGTCTTTTTGACTCGGCATGCTGCTCGATCTGTTCTGTCTCGGCGGCGAATCCCACACAAAACGGAGCATGAGGCAAACTTGCCACATAACGCAGAATATCCGGATTGGGAACCAGTGACAGCGTCAGTATATCTTTCTGTTTTTTTAGTTTGTGCGGATACGTTTCGACTGGACGGTAATCCGCCACTGCTGCGACGCTGATAAAAATATCCTTATTTTCAATTCCATTTTTGACGGCAGTAAACATTTCTTCGGCACTGCTTACGTTAATTTGTTTATTCACTGCAGGGCAAGGCAAGCAAATTGGCCCACAAATTAACGTCACCTGCGCCCCGGCATCGAGTGCAGCCTGTGCCATGGCGAGCCCCATTTTTCCTGAGCTTCGATTGGTAAGCCCCCGAACTGTATCGATGGCTTCAAAAGTCGGCCCGGCAGTGATCAATACGCGCTTACCATTCAGGCTGCTCAGAGATTTTGTCAGGAATTTTGCTCGAATTGCACTCAGCAGAGCGGCAGGCTCCGACATGCGACCCGCACCAGTCTCGCCACAGGCCTGCGAACCGCTCTCCGGTCCAAATACAGCAATGCCATCCTGGCGCAAGGTTTGCAGATTTCGCACCGTGGTCGGATTTTCCCACATTTGTAGATTCATCGCCGGCGCAACCCATAGTGGGCAATTTCTGGCCAAGCAAAGTGTTGACAATAAATCGTCAGCCAGACCATGTGCTAATTTGGCAATAAAATCTGCGCTTGCGGGCGCAACCAGAATGGCATCTACGCTGCGAGAGAGCTCGATGTGCGCCATACTGTTTGAAATTCCGGTATCCCAAAGATCTGTGAAGACCTTTTTTCCCGACAACCCTTGCAGGGTTATCGGGCCAATAAAATGACAGGCGGATTCGGTCATGACAACTTGCACGGCGAATCCTTCTTGAACCAGCAGGCGCACCAACTCTGCTGACTTGTACGCTGCAATCCCACCCGTTATTCCCAGCAGCACTCGCCTCCCCTTAAATTGGGTATGAATATCCATCATGCTCTGTCGTTACCCATACATTTCCGAAAGAAACTGCCGTTTCTCATAGTCAGTAAATTCATTTCCAAAGGATTCATTTTATATGGCAATTACCGATTGGCCGGAAGCAGAGCGGCCACGTGAAAAATTAATTCATAAAGGGGCAGCGCATCTCTCTGATGCAGAGTTGCTCGCCATATTTCTGCGCACAGGGATTGCCGGTAAAAATGCTGTCGAGTTGGCGCGGGAATTATTGACCCATTTCGGCAGTTTAACAAAATTGTGCATGGCGGACCTGGTGACCTTCAGTCAGCAACCAGGCATGGGTCCAGCCAAGTATGCCCAACTTCAGGCTGTTATGGAAATGGCTCGCCGTGCGCTTGCCGAGCAGATCAAGCAGGGTGCAATCATGGACTCTCCCCAGTCTGTCAAAGATTACCTGCGATTAAGCATGCGATCGAAGCCACACGAAATATTTACTGTTATTTTTCTTGATGGGCAGCATCGCACGATAGTAACCGAGGAATTATTCCGTGGCACTTTGACCCAGGCAAGCGTTTATCCTAGAGAAGTCGTCAAGCGCGCGCTATTCCACAATGCTGCTGCCGTCATTCTTGCACATAACCATCCTTCCGGTTTGGCAGAACCCAGTAAGGCTGACGAGATGCTGACACAATCCCTCAAACAAGCTCTGGCATTGGTGGATGTTCGTGTGCTGGATCATTTTGTTATTGGCAGTGAAGAAGTGGTGTCTTTTGCTGAGCGCGGGCTGATCTGAACCATCACGAAGAGCAATGCCGCGAATACTGGTCGAGTTACATTCCGTGGATTGAATTGCGACCAGCCCATCCAGTGAATCCAGATTATATTTTTTGCTTATATCCGAAAACCTTAACTATTTCCCATTTAAAATTATGTATATGCGCATCTTCCTCATGCAGCACCATTGATAGAGCTCCTCGGGTCAAGGGAGCAAGACTCAGGTCGATCTGATGGATTTTTATCCCATGTGACATATCTCCGACCATTTCCATGTGATGCCCATCGTGAATGGGTTCCATGCTGACGACTAATCGCGTAATCACATATTCGCTATTTCCGTTATAGATATTGCCATTAAAAATTCCCCACCCGAAGCCGGCATCTATTTTGAGCTGATCTTTTATTTTTTCAGGTAACTCAATTGCTAGCGGAGAATTACCAGAATGAACTTTCGGACTACAGAGATGTTCGGGCTGTTGTTCCGTGCTGCTCTCTGCGTGCTCTGCCGTAATTGAGTCCGAACAGTGAATATGACTCACCACAGGCCCATCCGCCAGCACGCAGGAGAACCCTATCATTAGAATAATTGAAAAGCCGACTATCCGTGATGGATTGCCCAGTTTGCAACAAAACATTAAGTCCCTCCGTTAAAAAACTCTGGCAAGCAATGCCAGAGTAATCGAGCTTAACCTCATCAATAATCTGGCATAAATAGTCATTATCCCATCCGGATTTTAACCGTTTGATCTTGATGCCAACTGTGGATATTTTTTGGCCTTGACCAGATTCAGGGCGACATGCCAAATAACAGCCAGATTCGCAGCAATATGCCCCTTGCGAGCCAGATTACTATCTTCATCAAAGTATACAAGAGCCCAGTACAAATTGTTCTCTATAGCCCAATGCGCCTGCACCAAAAATCGTAGCGCAGATGCTGATAAAGAAAATATCTTGTAGCTGGCGCTTCTTTTGTCTGTTTACACAGGGGGCCTGAATGCTCGAAAAGTGATGGATAATTGAAGATTTTACTTTTACTATCATTTAAAATCAAAATGATAAAGTCATTACCTTATCTATATTCTATTTTCAAGCACTTTTAAGCACGATTGCCCTGGAACATAGACCCATGTTACTTTACATTCGAAGGTCAGATCGGTATAATCGCCCTTCTGTTTAGCCGGGGGTATAGCTCAGCTGGGAGAGCGCTTGCATGGCATGCAAGAGGTCAGCGGTTCGATCCCGCTTATCTCCACCAGTGATCGGCATATTCTTTTTATCTTGGTCCCCATCGTCTAGAGGCCTAGGACATCGCCCTTTCACGGCGGTAACAGGGGTTCGAATCCCCTTGGGGACGCCAACGCATTTCATTTTTGAGTGACTGTATTATTCTTGACCTGCTGCCATAAACCTGTCAATTAGAGCAGTCATACTTAAAAGAACTTGAAAATAGAGTTTATAATCAAAGCCATGTTATGGGCCTGATTATAGCTGACGATAAAGTCAGCTCATTTAATCATCTACCGCCCTTCGAGCATTAAAGCCCCCTCCCCCCACACACACGGAAGCACCTGGTGCGAATTTATCGCCATTTTTATCATTTTTCAACCTGGGTTAATATTAAAAGGCTATGTCATCGTTAATTGTTGGTCACTGCAAATAAACACTATTTATCATTTATAAACAAGCCATTAGCCAAAAAACCAATAATTGATATTTTTATTTAAATTCATTTGGTTACATAACAACCACTAACTAACGATGACATAGCCTATTAAAAGCTAGAAATTTGACCCTAATCAATACCGTTCATGCCCGTTTCATTCATATTGCGCACTGCAGCAAATAAATTGAGTTTGATAACTTAAATATGAAGAGAGATAACCATGAATATTAAATTAATTATCGGGGTAGCCATGGCGTTAGCGCTAGTCGCATGTAAACCTTCCGCACCAGAAGGACCAGATCCTGAAGCTTATGGCAAGACGATACAGCCATTCCATCAAATTCCAGATAGTGCTCAAGAGGGTGGCGGCAAACCTAGAGCGCTAGAGAACTAAGGTATGAGTTAATAATCTTTGTCTAGTCAACATCTCCACCGCTATACTGTCATAATTCGACTTTTGATATTATGACAGTATGCGTTGCATTTCATCGCGCGAGCATCCTCTTTATAAAAAAATACTGAAACTGCAAACGTCCTCGATTTATCGCCAATCAGAAAAGTTGACGATACTGGATGGTGTGCATTTAGTTGAATCCTGCCTTACAAGTGGAGGCGAGTTACTTCACTTAATTGTTAGCGAGTCCGGCAGTCAAAACCAAGAAATCAGCCATACAATCAGGCAGGTAGAGGCGACACTATCTCCAAATTGCTGGATGTTTAGCAATACTTTATTTAAGAAAATTTCTTCTGTACAAACACCGGCTGGCATTTTGGCATTAATACGGATGCCGTCACCCCCACTGATTACTGGGATCAGGAATTGCTCATTTGGAGTCATGCTGGAAACTATCCAAGATCCTGGAAATCTAGGTTCAATATTACGATCTGCTGCTGCTGCAAGCGTAAGTGATGTGTTTTTATCGACCGATTGCGCAGATTGCTGGTCTCCCAAAACCTTACGCGCAGGCATGGGGGCGCATTTTCATTTACGGCTGCATGAAGACACTGACCTGATAAAACTGGCGGAAGATTATGATGGTGCAATTGTAGCGACAACTTTACATGATGCCATCTCCGTCTATGAAGCCAATTTGCAGGAGCCGATCATTTTTGCTTTTGGAAATGAGGGAAACGGTCTATCAGAAGAGCTGCTAAAGCAAATTCGCAAACGCATTAAGATCGTTATGCCAGGAAAGACGGAATCGTTAAATGTTGCAGCTGCAGCGGCAATCTGTTTATTCGAACATGTCAGACAGAGACAACAGCAAACACAATCCTAACCACTTTCATCTTTTTTCTGGCTGTCCGGATTTATTGGAGTTGTTGCCTTGGCTGGCTGCCTGGCTGTCAAAGCAGCTAGTATAATTCCCAGTTCATAAAGTAAATACAGTGGCACAGCCAGCAAAAATTGCGAAATCACATCTGGCGGGGTAACGATTGCAGCAATAACAAATGCACCTACCAGCACATAGTGACGGATTGCCTTCATCTTTTCGATTGGAACAATGCCCGCTCTAACCAGAACCAGAACGAATACAGGCACTTCAAAAGTAATACCAAAAGCCAGGAACATCGATAATACGAAACTGAGATATTCCCCGATATCCGTCATTACCGCAACACCTTCCGGCGCAAAATAAATGATAAATTCAAATACCAATGGCAATACCGCAAAATAGGCAAAAGACATTCCCAGAAAAAACAAGATGCTGCTGGTGATAACCAGTGGCAGAAACAAACGTTTTTCATGAGCGTAAAGTCCAGGGGCAACAAATGCCCAGACTTGATACATTGTGTGAGGCAGAGTAAGCAGGAACGCTGTCATCAACGCAACCTTCATTGGAATGAAAAAGGGCGTGGCAACCGCAGTTGCAATCATTTGTCCGCCTTGAGGCAGCTTCTCCAGCAAGGGATGCGCCAATATGCTATACAACTCCCGCGCAAAAACGCCACATGGCAGAAACGCTGCCAACAAAACCAGAAAAATCCGGATCAATCGGGTGCGCAACTCTATCAGATGCGCAATAAAGGTATTTCCATCATCCATGGATTGTTATTCACTGAAATTTATCATGAAATAATACGCCAGATGCTTTTACGTATCGTATCGATTATTTTTTGGTGGCGCGACTGGCTGAAGTGGTGTCGGAATTTGCCATAAGGGGTTCTGGTTGGGAAGCAGCGGGGTCAGGTGTTGCAATGCGGGTTGTTTCCTGCTCTACGTTGGTGTCTACGGTGCTTTTGCTTGCTGTATCCGGGGAAATATCGGCAGATTTCCGGATTTCAGATATTTCTTTGGTTAACGAATTCTCAAATGTGCTGATATTGTCGTGCACGGCATCCTGCAGTTTTCTGAGATTATCCAGCTCTATTTCGGCACGAAGATCGCGCTTGATGCTATCCACGTAACGCTGCGCACGCCCCAGCAAGTGGCCGATGGTGCGCGCAACAATTGGTAATCGCTCCGGACCCAGAACGATCAGACCAACGATCATAATAATCATCAATTCAGCAAAGCTGATATCAAACATCAGTTAACCCAGAGAATATTCTGTGCGCAGCTTGTCAGACTCTGGTCTGATCTTTTTCCTTGATTTCATGCTCAACGGGCTGATTATCTATTTGCTGTGAGGGCGGTGGAGAAGTTGTATCGTCATTAGCGCTTTTCATACCTTCCTTGAACCCTTTAACCGCTCCACCCAGATCACTACCCAGATTACGCAGCTTTTTAGTCCCGAATACCAATACTACAATTGCCAGAACGACCAGCCAATGCCAGATACTGAATGCTCCCATTATTTACTCCCGTGAAAATGATTCAATCATTTTTGATCATAGCTGGCAGACGATTATTTCCAGAAATGACATGGATGTGAAGATGCGCAACCTCCTGTCCTCCGATATAACCCGTATTGATAATTGTGCGGAACCCGTCCTTGCATCCCTGGGCGGTTGCCAGGTTTGGGACCAGGCACATCATTTTGCCCATCAACTGCTGGTGACTGGCATCAATGTTACTTAAAGCACCAATATGCAGTTTTGGAATCAGCAAAAAATGTATGGGGGCAACGGGATGAATATCCAGAAAAGCCAGCGTATCTTCATCCTCATGAATAATGCTGGCGGAAAGTTCTTTCCGTACTATTTTGCAGAAAATACAATCTTCCATAATTTCCTGATCTTTAACCTGGTCTAGTTTACTGGTTAGTCAATCGTGACTGTTTCTCATCAATACCGGACATCCCTTCCCTGCGTGCCAGTTCCTGCAAAACAGCATCAGGTGAAATGTCATGATGCGCAAGCATCACCAGACAATGAAACCATAAATCGGCTGTTTCATAAATGATCTGCTCGGCATCACCGTCCTTGGACGCCATAATCGTTTCAGCCGCCTCCTCCGCAATTTTTTTTAAAATCTTGTCCTGACCACTTGTCAACAGTTTTGCGACATAAGAGCTGGCAGGGTCAGCATGCCTGCGTGTTTCTATGGTTTGTGAAAGTCGCTGGAGGATTGTGGATGATGTCATTTGGTATAGATCAGTGAAGGATCCTTGATAACAGGAGCTGCCTCGATCCACTCGTTTGCTTCCAGTTTATTAAAAAAACAGCTTTCCCGTCCAGTGTGACAAGCAATACCACCGGATTGCACCACGGAAAGCAGCAATACGTCTTCATCGCAATCAAGATAAATTGCCTTGATTTTTTGTTTATGGCCAGATTCCTCACCTTTATGCCACAGCTTCTTTCTGGAACGCGACCAGTAAACTGCCTCGCCTTGAGCAACAGTCAATGTGAGCGCTTCACGATTCATCCAGGCAAACATCAATACCTTGCCGCTACCTTCTTCCTGGACGATCACCGGAATCAATCCATCCGCTGACCAGTTGATCTTGTCGAGCCAATTATTGGGCATAAATACTCTCACGATATCCTGTAAATACTACCTGCCTCAGTTTACCCTAATATCACAGGCGTATTTCTACGCCATGAGTAGAAAGATACTGTTTGGCTTGTGTAATCGTGTATTGACCATAATGAAAAATACTGGCCGCCAGCACGGCATCCGCTCGCCCTTGCAGAATACCATCGACCAGATGATCGAGGTTGCCCACGCCACCGCTGGCAATAATGGGCAGATCTATGGCATCTGATATGGCACGGGTCAAGTCAAGATCAAACCCAGAACACGTTCCATCTCGATCCATACTGGTAAGCAGGATCTCCCCCGCACCCAGCGACTGCATCTTTTTCGCCCAATCAATGGCATCAATACCAGTTGGTTTGCGACCACCGTGCGTAAAAACTTCCCAGCTTTTTGAGCCGTCAATTAAATTGCTTCCTTGCCTGGCATCAATCGCGATTACGATACATTGAGAGCCATAATATTCAGCTGATTCTGCCACCAGCAACGGATTCAGAACGGCAGAAGTGTTGATACTGACTTTGTCAGCACCGGCATTCAGGAGTCGGCGGACATCTTCCACCTTACGCACCCCACCACCGACTGTCAGCGGAATAAAAACCTGGGATGCAACTTCCTCTATGATATGCAGTATCAGATCCCGCCCATCCGAACTGGCAGTAATATCAAGAAAAACCAGTTCATCCGCTCCCTGTTCATCATAGCGTCTGGCAATCTCAACCGGATCGCCAGCATCCTTGAGCGAAACAAAATTTACCCCTTTTACCACGCGTCCATTACTGACATCCAGGCAAGGAATGATGCGTTTGGCTAACCCCATGACAGAAAGTGCAGGAAATTGATCATGCTGGAGAAGTGATTTTGCTATTTAGCAAACTCAATTCATCAGCCAACGCTTGCGCCTCACCGAAATCCAGTGATCCCTGATAAATAGCACGACCAGTTATGGCGCCCATAATCCCACGCGACTCGACTTCGCACAGTTTTTTGATATCCTCTAAATTTGTAATGCCGCCACTGGCTATGACCGGAATAGTCAGTGTATCGGCCAATGCAACGGTAGCTTGGACGTTCATACCATTCATCATGCCATCCCGGCCAATGTCAGTATGAATGATAGCTTCCACGCCATAGTCCTGAAATTTTTTAGCGAGATC